>JABDDJ010000132.1 GCA_013287645.1 Chlamydiota bacterium | reverse complement strand
GCTATGCCGTCACTTCGTTAATGTTTTAGTTGCCACGCCTCATGATAAATATGTTTTAGAAATAGTAGACATCATACTGTCCTTAAAAGAAAAACGAGAAGAATTTTGTCCTTTATTTCTGGATTGTATACACAAAATTACAGCTGAAAATGATTTAGCTTCTTTCTTACAAGTATACAAAACCTTCTTTAACTTTAGAATGAGATCATATATTATTGACATAACAAGAGCCTGTCTTCCATATATAGAAGAGATAAACCCTTTAGACGTAAGGGAAAAGGACGAACTTCTTCTAACTTTGCCAAACGTATTAGAAGTTTATCGAAAAGACTTTATTCAAGATGCAAAAGCTTTCTTTCCTAAGATTTATAGCAATAACCTAGGACGTGCAGTGGAAGCACTCAATTTTATCAAGCCCGAAAATCGAAAGGTATTTATCAACCACCCTCTATTTAAAGATAAACCTAAACGAGATGATACAAAAAATAGTAAAGAAGGTTTTTTTCAAGATGGAGTATTGTATGCTTTTTCAGGAAGGCACATAAAAAACAAAGAACTCATCCAACATCGAAAAGATTGTAACCCAGGCCCTATTCTCGATCAAGTTTCTAAATTTCGTGATAATATTTTCATGAATAAAGGAAATGAAAGCGATGATATATGTATAGAGACTCATAAAGTCATTAATGCATTATGTGACTCTACAGATATTGATGATCTTGTTGATCAAACTCAAAAAGTTCTCATAAAGCTAAACATAAATAACGTCGAATACATTATCTGTATTCTTGCACTATTTTCAAAAGAGAAGCGACCGCAGATTGCAACTATCATTCAAGAAAACTGGGACAATTGGGAAAGTGGTTCAGAAAACAGCACCAATATTAAATATAAAATTTGTCAAGCGTTTACAAAGCTAAGTCAACAAACTGATCCAGCAATAATTAACCCAATTCTGAAAGCATTAGAAAAGCCTCTGGATTTTATAGCTTGGGATAATATTGAGCCGGTACCTATTAAAAACTGGGCAGGGTTCATCGAATACGTCCATTTGAATTTTAATCAAAAACATGTGGAATTAACGCAAGACGGAAAACATCGAATTATCGCAAATTTCGTAGGAAGTTTTAAAGAAGAATAATAATTATTTAATTTATTAAACTAGGAACATAGTATGTCAACAATCACAGATCGCTATAATCATTTGAGTAAGGCTTTTGATTCTGTCCTTGCTCCTACCACAGATGGAAGCAAACGCTATGTTTCTCTTGGTTCTCCAAATCCCTCACTGACGAAAAAGACTAGCTTCTCACAGATTGCTACTGAGATGAATGAGCTATTAGATGCCGCTGAATTACATCAAGACCAGAAGGACTACCTGTCTCTCAAATATCGCAAGATCGTTGACATCCGTGAGAAATCTCAAGCAAGTAGATGGCTGATCTGCAGGTTTTGGGGATTTATTTATTGTCATATCCTATATTCTATTCATACGACTGTTTGTGGTGCTTTGAAAAAAGCCAAAGAACAGAATCCTAACATTGAACTTGATCAGATTGATAAAATATTGAATATTACACACTCCGCTAATTCTTCTGAAGAGGATAAAGTAAGTTATTCTCATTATGCATTGCAATTCGCTGAAACTCCTGGAAAACATAGGAAATTTTTACCTTCTATTTTGCAAGCTCTCAGTACCACTCCTACAACTCAAAGAGAGGCATTTTTTACAGATATACTAAAATTATTCACAAAGGTGTCTTTACTAACTGAATCAAAAACAGTTACTGTTTTGAATATTTGGAAATCGCTCCCGGTTGATACTCGAAGGAGTACTGTAGATCAATTAGCTATTCATGCTGATTTTGGTTGGTTGATAAATACGTATTCATGCATATCTACGGATCCAGCAAAAAATAGTTTTATTACTTTTTTCATTAACAATCCCTGGAATACAAAAGTTATTAAAGAACTGTTTATTGATTTATTACAAGACTGTGAGTCTAAAACTACAAAAAATGTGTTTGAAGTTTTCAAACAGATTACTTTGATATCTCGATGTTCAGAAATTCAAAATCTTATTTGTGTTGGAAAAGATAAACCTTCTCAAGAAATACTCTCTGAAGCTGCTCTACTTATAACGAACAGACTTCTCTCAGACAAACTTAATAGAACTTCGAACGAACCTAAAATAACAAAAATTTTAGGTAAGGTTGTTAATGAACAAGATCCAGTCGCTGCGGCTGAGCAGATTCTTGATAAGATGGATAAAGAAGATGACAGTGTATTGTTCAAAAAAGAAGAAGTTAAACCGACTCAAATTGAAGAAGAAAAACCCGCTACTGTACCGTCTGAACCTGTACCTGCCTGGAAAAAAAATATTGCTTATCTTTCTTCAAACGAAAAAGAGCAAATAATTCAAGCAGTTAAAGAATATCCCTCTTTTGCAAATGTGTTAAGCTTAAATTTATTGTTTGGCGAAAACGTAAAGGCATATAATGCCTTCGTCGT
>JABDDJ010000131.1:960-2526 GCA_013287645.1 Chlamydiota bacterium | reverse complement strand
CGCCGGCGTCGACCATGCGTTTTAGCATTGCGGTGGTCAATTTTTCGGCAGCTCGTCCGAAAACAACGCCGCTATCAGCATCGACGACATCTTCAGCTAAAATTTTTCCTACTAATTTTGCAAAATCTTTATCCGATGTAATCTTGACGCGGCGTGTGCTAAAGAATTCTTCAATAATATCAGCATTTGTAGAGTAGCCTAGCGCGCGAATAAAGGTAGTTGCTAAAATTTTACGGCGGCGTTTTTTCCTATCGATGTAGACATGGATTAAATCGCCAGAATCAAAAGAGGCCTCAAGCCAGCTTCCGCGGTAAGGGATAATGCGGAAAGAGTAGAGAATATTTCCGCGAGGATGTCTCTCCATTTCAAAGCAGATACCAGGAGAACGGTGAAGCTGCGAGACAACGACTCGTTCGGCGCCATTAATAATGAATGTGCCTTTATCAGTCATGATGGGAATAGTTCCCATGTAGACCTCTTCTTCTTTAATACCTGTTTCGTCGGTGAGGCGAAATTTCACTTTAAGTGTAACGCTATAGGTAATCCCTCGACGGACACATTCTTCAGGCGTATATTTAGGCACGCCCAAGCTATAGGACAAAAACTCTAAAATGGTTTTTTCGTCGTACGACTTGATAGGGAATATCTCGTTAAATACTTCCTGTAAACCAATATTCTCCCGTTCATGGGGATATTTATTCGTTTGCAGAAAGGAGTTGTACGACTTAATTTGTACTTCAATAAGATTGGGGAGATCGATGATTTCTTCCTTCTCGTGGAAGCTCATGCGATGAGGAGGCTTACGTAACATTACACTGGACTCCCTAGTGTGAGTTGATCAAACAGTTCAGGCGTAGCAATGCCTGAGATATACATTAAATTAGTTGCGCATAAACAGCAGCAGAGAAAGGAACACAATAGATTGTAATCAGACATGCGAAATAGACGTTGTACCATCATAAAGAAGTAGCACTGTAAATAATTATAGCATTAGAGCCAATTATTTCTATTTTAAAATTTGTGCGCACAAATTTTAAAAAAGCAAATGCGCACGAGCTTACATTTAAGCCGTGCGCTATTAACCTGAAGGCGATTATTTTCCTTTAAGGACTACTTTTCCGCCAGCAGCTTCAATTTTTTTCTTAGCTTCTTCTGCTTCAGCCTTTGGAGCATTCTCCTTAATAACCTTCGGCGCCGCATCGCAGATATCTTTTGCTTCTTTCAAGCCAAGACCTGTTATTTCGCGAACAGCCTTAATCACGCCGATCTTCTTATCAGCAGGTACTGCATCCAAATGAATGTCAAACTCTGTGGACTCTGCTTCTGCTTCGGCAGGTGCAGCTCCTGCTCCAGCAGCTGGAGCAGCGGCTACAGCGACTGCAGCAGAGGCTTTAACGCCCCACTTATCTTCTAAAGCTTTCTTTAGCTCAGCCATCTCTAAGACGGTTAAATTACTGAGCTCATCAATTAATTTATCTGTTTTACTCACGATACTACCTCTTTTGGCTTATTCTTTATTGCACTTGTTGTCCAAGCAATATACCACGCTGGAGATGAGTGCTTCCA
>JABDDJ010000131.1:0-950 GCA_013287645.1 Chlamydiota bacterium | reverse complement strand
CTATTAACCTGAAGGCGATTATTTACAGTGCTACTTCTTTATGATGGTACAACGTCTGCGATAAGGGAGCTTCGAATGTGGCTAATAGTTGTGCCTGCATCTCTGCTTTGCCTGGCAGTTGCGACAGGGTGATGACCTGCCCAGCAACAAGCGTCTCATTATCGACACGTGCGCCGACTAGTGTCACGGCGTCGTTATTATCTTTTCCAAACTGGATGAGCATCTTACACATTTCGACAGGATCACCTGCAGCGAAGACCAGACCGATATGTCCATCGAAGGAAATTTGAGAGGCGTTGAAGCCTATCGATTCGGCGACTTTTTGCAGTAATCGTTTACGAAGCATATGCACGTCTCCACCGCGTTTGGCGACTTCATTGCGGAAATCGTTCGCCTTATTAGCGTTGAGCGATGCATAACGCATCACAAAGAAATGGTCGAAAGAGCGGAAGCTATCCGTTACTTCGTCGAGAAGGAGATGTTTATCTTTTCTCATAGCACGACACTCCTATCTTTATGATACTTCCAGTTCACGTAGATCCACTTTCATACCTGGACCCATCGTGGAGGAAATAGACACTGACTTAATGTAGTGTCCCTTTGCACTCGATGGTTTAGCGCGAACAACTGCGGCAACCAAAGCATGAATGTTTTGGATGAGTTGCTCAATTGTGAAATTGAGTTTTCCAACCAAGCTGTTGACAACGCCATGGCGGTCAGCTTTAAACTCAATTTTACCACCTTTAAGTTCGCGAACGGCGGTGGTGACGTCAGTGGTGACAGTACCAGCCTTGGGTGTGGGCATCAGTCCGCGAGGACCGAGTACTTTACCCAGTTTACCTACATCGCGCATCATATCGGGTGTGGCAATGACAGCGTCAAAATCCGTCCAGCCGGCGGCGACTTTATCGAGAAGCTCTTGGTGGCCGATATAATCGGCGCCAGCTTTT
>JABDDJ010000130.1:179-2627 GCA_013287645.1 Chlamydiota bacterium | reverse complement strand
TCGAAGAACGCCTTGCAAAACTCGCTGGCGGCGTAGCTGTCATCCAGCTTGGCGCAGCGACAGAAACAGAGCTCAAAGAGAAAAAAGCTCGCGTAGAAGATGCCCTGCATGCTACACGCGCAGCTGTTGCAGAAGGAATCGTTCCAGGAGGCGGCGTAGCACTTCTACGTGCACTGCCAGTACTTGATGGCATCAAATTGAATGGAGACGAAAAAGTAGGACTCGATCTTTTGCGCGAAGCACTCTACGCCCCAGCACGCGAAATTGCCAATAACTGCGGAGAGCAGGGCGATCTCATTGCAGAGAAGATCTTTGCAGCAACAGGAGCGATGGGTTACAACGGAATGACTGGGAACTTTGAAGACCTTATTAAAGCAGGAGTCATCGATCCCGTTAAAGTAACGATCACTGCCTTGATCAATGCCTCTTCAGTAGCGTCACTCCTTTTAACAACAGCATGCATGATCACCGAAAAACCAAAACCAAAATCCAAAGCAGCAGCCATGGGCGATATGGGCGGCATGGGTGGAATGGGAGGTATGGGTATGGGTGGCATGGGCGGAATGGGAATGATGTAATAACCCGTGCCCGTGCCCGTGTGCGTGCCCGTGCCCGAAAAAATATATATCGGGCACGGGCACGCACACGGGCACGGGCACGGATAGTGTTTTTTAAGCCTGCAAAGCCAAAAGTAAGGAAACTATGCCAACGTATCAATATAAATGTTCTAGTTGTCATCATAGCATGGAGGCATTTCAAAAGATCAGCGATCCAGCATTGACACTCTGCCCTGCATGCCAAAAAGAGACACTTCGCCGCGTTCCCACTGTAGGTTTAGGATTTCAATTAAATGGAGGAGGCTGGTACGAGACCGGTTATCAGAAGAGCTGCTGTCCCTGCGGAAAAAATGAGAGTTGTTCTACTGAGACGCCTGCAAAGCCAGCAAGTGAATAGCGCACCATTCCCCTTCTTCTAAAGAATCCGATAGCCTCCAACCCTTTTGGCCAACCTCTAGAAGATATTTTTCCTTTTCGGCAACTAAAATGCCCGAAACAATAAGTTCGCGAGCATCTCGAAAAATATCTATGTAATGCTTCCAAGCAATTTTTTGTTCACTCGTAATCATATTCATTACAATACAGTTAGCCCAGTGGTTAGGAACAAAATAGTTGTCTGAATGGTAAAATGAAATTTTATTTTCTAAGTTATTCAGTAAACTATTTTTCTGAGCATGCACCACAGCATCAAGTTCAATATCAATACCAATTGCAGAAGAAGCTCCCATGCCGATGGATGATAATGTCAAAACACCGCTGCCACAACCAATATCAACGATCTGCTTACCAGCAACGCGTGGCTCCATCACTTGTAACATTAACCGCGTGGTAGGATGCGACAAATCGCCAAACCCTGGCCCTGGCGCTAGCTTAATGTTTTTGGCAGGAAAATCCAAATGGACAAAGCCATCTCCTTTAAAATTTCTGGCGTGTAAACGCCATTGTTCTTCCCAGTCTATAGAGTACATGGGTAGTAGTATACCACAGTTAAAATTAAACGCAGAGGTGCAAAGGCGCAAAGAGATAGGGAATCAAAAAAATCTTTGCGCCTTTGCGCCTCTGCGTTTAATTTTAACTGTGGTAAAAATAAGCTTTAATTTAAAGGCTAACCATGCTCATTACTATCAAGAAAGGACTTGACATACCTATTAAGGGCCATCCTGCAGGAAAGGTACGCTTAAATATCCCTTCAGGCGAAGTCCGCCCCATCAATAAACCCTCACAAATAGCTCTTACGCTAGATTATTTTGATGATCTACACCTACAGCTACTTGTCGATCAAGGAGAAATCGTCAAGATCGGACAGCCCTTAGCAGAAGACATCAACACTCCCGGAAGAATGTTCGTCTCACCTGCAGCAGGAGTGCTGCACAGCATTCATAATGATGCACTCATTATCGACGTCGTTCAGCATGAAGAGCATTTCGAAAGAAAACCTTTACAATTAGCCAATGCATCACAAGAAGAACTCATACACTTTCTTTTAACAGGAGGAGCCTTCACCTATTTAAGACAACGCCCTTTTCCACAATTAGCAAATCCTAACAAAACCCCTCGCGCTATTTTTGTGAAAGCTCTTGAGTCCGCACCTTTTGTTCCGCCTGCAGAACTCGAAATTTTGCATCACGAAGAAGAGTTCCTTTACGGATTGGAAGTTCTCAATAAACTTGCTCCAGGTAATGTGCATGTTGTTTACCGACTTGGATCGACATGTCCTGCATTTAAAAAGCTAAATGGCATTCATCTACATGCTGCTGAGGGACCGCATCCTATAGCAAATCAATCCCTGCATATCCAAAAGATCTCTCCCATTACTTCTGAAGATGATGTAGTCTGGACAGCGACTGCCTGGGATGCGGCCATGATCGGTCACTTGGCGGCTACCGGAAAA
>JABDDJ010000130.1:0-169 GCA_013287645.1 Chlamydiota bacterium | reverse complement strand
CTCACCGACCGCGTAGTTGCAGTGGCAGGCCCTGCAGTATTAGAAGATCAATTAGGCTATTACAAAGCACGCATAGGATACCCAATCCAAGCGTTAATCGAAGGGAGAATTCATCGAGGCATCAACCATTATATTTCCGGCGATCCCTTGACAGGGCACCCTGTGGGTA
>JABDDJ010000129.1 GCA_013287645.1 Chlamydiota bacterium | reverse complement strand
GACAGGATGGAGATAAGTAAGTAAGCATGCAGCGCGTTGGGTGAATTAGCGCTTAAATCTGAACGCTCAAACTTACAAATGGCGAAAATAACTACGCCTTAGCTGCTTAATTTAGAATTTAGCTAGCTTTTGTCCCGCCGGTTTTCCGTTTCATCGGGCCGGCAACCGGGGCATCGAAAGATGAAACTGGTCCGCTTAAGGTGCGCATAGCGGGTGAGATAAAGCACCTACGGAAGACGGTACAGGCAAGCAGCTGGCCTTCCCCTTCCCGACAATTTAACAGATGCTAAGCACGTAGAAAGCTTACCTTATACCATGTTTGGACGAGGGTTCGAATCCCTCCGGCTCCACGATAAAGAGCTCGCCTAAAGGCGGGCTCTTTTTGTAAAATCATTTTTGGATTCGAACCCGGGAGAGGGTTCGAACTTTTTCTTGAGGGGGCTGTGCACGGCAATGAGCGAGCGAAAAATCCCTCCGGCTCCACGACCAAAACCCGCTTATGGCGGGTTTTGTTGTTTTGGTGGTTGAGATACTCGTTAGTCGGTCGAACTTGCAACGTCGAATAGCTGGGAGTTATTTATTTGTCATTTTCTTTCCTCTCGTTCACTTTCTCGCCGCAATATGGGCAAACCACCCAAAGCTTTTCAAGTTGGCTAAAACACTTACCACAAGTAATGACTTTTTCTACCACCGATTTGATCGGTGTGCTGGTCTTAACAGTAAAGATGTCAGGAATTTCTTTCAGAAAACTTGATTCGTTTCCTTTTTCGGTGATGAGGAAGAGTTTGTCTTTCGCCCGGGTAATCGCAACATAAAACAACCGTCTTTCTTCCTCAATAAGCAAATCGTGGTTTGCTTTCTTAATCACCTGAAAAATCCTGTCTTCTAACCAGATGTCGGGGAAACCTCCGTGGCCTTCTTTTAAACCAATTATGAAAACAACCTTAGCTTCAAGTCCTTTTGCGGCATGAATTGTTTTTGAAGAGATTTTAATGCCTTCGTTTTTGAAACGATAGAGGTAGGGGGCAAACATCTTACTTCTTCGGTAGAGAAATAAAATGTCGTCGTTGTTCAGCCCGTCGTGTAACAATTCTTTCACCTTATCAAGACAGAATTGAATATTTTCTTCCTCAGTTGCCCCCGAATACACTACTATCTTGTGTTCAGATTTTTTTGAGGCATGGACATCTTTATCAACTTTGAACTTATTATGTTTAATAACTTCATTACTTGCGCCGACGATATTTTGAGTGCTTCGATAATTTAAGTCAAGTTTAATGGTACGAGCATTTGTAAAGTGACTTTCAAATTCAACGATGTAACTTACATTAGATCCCCTGAACCCATAAATACTTTGCCAATCGTCGCCCACGCAAAAAAGTTGGGTGCTGTCTGCAAGGAATAGTTTGAGTAGTTCAACTTGCAGGTTATTCACATCCTGAAACTCATCAACCAACAGATATTGATATTTGTTCTTGTATCTGTTAGCTATATCGCCGTGGTTTTTAAATAGCGAAATACTTGTTGAAATTAAGTCGTTAAAGTCAAGATAAGATTTATTTGTGCAATAATGATTGTATTTTTTTACGATTGGAATTGCCAGCTCATAAAAGTTACGTACTCTTTCATGTTGGTCTTTTCTTGCCTTTTCTAAAACACTGTCTATATTGATATTCTCAACTTTCATCATATCGGTGATGCGGATGATTTGTTGAACAAAATCTTTTACCTCTCCCTGGTAACCATGAAATTCTTCTTTGAAATTTATTGATACAGTTTTGTGGTAGTCGGCAGGTAAACGATTTTTTACAATGTTGTCAAGTGTGTGGTTAAACAAAGCAGAATCTTTCGTCATGCTCTCATAGGTTTTTACCAACAACAAATTCCCTTTTTTAAATTGTTCTTCCTTATCTTTCATTGGATAGCTTTTGTCACTGATATGCTCAATATATAAATTGGCGTCAGGAATGTAGAAATCCGGAGTAAAAGAGAAATCTTTTACGTTTAACAAAGGTTCATATTCAAATTTAATACTGTGCCGATAAAACCAGTCTGCAATAAATTGTTCTGATTTGGAACGGACTTTTGTTCCATTAAGCGTTGTGAAATATTTGCCGTCTTTTGGCAAATATTGAAGGTCAACTTGTTTTAAATGAATTTTATCTATCACATAATCAAGTATGTATCGTTTGAGTTGCAATAGATATTCTGTGTTCTCACATTCCACGATCAGCAATTTGTGCATTACTTCAAAAACTGTTTCAGGCGCAGCATGCTTTGAAAGTTCATCTTCCTCGTCTTTCTTTTCATCACCGATGATTCTGAACTTGTTATCGAACTCATTAACACCGTAATTGCGAAGAATAGAATAACATAAACTGTGAAAAGTCTTAATTGTTAATCCGTCAATCCATTTATACTTTTTCTGTTGTATAAACCTTTCCCGGTCTTTATCAGCAAAATTTTTTTCCTTGTCAAAGAGTTGCTTTTTGTATTCGCCACTATGATCTGCCGAAATAATCAGCCGGTCTATCATTTCATTTGTCGCGTTTTTGGTGAAGGTGATCGCGATAATACTTGAAGGGCTCACGCCCTTTTCTTCGATAAGGTAAATAAGTTTTTGTAAAAG
>JABDDJ010000128.1 GCA_013287645.1 Chlamydiota bacterium | reverse complement strand
CACATCAAAGAGCACAGCTATCGTAATCGCAAAAATTAAAAGTAGCATTAACTATTTTCGATCATGACGCCCTCTACGATATTTGCAACCGCTTCGCAGCAATCGATCGCCTCCTCAAGATTTTCAAAAATTTCTTTCCATTTGATCAACTCGACATAATTTTTTTCTTCATCAAAGAGAGCGCCAATCGCTCTTCTCACTGCAGTATCACCATCATTTTCTAACTGATGAATCCTTACAAAAGCTTGATTTGTCGCTTCTAGAGGGCCTTTTTTGCGCAGTGCCTTAACAATCGTTTGAATTTCCTGCACTGAAGAACACAAAATTGTCGCTAATGACGTAGCATCTCTTTTGCGCGTGTCAAGCCTATAGAGAATTATCTTGGCAGCTATGTCCTCGATGCTATCGAGAATGTCATCTAAGCGGGTAATCAAACGGTGGATATCTTCGCGTTCAAAAGGTGTAATAAAGGTTTTATGGAGTGCATCGATGCACTTATGAGTGACCTCATCGGCCTCTTTTTCATATTTTGTTATCTTCTCAGCCTGCATTACCTGCTCTGCAAATTCCATAGAGATCATCTCTAATAGCGCTTGCGAAGAATCTTTAATGATCACGGCTAGAGAATCAAAAAAAATAAAAAAATTTGTGGTGCGAGGTAAAAATTTACCAAACATACAGCTTTCTCAAAATTGTTCTTTTATGCTACATATACTGCATTTCGGTATTTGGAGCTTGGAAAGCATGCCATATTTGAAAAGAATTATTACTTTTTTTATGATTCTCTTCTCTACGATCCACGCAGATAACTTTAAAGTTGTGACCGTCGCATCTCTAAAAACAGTAGGCTTAATTCAACTCTTACAGTCAGCCGAAGTTTATAATATCACAGTTGATGTCCTAGGAATGGGAGATAAATACCTAGGTAATGGGCAAAAATTGCACTATATGCTGGAATATATGAAAGATCTGTCCGACGACACGATCATTCTCTTTATCGATGGGTATGATACTTTTTTTTGCCGCTGATAAAGAGATTATTTTAGACCGCTTTCTCGCGATGAATATCCCCGGTTTATTTGCTGCAGAAACAAATCTCTACTCTCATCCTAAACTTAGAGATCAGTTCCCTCCATCCCCTACACGATTTAGATATCTCAATACGGGAACATACATCGGATACGTCGGCTATTTACGCCAACTCTTCGAAAATATAAGCCCTATCTCTCCTTCTGAATGCGATCAAGCTCAAATGATAACCTATTATTTAGCAGGTCATCAGGATGAGATCTATTTAGACTACCACTGTGAACTATTTTTTCCCCTTTATGGGTTAAAACGTAAACACGTACGGGTAAGTGGTAAGAAAGTACACTCCGTGCTTACAGGGTCCACTCCCTGTGTTATCCACGGAAATGGAAATTCTGCCTCTCTCTATCGGTACATTTTCTATCAACTATTTGAATAAAACGGATTGCTATGAACTGCTTAAAATACTTTATACTCTTTATTGCACTTATCTCTACATCTATCCACGCCAAATCTCGATCTCAGGATAGCTTCCATGTTGTCACTGTCGCTACTAGAAACGATCCCGGTTTACAAATGTTACTACACTCCTGTCAGTACAATGGAATTACCATCGATATTTTAGGAATGGGAGATCCCTATCTAGGAAATGGCCAAAAGCTGCTCTATATGCTGGAGTATATGAAAGATCTTCCAAACAATGACATCGTCTTGTTTTCAGATGGGTTTGATACTTTATTTTTGAACGACAAAAAAACAATCTTAAAAAAATTCCTCGCTATGAAGGTCCCCTGCCTATTTAGCGCAGAGGTAAACTGCTTTCCTGAACCAGAACTATGCGTTTACTTTCCTCCTAGCCCCACAAAATTCAAATATATCAATACAGGAAATTTTATCGGTTATGTCGGCCACCTTCGACAGATATTCACTAATATGAATCCCATCCCCAATGACTGCGATCAACGGCAGACAATTAGATATTATGTTGACGGGCATCAGAATGAGATCAATCTAGATTACTACTGCGAGCTATTTTTTCCACTCCATGCCCTTGACCGAATCGACTTCAGTACCAGAAAAAAAACAAAGACAGTCAACTGTCTGAGCACAGGAACCAAACCATGTATAGTCCATGGAAATGGTCTCTCAAAACACTTTCTCGACGATATTTACAAAGATATCTATAAATAACCATGAAGTATTTAATTAATTTTTTTCTCTTCTTACTGCTAACTCTCTCTTCGGTATCTGCCCAGACAACGGAAAATTTCCATGTTTTTACGATATGTTCCCATCATTCTAAAGGGCTCCGTAAGCTACTCACTTCATGCGAAAAGCATGAGATTGAAATCGACGTTGTAGGCTTAGGACTACCCTATGAAGGCAATGTACAGAAAATAATTTATGTCAGAGAATATCTTAAAACCTTGCCTGAGGAAGCGATTGTCCTCTATGTCGATGGCTTTGATACCCTATTTATGTGTGATGCTCAAACCATCTTAGATCGATTTTTAGCCATGAATGTCCGCTGCGTATTTGGTGCTGAAAAAGACATCTTTCCCTTTTTTGATTTAGCTGAGCAATTTCCAGAAAGCCCCACTCAATTTAGATTTCTTAATGCAGGCACATTTATTGGATATGCAGGGCATATTCTCAAAA
>JABDDJ010000127.1 GCA_013287645.1 Chlamydiota bacterium | reverse complement strand
TAGCGGGAGACAGCGGATGGTGACTTTTAGATCATCTAGAACTGCTTCTGAACCCTGTTCGCCGCACCATTTAGCGCGGATAAAACCACCATGGATTTCAGGTTTGTCTAGATTTTTTGGAGTAAAGAATTCTTTTAATTCAGCAAAAGTTTGTATGTCTGTGTATAAATATTTTTGCATATGGGTGAGTGCTTGCTGGAAGTAGTTGTTTTGGATCTCATCCAGTAGGAATTCCGCTTTGTCGATTAACTCAGCAACTGCAAGATTGCTCTTCTCTTTGTGAGGTTTATCACGCCGGGATACGACAGCCATGCCTTGTGCGATATCTCGTGGTCCTACTTCAATGCGAATAGGAACACCTTTCTTGATCCAGTCCCAATTTTTTTCACCTCCACGTATCTCTCTTTTGTCGACATGCACTTGAAGGGCCCTTCCATGATAGCTCTTTTTTCTGAGCTCAGCGGCTAGCTTGTCCGCGTAGGCAAATACTTCAGTTTCTTGTTCTGGTTTGGGTACAAATGGAATGATGACAATCTGTTTGGGAGCTACTCTAGGGGGTAAGCGCAATCCATCATCATCTCCATGACACATGATGATCCCACCAATTAAACGCGTTGTCATACCCCAGGAGGTTGTATAGCCATACTCAATTTCGCCGGCTTTGTTGGTGAATTTTATTCCTTGTGCTTTGGCAAAGTTCTGCCCGAGATAATGAGAGGTTCCGGCTTGAATGGCTTTACGGTCTTGCATCATGGCTTCTAAGCAGTAGGTGGAGACTGCGCCTGGAAATCGTTCTCCGGCTGATTTTTCGCCGATGATGACTGGCATGGCTAAGACCTCTTCAAGAAATGTTTTATACATTTGAAGAATCATGAGAGTCTCTTCGATGGCCTCTTTTTCGCTGGAATGGACAGTATGTCCCTCTTGCCAAAGGAATTCTGCAGTGCGCAGGAAGATGCGGGGACGCATTTCCCAACGAACGACATTAGCCCATTGGTTAATGAGAATTGGTAGATCTCGATAGGATTCTACCCAGCGTGAATAGGAGTCGCCGATGATGGTTTCTGAAGTGGGTCGAACGATCAGTGGCTCTTCGAGAGGTGCTGTGGGTATGAGTTTTCCATCTTTTTCTTCTAGACGATGGTGAGTGACGACAGCGCACTCTTTGGCGAATCCTTGCACATGCTCTGCCTCTTTTTGCAAGAAGCTGATGGGAATAAAGAGAGGGAAGTAGGCATTTTCGTGACCTGTTTCTTTGATGCGAGCATCGAGTTGCTGCTGGATGTTTTCCCAGATGCCATATCCCCATGGCTTAATGACCATGCAGCCACGCACAGGAGAGTTTTCGGCCATATCGGCGGCTTTAATGACCTGTTGGTACCATTCGGGATAATCTTCTTGACGTGTGGGTTTGATAGCTGCGGAGACGTTCTCTTCTTTATTCATTTTCTGCCTATATTTTGATTATGAGCAGTTTAACAAATAGAGCGCTTGATGCCAAGACATTCCTGCAATTGCGCTTCTAAGTTGCGATCGACAGGTTTGGCAATACTGTCGATAGCTAGGATGGGGATGACCCCTCTGAGTGCATTGACAGCATACCATTTGGCTTCGAATGGGATTTCAGAAATAGTGTTAATACACTCTTCAGTTTTAAACCCGGATTTTAAACGCAGCATTTTCAAAGAAGTGCTTGGCAGAAGAGGAAGCTTTAAAGAGGGGTAATAAAGAGTTTTGCCCACTACCCAAAATAGTGCCGCAATGGAAGTTTCTAAGACATACCCTTGTTCATCACAAATGCAAATGTCATTCGTTTGAGTATTTTTTTTTCTTAGTAATGAGAGGTTTTCAGCATTAGAAACTGATTTAATTTTAGATAGTTGAGGACATCTAGCCATTTTTATTGTAGACAGGGTCCATCCCGCTTGATCTTGATCATGAAAAGGTTCTAAAGTCACTTCATAGGAATCTGCCGTGATGCTAATTTTGAGCTTCCAGATCCCTTTTTGCGCTTGTTTTAAAGAGATAAATAGGCAAATTTCTTCAAGAGAAATAGCAGGAAAGATAACGTTTAGTTGCTTGCAGTTATCTTCCAGTCTCTCTTGATGAGCCTTCCAGTTTATAGGAAGGCCCTCTTGAACACGTAGAGTTGTGAAGATCATTGGATAGAGGATAGCTTCCAAGCATCATCTATCGAAATTTCTTGCGAACGAATGACTAAGGTCATTAGGTAATGACTAGGATTAATTTCTTTTTCATTAAAATAATCCATATTATCGATAGTGGCATTAGCTCTCCAGGGACTATACATAGTGGTTCTTAGATAAGCAACTTGTTCAGCACTACTTTGATCTTCAGTCTTTGTAGCATTAAAAAAATGACCGGGCATCAGGAGGCCTGTTGTACCATCAAGTACTCGTTTTATCTTTGAATTGAAAAGATAAAAACTACTTGAATAAGACTCTCTAAAATCAGATGAATGTGAAACAATGTAGCAATTCATCACAGACCCAATCAATTCTCCTTGACTGTCTTTTATTTCATAATAGAGCGTGAACACGGTGTAACTGCCAAAAGTGCTTTGATAAAAGTTTGAGAGCAGCGAAGGAGATGCAATAGCTAAGATTGATCCATCAGGATCTTTTAGAGTAAAGGTTGGGGGACCATTTTTTATTGGAATACTGCGGTCAACCTCAACAACGCCGACACTGTTACC
>JABDDJ010000126.1 GCA_013287645.1 Chlamydiota bacterium | reverse complement strand
CGATTGGAGAACAGGAAAAATCGCCAAGGAAAACAGCTGCGATGCATTTGGAGCAGGATTAACCGATGCAATCCCTTACGCATATGCTGGTAAAAGATATGATGCGAAAACAGGGCTCGTCTATTTCGGACAGCGTTACTACGACCCGCTTCTTAGCAGATGGTTAACTCCTGATCCAGTAGGCCCTGTTGATCATTCAAACCTCTACCAATACGTTTTCAATAATCCCTTTGCATACCAAGATCCAACTGGCCAGAGCGTTGGAGGGTATTTGTTAGGATTAGGGGAAATGGTGTTAGGAGGAGCTATAATGGTTGGCGGTCTAGGACTTGAATTTGCAACGCTTGGCGGGTTTACATTCGGTTTTATGGTTGCAGAGGGTGCAGGTGCAGCATTGATTGGCCATGGATTAAGCCTTACTATACAGCATGTTCAGGATATTAAGGACATCTCTTGGAAAAATACGAATCCTTTTGATGGCCCAGTTGATGGTGAAATCTTTGTGGGGGATGGGCAAGGGAATATTATCCCAGTTCCAGAGGGGCAGTGGCTGAATGGTTCAGAAGATGGAAAATGGATTCAAGTAAAAGAACCCTCGGATCACCCAAGGGGTAAACCTACAGGAGTAAGAAAAGATGACGGTCATCCGAAAGGGCCGAAACACCCGGATCCGAGGGGGTGGGAACCGCATGGCCATGTTCCCGGGGTATCAAATCCAGATGGAACACCCTGGTTACCGATACATTAATTTTTTTGGAAACTATGAATAATAAAAACAATAAATTTACTTGGGGAAGCGCAGTATCAGTAAAAAAAAAAGCCCCTCAGAATTATCGACCAGGAGAATTTGCGTCTATATGCGGAATAGATCAGATTACTACTCAAAAAGAAGCTGATGAGTTGCTTTGTAAAAAAGGAGAATGGATTTATACTATTGAATATGAGGATGGAAGTTCAATAGAAGTGCCTGAGTCCTATCTGGAAAAATACCAAGAAACATAAAAGTTAGATATGGATAGAAGTTGCTAGAGGATTGGCAGAAAGAGCCCTTTCTATTGTCTGCTTTGCGGAAAATCTACGCGATAAGAGACAATCTCTGAATTAGGCATCTGCACGAAGGGTTAAGGTTGAATGAAAACTATATTGCAGCTGAAAATTGAATAATGGAGTATGTAAAAACATGTCTGCCATAAGATGGATTACGGCTATGACTTTACCGATATCTCAAGGGACATTTAATACACATATGGGATCTTTCTCTTCAGTATTTCGTGAAGCGACTCTAGATGATGTAGCAGGGTTGGCAGAAGTCCAAGTTTCATCTTGGAAAACGGCTTACCAAGGGAAAATCCCTCCTTCATACTTGGGGGGTATGACAGTCGTTCAAGAAGCAAAAGAATGGATAAGGATTCTGCAAAATAGCACAACCAAAACCATCCTTGCTCAACAAACAGATAAAGGGGTCGTTGGATTTGTTAATTTTGGGAATTACCGTGATGATGACCTACCAAAGGACGAAGTAGCAGAAATCAGAGCCTTATATGTTCATCCAGAACACTGGCGAAAAGGTATTGGGAAAAAACTTACTGAACTGGCCATCCAAGATTGTAAGAAAAGTGGATATAAGCAATTGGTACTCTGGGTATTAGATTCTAATGAATCAGCACAGCTGTTTTATCAATCTTTAGGTTTCCAATTAGATGGAGGTGTAAAAACTGATGGAAGAATCCCTGATTTTGAATTAAGAGAATCCCGCTTTTCTAAGAGACTCTGATCCATGCAAAATCTAGATTAAACCCAAGTTGCCATCTAAAAAGTGACACATGAGAGGGAAAAAGGCTGTCATCAGCATCATAAGTTTGAGAATGAACCGTTGATTTGTCACAACATGAATGTGTCTTGGCAGCCAGCCGACCATTTTACTGAAAGCTGTTTCGATCTTTTTCCGGATCTTCTTGCCGTATCGGTAATAAATCAAACTTTGCCCTCTCCTTCAGTTGATCCTCTTCTCGGCTACCAACAGAATATCCCTCGTAAATAGCAGTTCCTTTTCATATGCAAAGAAGGAATTTTAAAATCTTGGAGGGATTTTTATAAAGCAGTATGCGTCAATGAGATAAAAAGAGGGATGGGCCGCTATTTTCTAGGTGGCAACTTGGGCTCTCTATCGAGTACTTAATTCCATTATAGTCTTTTTTTAAAGACTTATCCAATACCTATATCTTGTGGTAAACTGAGATTTCTTCTTAAAAAGCCTGGAGAATTTTATGACGGTTCAAAAAAGTCAAGCAACTTTAGAAGAACTCTCTTCGGATATCATTTCTTCTAGTATTTCTGCTCAAGGAGCATTTGATTTTGTTTCGATAGGAGTAGGTTGTTTTGCGCTTACCTTAGTAGAAAGTGTAGGAATTGTATCTTCCTTAGTAGAAAACGGATATTTCGACGAAGAAGAATTAAAGAATCAAAAAAAATTTAAAAACATACCTGCTATTAAGGCCGCCCTTCTTTCTCTCTGCCTTTGCAGGGCTTTAATAAAAACGGGGAGGCGCTATTCTCTCACTGATCTTGGTATCCAACTAACTAACCATATCGGTCTTGTGACAATGGTATTCGATGGTTATGGAGAATTAATGGCCAAAGGGGTGCCTATTGCTTTTCACAAAGTTAATAACCCTGAAAAATATTTAAAAGGAGCTGCAATTGCTCTATCTTCAATTCAATTTGGAGAAAAGGTGGATCCAG
>JABDDJ010000125.1:2231-2753 GCA_013287645.1 Chlamydiota bacterium | reverse complement strand
AGCAGAGCAGTGGCGAAAATGGGGAGATCATCTGTCCCGCAGAAGTTGAACTACGCTAACAAAAGCGGTCTCTATGCAAACTATCATTGGAATCGACTTAGGTACGACAAATAGTACTCTATCTTACATACAGCTCGAAGGTGAGCAACCCCCTGTTCAGCAGTTTAACATTCCTCAGCTTATAGCTGCAGGAGTATTAGGCGAAGAGCCCATGCTGCCTTCGTTTCTCTATTTTCCTTTGGAAGAAGAGCTCTCTCAAGGCGCCGCAAAGCTGCCGTGGAGTAGCGATAGTGACTATTGTGTAGGTGTATATGCACGCGAAAGGGGAGGGGAAGTCCCAAATCGGCTTGTCCATTCTGCAAAATCGTGGCTCTGTCATGCTGGTGTAGATCGTCGAGAAAATATTTTACCTATCCATTTCTCTCTAGATGACAATTCACCCAAAATAAGCCCTTTAGATACTTGCGCGGCCTTTTTAAAACATCTTAAAGAAGCTTGGGACTATAAAATGCCCAGCACCCC
>JABDDJ010000125.1:0-2221 GCA_013287645.1 Chlamydiota bacterium | reverse complement strand
TTTAATCAGCAAGAAATCTTAGTCACTGTACCAGCCTCATTCGATCCAAGCGCTCGTCAACTCGTTCAAGAAGCTGCTCAAATTGCGGGCTACCCATCCATTATCCTTTTAGAAGAACCCTTAGCCGCTTTTTATGCCTGGCTCTATCACCATCCCGACACCTGGCGTGAGCATCTACATATGGGAAAAACTATTCTTGTCGTCGATGTGGGCGGGGGAACAACGGATTTTAGCACCATTAATGTCAAAGATGACCATGGAAATCTCATCCTAGAACGTCATGCTGTAGGCTCACACCTACTTTTAGGAGGTGATAATCTCGACCTAACCCTAGCCTACCTCATCAAAGACAAACTTGAAGAAAAAGGTCAGCTTATCGATGATTGGCAGTTCAATGGTCTAGTCCACGCCTGCCGTCGAGGTAAAGAAAAAATATTCAGCGACCCCTCCGCAAAGCAGATGGAAGTAGCCATCATCGGCCGAGGGAGTAAACTTATCGGTGGCACCATTAAAACCAAGCTAACGCGTGAAGAGGTCTTTGAACCTCTACAAGGGGGATTTTTCCCTCACGTCAAAGCGGACGAACAATCTCTTTCCGAGCCAAAAATAGGCCTAAAACAGACCGGCCTACCCTATGCGCAAGACGCCCGCATCACCTGCCAACTAGCAAAGTTCCTCTCCATGACTGGTGAGGGTATTAGCGGTCAAACGGATAAATTCATCGTCCCCGCTGCAGTACTCTTCAACGGTGGTACCATGAAAGGCGATGTCTTCCGTCAATCGCTCTTAAACCAACTGCACTCTTGGGCTAAAGACTTCAATACCCACGCAGTCGCAGAGTTACCATCAGCCGATTATGACTTCTCCGTCAGCTGTGGAGCAGCCTACTACGGATTTTCCAGAAAAGGGAAAGGCATGCGTGTCAAAGCCGGAACATCACGCAGCTACTACATCGGAATCGAAGATGCCGCTCCAGCTGTTCCCGGACGTGCTCCACGCATAAGGGCTCTCTGTGTCGTGCCGTACGGAATGGAAGAGGGGAGCGAACTTCTACTAGAGGGTCAAGAATTTTCTTTAATTCTAGGCGAGAAAGCAAAATTCCGTTTCTTCAGCCATGCCTCCCACACCCTATCCAACGGCTCCGAACCCACCATCGGAACCATCGTACCTTCATGGCAGACCGAACTAAGCGAACTTCACCCATTAGAAGCCACCCTCGATAAAAATGACACCGATAACAAATTCATCAATATCCGTCTAAGATCCAAAGTCACTGAATTAGGCGTACTCGAACTCTGGTGTGAAGCTGCTGACAACCGCTCCTGGAAGCTAGAATTCAGCGTTAGGAATAATTAAACGCAAAGTCGCAAAGGCGCAAAGAAAAAAATATATACTTAAGGTGTACCCATTTGTCTCGACAAATGGGTACACCTTAAATTTATACTTTTTTCTTTGCGCCTTTGCGACTTTGCGTTTAATTCAATAACAAACGAAGGGCTTCCTGCTTCATCTTAAGGTGAATACTATATATTCCATTAGCCCGAGTAGGGGAAAGGGACTGACTCAAACGCAACTCATGCAAAAAGTCGGGAGGACACTTAAGAATAACCTCAGGCTTCAAACCACTGTAAACTCGGATTAAAATTTGGGCTAGGCCAGACGAGACCAACGCTTCGGATTCAGCCTCAAAAAAGACACAATCCCCCTCTTTCCATGCATGCAGATGCATCACACTCTGACAACCAGGAACCACATTCTCGGGAACTTTATATTTTTCTTCCAAAGGCCGAACATTACGTCCCAACTCAATCAAAACCTTATAGCGCTCCTCATCACTCCGACATCCAGCGAAAAGCTCCTTCACTCTCTCCTGATTCACTAGACAATCCTTGAAATCCTCCATCCGCCTTCCCTAATTTTTTTTACGGATCCAGTGTACACTAAATCCCCAATTACTTTATATCATATTTTAGGTTAAAAAAATAGTTTACAAAGGTCCAAAATGATCACTCTTTTTCAAATGATCGGTGCGAGTTTTGTCCTCGTACAACTAGTCATGGTCATCCTCTGGCTAATCTACACGCAAAAAAAGAATGCTAGCATCGTCGACATCGGCTGGACCGCTGGATTCATCCTCACCATGATCGCCTACTTTTTTCTAGGCTTTGGCAGCCTTATCAAAACCCTCCTACTTCTCATCATGGTCCTCATCTGGGCAGGA
>JABDDJ010000124.1 GCA_013287645.1 Chlamydiota bacterium | reverse complement strand
GAGAAAAAAAAGGACTGCCTAGAGGGTATTCAAGGCGCACATATCCGGGAACGGAAAGAACCGATCATTCTCGAATTCTGAAGATTTCTTAAGAGAAAGAGGATTTAAGTTCTAACAAGCGGTGGCGTGGTATTTTTTTCGGAAAAGAGGGTGTTACATGAACAGCCGTTTTTCTAAAAATCAACCAAAGGAGGGAGGATCTGATGAGGCAACCTCCCTTTTTAAACTAGCCTTTCGCCTTGAGCATGGGGACGGAATCGCCAAAGATGAATCCCAAGCCGTCAACCTGTATCAGAAAGCAGTTGCTTTTGCCCACAAAGAGTCCATGAATAACCTGGCCCTTTGTTACTTGGAAGGGAAGGGAGTGGAACAAGACGGTCTAAAGGCAATTCAGCTGTTGAAACAGTCGGCGGATCTGGGGAATGCAGAAGCCTTGTACAATCTGGCCATTTGTTATCACAATGGCTTAGTGGTAGAGAAAGACCCTTCAGAAGCGCTCTTATACTATTGGCAAGCCAGCCAACTTGGTCACAATTTAGCCAAATCCATGCTAGAATCTTGCCAGAAAGAAAGAACGGAAGAGATTGTTCGCGAAGCTTCTCACTTTGCTGATGGGTATTGTTTACCTCAAGATTATAGAATGGCAGCAGAGTTTTTTAAGCAAGCTGTTGAAATGGGTAATTGCGACGCGATGAACCGTTTAGGAGAACTATATGAAAATGGTTTAGGGGTGGATCAAGACTTTACAGAAGCTATTGCTCACTACCAGCAGGCAAGCGATTTAGGAAGCACTGATGCCATGAGAAATTTGGCTCGTTGTTATGAGCAAGGAATTGGCTTAGAAAAGGATCAAAACAAAGCGATTGCGCTTTATCAAATGGCTGCCGACAAGGGAGACTACTTTGCTCTGGTTGTCTTAGGGGATTATTATCGAGATGGAATTGGGGCTGAAGTAGATGACCGCAAAGCATTCAAGTATTTCCAAGAATGTGCGGAGATGGGCATGGTTCGCGGCTTGATTTCCCTTGCTCATTGTTACCGCTTTGGAAACGGCGTTGAAAAGGATGGTGGTCGAGCGGTAGAGCTATACAGACAAGCTGCAGAGCAAGGTAGTAGTTCAGCTTTACTGTTTATAGGACGTTGTTATGAAAAGGGTTGTGGTGTGAAGAAAGATGAACAGAAGGCCTTAGAGTTTTTTAGAAAAGCAGCCGAGAGGGGACAGACACAGGCGTTCGCGTACATTGGCAATTGCTACCGATGTGGTAGAGGGGTAAACAAGGACGAAGATCAAGCGATGGAATTTTATAGACGAGCTGCAGATACAGATGATCCGGCTGTCATGTTTTGGCTAGGTGAGGCCTACGAAATGGGACTAAATGCTCCGAATGATGATAAGGAGGCTGTGGCGCTTTATCATCGTGCAAGCGAGTTAGGACACATAGAGGCCTTGAGTAAGCTGGCTAGATGTTACATGAAAGGAATTGGAGTGGAAAAGAACGAGGCAAAAGCAATTCAGTTGTACGAACAAGCGGCTGAACGTGGCGATGACTGGGCAATGGTTGCTTTAGGTCGCCATTATCACGATGACATAGGTGTTGAGAAGGATGGAAAGCGAGCCATAGAGTGGTATAGTCTAGCAGCTAACAAGGGCAACAGACATGCAATGCGAATCCTTGGAGATTACTACTTTTGTGGAGAAGGTGTTGAGAAGAATGCGCAGATGGGTGAAGAGTTCTATAAAAAGGCTGGCGCAATGTATTTATTAGGGAATCGTTTCTGGGATGGAGACGGTGTTGAGAAGAACGAAAAACGGGCTATCGAGTTCTTTAGACAGGGAGCTGAAATGGGATGTCGATTTTGCATGAGTCGTTTGGGTGAATGTTACGAAGAAGGTTCAGGGGAGGTAAAGGATGAGAGGGAAGCAGCCAAGCTTTACCAACAAGCAAGTGAGCTTGGAGACTGTTTTGCAATGATGGATTTGGCTCGCTGTTATAGGCATGGAATTGGAGTGGAAAAGGATGAGGCTAAGGCTTTTCAGTTATATAAGAAGTCTTTTGACGAAGGCAATGGCTGGGCATTGGTCTATCTAGGTGAGTGTTACGAAGAAGGTTTAGGGGTGCTAAAGGATGAAAAAGAGGCAGTCAAGCGGTATCAACGAGCAAGCGAGCTTGGAATTGATGAGGCCACGGTCAACTTGGCTAGATGTTATATGAATGGAATTGGAGTGGAAAAGGACGAGACTAAGGCGATTCAGTTTTATGAGAAAGCTGTTAAACAAGGCAGTACGAGGGCTATGTGCGTATTGGGAGACTGTTATTTGAGTGGCTTGGGTGTTAAGAAGGATGAAAAACGAGCGGTAGAGTTCTATAAACGAGCGGCTGACAAAGATAGTAATGTAGGGCTTGCTTGTCTTGGCAACTGTTACCTGCATGGAAAGGGTGTGGAAAAGGACGAAAAAAAAGCAGTGGAGTTTTATAGCAAGGCGGTTCAGATAGGTTGTTCATTTTCTATGAATCGGTTGGGCGAGTGCTACGAAAAGGGCATAGGAGTTCAAAAAGATGAAAAGGAGGCTGTGGCGCTATATACAAAAGCAAGCGGCCTTGGATACGCTCCTGCTGTGGCAGATTTGGCTGATTGCTATAGGAAGGCGCTTGGAGTAGAAAAAGACGAATCTAAGGCTATGCAGTTATACAAGCAAGCTGCTGAAATGGGCAATGCCTATGCAATGCGCCGCTTGGGCGAATATTATCAAAATGGAATAGGTGTTGAAAAAGATGAAAGCCGAGCT
>JABDDJ010000123.1:2720-2792 GCA_013287645.1 Chlamydiota bacterium | reverse complement strand
CTAGCCAATGGTAGGGCCATGACAAATTTTCCTGAGTATAAACGTCAATAATTAAAGAGAAAAAAGCTCTAT
>JABDDJ010000123.1:0-2710 GCA_013287645.1 Chlamydiota bacterium | reverse complement strand
ATGAGGGATTTTGACAAATAAAAATTCCTTCTCCTCGCACAAACTGATGCTGAGAAAATAGCGAGATAATTTCATGTGAAATCACCTCTGCGGGCTTTGCATCAAGCAGCTCTTCCCACATGTAGCCGTTGATGGCAAGACTATAGGGATCACTACGATTCCATGAACTTTGATCTATTGCAATGAGACTCTGATAAGATCCTAAAATTTTATTTTGGGTTATATTTACGATGGATAAAGCGATATCGATGGGCAGATGTTGCCGTGGATCTAACCCTGTTGTTTCGATGTCCAAAAATACAGCTAGCATGAGCTCATCCTAACATAAAGATTATTTTTGAATGACAAGAAGGGTATTATCAGACTGATTAAAGGGGGAGGGGATTGTCACAATATTGATATAGGAGAGAGAGAGCATTGATTGAAGATGAGGTAAAATCATTTTGAAAGATTCACGTCTTAGCTCATTCAGATCTTCAACAATGTAAATGCCACCCTTTTTTAATTTGGCAATACTGTTCCAAAGAAAAATCAGATTCGCCTCAAATTGATGCAAGCCGTCTTCAATAATGATATCAAATTGCAAATCTTTTAGATCAGGATGTTCAAATAACTCTTTAATGGAATTTTCGTCCAATTGATCGCAATAATAGGTTTTAATATTCTGATCGTTAAAGAGCACTCTTTTATCAATATCAGCTCCATAGATATGAGCTTTAGGAAAATAGATCGACCAGCCATATAATGATGCTCCTGGCTTGCCTTCGGAGCCCATGTTTGAGGGTACATCGAGATTATTTGTGCCAAGTCCTAACTCAAAGAGATTGATATCTTTCTCTTTCCACTGGCTAAACAATTTAGAATACAAGGTAGTATAGTTGTGTCGTATGTCACCCTTGTCGCTACCACAAGAGGTCATAATTGCGCAAAGTGTGGTCGGAGTTAAGTACTCTTCATGAGCTAAAAAGCTCTCTACATAAGACTGTACGGGAATTTTTGGATCCATAACTCACCTTACACAAAACTTATTTAACGCGAAGGTCGCGAAGATTAAACGCAAAGGCGCAAAGTCGCAAAGAAAAAAAATATAATTTTCTTTGCGCCTTTGCGCCTTTGCGTTTAATCTTCGCCTTCTTTGCGATCTTCACGTCACTGTAAATAGAAAAATTTAGGCCTATAAATAGGTACGCCTTTTCCATCACGAGCCTCTAGTCGCTCGTAGATAATCTGTCTGGATATTCCGACGCATCTCGCCAGGCCAAAAAGTACAGTAAAATATTTACTATAAGGAAATCCTGCTGCCGATAATACCGATCCGGAGATAGCGTCTACATTAGGATAGGGATCTGCTGCTTTAGAATGCGCTCCTAGTATCTTTGGAGCTACTCTACGCAGAGTTAAAGCCATCTTCACTAGCGGATTATTAGCATACTGCTGTTGAGCTAGCTCATACAATACGGTTGCACGCGGATCTTCCACACGTAATACAGCATGCCCAAATCCAAATATGAGCTGGTTTTCCGACAATCTGCGCTCCAGCTCTGCAGTTAACTTCTCATCAGAAGCATCCTCTCCAATCGCTTCGATTAAAGAATTAATGAAATCTAAGCTATCTTGATTAGCTCGACCATGTTTAGGACCGGCTAGTGCGCACATTGCACCTGTAAGTGATCCATAAAGATCTTCCAATCCTGAAGAGACTGCTTTGCCGGTAAAGGCCGATAAATTGCCTCCGCCATGATCATAATGTAGAATATTAAAAAGCCTAAAAATTTGTACTAAGGAATCCTTATCAGCATTAGGCACCTTGAGCATATGTGCAAAGTTCTCCATATACCCCAGCTCAGGCTTTGAAGGATTAGAATTTCCCCATCCTGCATGGTAATTAATCACGCAAGCAGCCAGCTCTGGCAGCTTAGCTACAAGATTTAGGGCATCTTCACGATAATCTCCGACACCTTCTAATGATCCTAGGATAAGCAGAGCTATACAAAACAGCTTCGTAGGGGTAGTTTGTTTGGGAAGTTGACGGATATGGCCTAAAATGATAGGTGAAATAGGTGAGCGTTCACGCAGCTCTGATGCAAAGGCGGAGACTTGTTCGTTGGTACCCTCTTGGCCATGATAGAGAAGATATATCACTTTTTCAGGGTCCCAGTGAGTCATGCTAGAGACAGGGTGCCCGACATAAAATAGCCCTTTTTGTGGATCAACGGAAGAGGTCGTACAATAACCGACAGGGTAACCTCGCAGACCTGTTTCTAAATTATCTTTTGTGATTTCCAGTAGAATCTCTGTAGATGCCATCTCAGCCATAGTAGTTTTCTCCTCTATCCATGAACTAAATTTTCAATCATCGCGCGCTCTTCGATCAATTCTTTTACCGTCAAACTTAATTTATCTTGCAGTAGTTCATTTAAAGGTAATTTTGGAACAATCTCGAACCTCCCATCACCCAAGGAGTGGCAGGGGAAGGAGAAGACCATATCTTCGTCGATACCATAAGGGTTTCCTTTACTATAGACCCCCATTGAAAACCATTGCCCTGCAGGTGTAGGCACAAATAATGATTTAACATGATCGATAATTGCATTGGCGGCCGAAGCAGCTGAGGATTTACCTCTCGCAGAAATAACGGCAGCTCCTCTCTTCTGGATTAACGAAATAAATTCCTCATTCAGCCACCGGTCATCTCCAATCATCTCCGGAG
>JABDDJ010000122.1 GCA_013287645.1 Chlamydiota bacterium | reverse complement strand
ATTGAACATCCAGACACCAGTATACTGGGTTTTAGGATAGGTGAAGGCCATTCCGTGGTTAGGTGAAAGAGTATGCCTTCCCATAAGTCCCCAGGCAGTCTCTTCAGAGGTACTAGCATGTTCAATGGTGAAAGTTTGCGCATGTAAAGGGAGCCAGAGAAGTGAGAGTGCAAGTAAAATTTTATTTATCATTATTAACCTGACTGATGACCTTATCTTTAAGGTATTTGATGAGCAAAACCTCTAAAGAATTTAATGAAATGGGTTTTTCAATGCAATCAATCATACCAGCTTCGATGGAGGCTCGTTGAGCGTCCTTAGGGCTTGCAGTTAGCGCAACAATGGGCGGTAGATGTAATTTGGGCATTTTTTTGAGTTCATTGACAGCTGTAATTCCATCCTTATTGGGCATATTAATGTCCATAAAAACCAGATCGTACTGTTCAGTAGTGATTTTTTCTATTCCCTCTATTCCGTCGTTAGCACATTCGCAGTCAATGTTCATGACGCGTAAGATCTCACAAAGGAGTTCTCTATTAAAATTGCAATCGTCTACGATGAGAATTTTGGTATTTTGGAATTTAACGTTAGGAGAATATATCATAAAAGTCCTTTAAGCAGATAGAATCCTTCAATTAAACCTTTTACCAGAGAAAAAAATTATGAGAAATAGGCAAGAGGTCAATTGGTTTAATTCTTTATAAAATCTTTAAAATTAAATTGTATAATATTGTTAAATATTTTTTTGTTTTTATTATGACTAATACTGTTTTATACGATTTAAATTTTAATAATAGAGCTCACTATTTAAGCACTATTTATGGATGCTATCGACTCTGTGTGCATGCATATTCTCTTGCAGGACATATAAAAGCAATCGCTTGTTCATTAAATTTTGAACAAATTAAAAATTTCCAATTAGTTAATAAAAGCCACTTACATTTAGTACAAGCCACTCTTGATCTTCGTGGAATTATCCGTGGAGTCATTGAACTTCCTCCGATTCTAGGGGGATTAGGTAGCTGGTTATGGGATAAATTTCTAATTACACCTGCACAACGCCTGGCATTTCGCATTCAAGAGATCTATCAAACACGCCTTAATCAAGAAGAATCATACTTAAACGATCCTGATTTGCAAGAGGCTGATCTAAATGACAGCAAATATACGGATGACTTTCGTGATTTCGTCAATGGCGAGAGTGTTAGAATATCCATTAATCCTGAAATGAATGATCTTTTTGTTAAAAGTTTTCTGAATGCAGATGTTAGTAATTCTATTTTCAAAAATAAAAACCTTCCTTTTTATGCGCTTGCTGCCTTTGCAGACCGAAAAATTGATAGAGATGATATGGCCACAATCTTGGAATACTATATGGCCAGACAATGCTTTGAAGATTGCACACTGTGCAATACATTTGATCAATATGGTGAAGTCACTCAGGAAGCTGCAGAATATTACACTTATCTTTTAGATGGGAAGATGTTAGCAAAAACCCAAGAAAATTTTGTTGAAAATTACAAAAATAGTATTAAAGAACTTCCACGTCGTAAGCAAATTTTTTGGCATAACGCATCCTTGCTTTCTCAGGACGAACTCAAAATTCTTGAATCTAGTAATCCCAATTTTCAGGCAGTGGAGCTCCTCTATTCTCCCAAAGGTTCATTGTATGCATCTTTAGCAGCTATTGGAGCTCTTAAAACGTCCCATGGACGTAATATTACCTTGTCATTTGCTGTTGAACGCATTTTGCTTAATCAACAATTTAATAAGGATAATGATCCCTTTAACCCTAAGCTAGGTAAGTTTGCTCCACTAGAGATCAAAAAGGATGTCATGGACCATTCACGCCGTCTATGCGCTACCTTTTTTCCTGGAACGAGTAAAATTAAAGAAGTGCATAATTCTCTGGAACTACCCACAACAATTATTGGTCACGACAAGTCTCATGCCAAGATACTTCAATTCGTTCCAAAAGAAGCGGAAGCTGATATTAAGTACCTAGTTGCGAAATTTCAAGAGATCACAGGGTTTAAGATGTCTCGAGAAATTTGGCAATTGATAGAAATGGTTACGCCTGCCCTTTTCATTGCTGAGAACTTAAATGAACCTCAGAAATATTTATGTAAATTTATAAATGATTACTCTAGTAAAATTGGCGAACTATTCATGGGCGATCTTTTTTGGGGGGATTCAATAAGGTCTCCTCTTTATTGGATCATAGTTCATGAAATAATCAAGAATCCCAATAATTTTCTTTCTAAAGAATCTATTAAAGAGATTCTAGCAGATCGTTCTGAAACAGATAAAGAAATCCTTAAAAGTGATTATAGCCTAAAACAAAAAATTTGGATGCTACAACAAAATTATCGTAATATACGTATAGAGTCTATTCCAGAAGACAATCAATTAGTCTTTAAGAAAGTGACTGAGGGTCCTTATAAAAATACCATTATTCTTACTGTTTCCCAACCAGCTCTTCCTTCTGCATCTAGCGTTGAGATCTCCCCAAGCAGGACATGGAAAGAATTTACTGCTTCTGAAATTCCTAAAAAATGGAATACAAACTCAGCAATTGCTTTTCAATCGGTGTTCTAACGAAAAAGCATCACTTAGTTCATAAGAGTGTAGTCTTTACGATGCAAACACGTGATGCTTCTGCGGCAGATGCTGGAATAGTTTTCGCAAGCTCTAGAAATATATGCGGATATATTGAAGATGAAATCTATTAGTCTTTAAGAAGGTGGCCAAAGGTCCTCGTAAAAATACTATTATTCTAACTGTTATAAATTGACTT
>JABDDJ010000121.1 GCA_013287645.1 Chlamydiota bacterium | reverse complement strand
AGGATCTGATGACTCGTGTAGTTGTCGTCGTCTATGCTTTAATGCAAATTGTTTTCAAATTAAGCCTCTAATTTCAATGCTTGGAATTAATACATAATAATTTACAAATAAATTTATATATGTTACTATAATCTTATAGATTATTGTATTTTATTTTCAGAAAAAATCTACATCGTAAGGGTTATATGAACAGTTATTTGTTGCATAATCTACCTAAAGATGGAGAGTCTGGCGAGCTAATTTCTTTTTTTAATCAGGCCTTTTACCTTGAGCATGGTAGTGGAGTGGGCAAAGACGAATCCGCGGCTGTCAACCTCTATCACCAAGCAGCGTCTTTGGGTAATAAGGAAGCAATGAATAACCTTGCCATCTGCTATCTGGAAGGGAAGGGGATTGGAAAGAATGGCATAAAGGCAATTCAGCTGCTGAAACAAGCAGCAGATCTTGGCAATGCAGAGGCTATGTACAATCTTGCCATCTGCTATCACGATGGCCTATCGGTAGAACAAGATCATTCAGAAGCCCTTTTGTGGTATTGGCAAGCCGGTCAGCTGGGTCACGCTTTATCAAAGTGCATGCTTGAATCTTGCTTTGAGGAGAGAAGGGCTGGAATCGTTCGGATAGCTTCTCGTTTTGCCAAAGGGCGTGGTTTACCTCAAGATTATAGAATGGCTATTCAGCTTTACAAGCAAGCCGCGGAAATGGGCAGCACAGATGCTTTAGTTCAGCTAGGAAAATTATATGAAAATGGTTTAGAGGGTGGTCAAAACCTTATAGAAGCGATCGCCTGCTATCAGCGCGCAAGTGCGTTGGGAAACGCTGAGGCTGTAAGAAAATTGGCAGGACTTTATCAACGTGGGGCTGGTGTAGAACAAGATAAAGGCAAAGCGATTTCTCTTTATCAAATGGCAGCAGACCAGGGTGATTCTGTAGCCATGTTCATTCTTGGAGCTAATTACTTATATGGTTGGAGTGGCTTCGAGAAAAATGAAGCTAAAGCCGTAGAGCTTTTAAAACAGGCTGTGGAAAAGGGCAACTGTTCCCTGTTGTATTTACTGGCGGATTGTTATCAAGATGGGATTGGAGTAGAGATAGACATACCAAAAGCTGTTTCCCTGTGTCAACAAGCAGCTGACATGGGGGTTGGTTGGGCTATCAATAAACTCGGGGATTATTATCGCGACGGGATTGGGGTAGAGAAAAATGAGAACAAAGCGTTCGAACTATACAAAGAATGTGCCGACATGGGAGTACCTAACAGTTTGGTTACTCTTGGCGATTGTTATCGCGGTGGAATTGGGGTGGAAAAGGATGAGAGACAAGCAGCAGAGATTTATGGCCATGCAGCTGATCAGGGGGATAAAAATGCAATAACGCGTCTTGGCAACTGTTATAGAGAAGGTCAAGGTGTTGAGAAAGATGGACAGAGAACTTTAGAGTGCTACACAAAAGCATTAAACATGGGTAATGATGTAGCCCTCATATTGATTGGCGATTGTTATCGCGATGGGGTTGGAGTAGAAAAGGACGAGAGCCAAGCGATGAAATTTTATCGTCGAGCAGCAAATAGCACGGATCCATTTGTCTTAGACAGTTTAGGAAACCGCTATGAACTGGGATTGGGTTTACCTAAAGACAAAATGATGGCAGTAGATCTATACAAGAAGGCGGCAGAACTCGAAAAGGCGGATGATCTTCGAGAGTCTACCGGTATGATGGATTTAGCCAGATGTTACATGGAAGCGATTGGTGTTGAGAAGGACGAATCTAAAGCGATTCAGTTATATCGCTTAGCCTCCAAAATGGGCAATCAAAACGCGATGTTCGAGTTGGGACAGTGTTATCAAAAGGGCATTGGGGTCGAGAAGAATATGAAGCAAGCTGTGGAATGGTATCAGAAAGCAACTACTAAGAGAAATTGGAATGCTACAGTTCTCCTTGGAGATTGCTATTTTTTTGGAAATGGCGTGGAGAAGGATGTACAGAAGGCTATAGAGCTCTATGAAAGCGTTAGCGCGCTGTTTAAGTTAGGGGACCATTATCAGGCTGGGAATGGGGTGGAAAAGGATGAAAAAAGGGCCGTAGAGCTCTACAGGCAAGGAGTTGAAAGTGGTTGTGAGGTTGCCATGGAGCGTTTGGGCAAATGTTATCAGAATGGCCTGGGTGTGTCTAAGGATGAATCTAAGGCTGTAGCACTTTATCAACGCTCTAGCGAACTTGGATGTGTGCTCGCTTTATACGATTTAGGGTTTTGTTATCATCAGGGCATCGGGGTGCCGAAGGATGAAAAAAGGGCACTCGAGCTTGTAAAGAGATCAGCCGCACAAGGCTGTTTAATGGCTAAAGAATATTTAAAGGTATTGGAAAAGCCTTTAGATGTTGCTTGACAGAGTTTTATATGAATGTTCTCCTTTTAAGCCGTGTAGGGATTACACGGTAATCGAACGGCTCCATAATATCTTTTAGATCAATTTTTGTTTTTAAATGGAAAAAATGAGAATGCCAAGAAAGAAGGGAAAAAAGGATTTTTTTGCCCTTTGGATATACCTTAAACTGAATTATAAACCATGCTTGCTAGTAGGGCGTCTGAGCTTGTTCGAGCTGGGCTATTTCTGCTTCCAGTCTTGCAATTTCAGCATCGTCGTCAGCGTTTTGTTGTCGGAGTTTGGTACTTTCTGCATCGATATTAGCCTCGCGTTGCTTGCTGGCCTCAATGTTTGCTTTTGCCTGAGCTGATCTCGCATCGGCTTCTTTTTGCTGTCTTTTGGTATCGGCAATCTCTTTGTCTAATTGGCGACTTTTTTCGGCATTT
>JABDDJ010000120.1 GCA_013287645.1 Chlamydiota bacterium | reverse complement strand
TCTATAACCGTTTGGTCAATCTTAAGAATCAGGTGAAAAATGCCTGGAGCCAGATCGACGTTCAGCTGCAAAGGCGTTATGACCTTATCCCTAACCTAGTCGAAGCCGTTAAGGGCTATATGGCCCATGAAAAAGGCACTCTACTAGCTGTTACAGAAGCGCGTAACCAAGCTTCAGCCGCTCGTCAAGCCATTCAAGATAGTGGCGGACCTACAGAAAGCTCTTTAAAAGGACTCATTAGTGCTGAAACTGCCCTAAAGGGTGCTGTTGGGCAGATCTTTGCTCTATCTGAAAACTATCCACAGCTACGTGCTAGTGAAAACATGCAAGCTCTGCAAGAAGAGTTAGCCACCACAGAAAACAAAGTCGCTTTTGCTCGTCAGACCTATAACGATTCCACTATGCTTTACAATACTGCACAGCAAGAGTTTCCTGCTGTGCTAGTGGCAGGGATATTTGGTCATCATCCAGCAGACCTCTTTGAAATCTCGGATGTGGAAGCGAAAAAGGCCCCTAAAGTCTCTTTTACATAAGCGAAAAGGTATAAGAGATGGCATTTAATTTTTGGGAGGCCCAGCGCAAAGCCCGCGGAAGAACAAAGCTCTATGCAGCGCTATTTCTATTGATGACAGTAGGAACAGCCCTTGGAGTAGAGTGGGCCATGCGTACTTACGCAGGGGATAGTTATGATCCCCCACTCCCCTTCTTAGGCATAGCCTTTGTTGTTGTTACACTAGGGACGACACTATTCAATTATAGCATGTATGGCCAGTATGGAGGCAGCTATGTAGCCGAGTCGGTCGGAGGTAGATTGGTCAGTCCTGCTACGACGGACTTTAAGGAGAGGCAGCTTCTGAATATTGTAGAGGAGATGTCCATAGCGGCAGGGGTTCCCATGCCAAAAGTCTATATTTTACCCGTTAACCAGATTAATGCCTTTGCCGCCGGATTAAAGAAAGAGCAGGCTGCCATAGCTATCACGCAAGGCTCCTTACAAACTTTAAGCCGTGAAGAAGTGCAAGGAGTTATTGCGCATGAATTTGGCCATATTTACAATGGCGATATGCGCATTAGCCTGCAGTTAGCAGCGATGGTCATGGGATTTTTTATCGTCCTCTATTTGGGAATGAGACTGCTACAGATAGCTAGCTTTACTCGTGGTGAACGCGATGGAAATGGAGACCGAAAAGGAGGAAATCCTTTAGCTATCGCAGGCTTAATTTTGATTATAGCCGGAATACTCACCTGGTTTTTGGGGTCATTGCTCAAATGCGCAGTCAGCAGACAGCGCGAGTACTTAGCAGATGCCTGTTCTGTCCAATTTACACGCAACCCCACCGGAATTGCCAATGCTTTAAAGAAGATAGGACAACAGACCGAGACCGGTATACCTTCGGATGGCATGGCCTTTTCCCATCTCTACTTTGATGATCATGGCGGACTTAGCTCCCTCTTTGCTACACATCCTCCCCTCTGGAAAAGAATCGCCGCTATCGAGGGACTCACCTACCTCCCCCCCGAGTGGAAAGAGCAGCTCTTTCAGGACAAGGATAAGGATACTAAGAGTACCTCATAGATCAAGCCTATTTCATAATTTTAACAGGATATGCAGGATAGGCAGGATAAAAAAAAATGATGAAATTTATTTTAAATTATATTAAAAATTACCAAATTTCACTTCAATCTGGGTATAGCAAACTCTTTATAGATTTAAACTACAAATCAGCTCTATATTATAAGGAATGATATTCATGATATGCTTTTATTCTTTTGGATTGATGAGAACATTCAATTTTTTAGCGGCATTAATTAACTTCTGATCTAAAGTAAGGAGAGGTATTTTTTCTCTTATTGCTAATTCTAGATAAGCTGCATCATAGATTGTTAGCTCTGTTTGATTTGCGAGTACAAAAATACTATGCATTGCCTTAGAAGTCGTGGATTGATCAACAACAATTGGCAATGCAGATAAAGCATCGATAAAACTCGAAGATTGTACTTCCGTTATTCTTTTTTTTTTCATGGATAGTAGTAATACATTGGCTACTTCTAGAGGCCATAGTGTTGGAACGATAGCAGTTACACCTTTGAAATTTTCTAGAATAGTATCTGTATAATCACTGCTTTCATCTTCAAAACACCACGCCATAGTAACAGAACAATCAAGTACAAAGTCATAGGGATTTTTAACCATTCTTACTTTCTTCCTTCTTCAAGCATTTTTCTAATGGATAACTTTTTACCAAGAGTAATTCCCTTCCTAAGTTTTTTTAATGCTCGTATTGCATCTTTCACAGGATCAGCACTCTCCTCTTTTTGAGCAAAAGGAATGATCATAGCAACCTGCACACCATGTTTTGTAATAATAAATTTTTCGCCGTTAATAACATCTCCTAAAATTTCTGAAAAATGAGTCTTTGCCTTAAATGCTCCAAATTGTTTCATATCAACTCCTTTTAGACCAGCCTAAACTCTTAGACTAGTCTATAATATCATTCATTGTCAAGGTGAAATGTATTAGACGACTTGGCTCATCTGGAATTGTTGCCGCCGCTCACATGACTAACGCGGTTAGCGCCATAAACTCAAAAAATAATTAAATAAAATTAATCTTGAACTATATCTTTGATCTCTGTACAATTTATGTAAAAAGGAAGTTTAATGAGCGCAATTAGTTCAAATTTGCCTATTGTTGATATGGCATGCATTTTACCTGTTGTTCAACAGGGTATTGGTTTAGGCCAAATTGCCTTAAATATAGGTCGAATTGTAAAAGAAATTTTTATTTTTATAATAGAGACATGCATTTATGCTTCTGATGTTAAGTATCCTTATCT
>JABDDJ010000119.1 GCA_013287645.1 Chlamydiota bacterium | reverse complement strand
ATGGAGTATGCAGCAAAATTTGGTAAACAAATTTTAATACAGAATTGTTGTGATGATGGGGTAAAAAGAGACTTTCAGAACTATTGTGTTGCACAAGCTTATTTCCAGTTTTGCAAAAAAATGGTAACCTAAACCTAAGTAGCGCTGAAAAACAAGTGCGCAAAGATGAGCAATTTTCTCGCAAACAAGAAAAACGGAAAGAAAAATATCATGGTCATCGAGCTAAAAGGCAAGTTCCTTTCAAAAGCAGTCCATCCAGATTTGCTATTAGCCGAAGAACATGTCTATAAGCCATCTGGACTAGTTCTCGAGAATTTGAAAACAGAGAATGAAAGTGCAGACTATGGAGCTTCTGAATTTATCCTAAATAATCGTTCTGTCAAATTTCGAGTGGGAAAAATCACTCCAACAAAAGTGGGACAATTTGTCACTTTTTGGAAACGTATTGGCAAAGGGCCCATTTTGCCTTACGACTTTAACGATTCCTTTGACTTCCTTGTAGTCAGCGTGCGTTCTGAAAATCATCTTGGTCAATTTGTTTTTCCAAAGGCTGCACTCAGCGAAAGAGGGATCGTATCTTGCAATGAAAAGGAAGGTAAAAGAGCTATGCGCGTTTATCCTCCTTGGGACAAAACTAATAATTCTCAAGCTAATAAAACGCAGATTTGGCAACTACACTATTTTATTAACTTCTCTGAGAATAATTTTGATTTTGCACGCATGAGATATTTATTTGAGATTGCTTAGAATTACACAATTCAAATGCTAGCTGCGGTAGCAGCTAGCAAGCAGAGAACTTTAGAAATTATTCAACAATGATAATTCCTACAGTAGCTTTAGCTGAAGGAGAATCCTCCTGCCAAGCCTTTGTCGCATCACTACAAAGAAGTGCTTCTTGATAGTCAAAGCGCACTTCATACATACCTTTTTCTTCAGGTGCTTTTATAATAAAGGATGCTTTTCCTCTTTTATTCCAGATTCCTAAAGAATGAGTAATACATGTTGAGTTGTCCTGACCCTTTATTCCCACAGTAATATGGTGAAGCTTCCATGAATCTAGTGTATCTGCATTAACTTTATATTTTACTACAGCTTCGATTTCCTCACCAGGTTCAGCAAATACCAGACGACCGCTTTTATCTAGATCAAGATCTCTTAAAGTGATTGGACCATATGTCACTTCCCTGGCTACGAGGCCGATCCAAGGAGTCGAGTTGATCCATTCATTGATCTTATCTTTTGGCGATTCTGCCGCGTGCAAAATCTGTGAAGATAAAACTATAAAAAAAATAGAGCATAACAGTGCACACATACTTTTTATTGAAAAAAAGTTTTTCATAAAGACCCCTTTATTTTGTGTGAATGACGTGTACAGCTTTTCTTAAGTCACTACAAAAGACATAATTTTAATATGGTCTTTTTTTATGACCTCTAACCAAGCTGTAAGTCCACCATATAGTGCATTGATGAATATAGCAAGGAAAAATGCCTTCTAGATATATTTAAAAAATGTTTTTTACATTATATGTCTTTTAAGGTATGTCCAAAAAGAGAAACTTTTAATTTTAAAAATTTAGAAAAAATGAGCGCAAAAAAGTTTGGACGACGGCCGAAAAACGCTCGGGCTGGTCGTACGGAACCCCATGACCTGCTTCCTCGATCTGTACGACCTTCAAGCGTTGATTGAGCTTAGCGAGTTCTGAGGCCATCTCAGGAGAGACTACAGGTCCAACATCACCTATGACAAGTAGGCTTGGAATATCAAGAGTGGCGATCAACTGCATGTAATCGGGGTTTGGCGGCGTCAAAACTTCGAAAGCACGCATACTAGTTTGAAATCTTGCCTGTGCGAATAGTTCGATGAGCTCGCTTGAGCGGCGGCTGTGTCGGCCCTGCATCTCAGTCAAAAAATCCTGCTTTGGCCGGTTGAGAATTCGGCGATGCTGATCTGCGACATCACTCTCATATACTTCACGCTGACGTTGTGGTGTCAGAAAGGTCGGATCGGCCAAGATAAGCCCTCGCAGTCGCTTGGGGTTCTGACTGGCAACAACAGCCGCCGTCATGCCCCCCATAGAATGGCCAAGTACCACTGGAGTATCGAGTCCGAGTGCGTTGATAAAGCTTATGACATCGGCGGCGAGGTCGTTATAGCTGTAGCTATGTTCAGGAGCGCCTGAGTTTCCGTGGCCCCGAGCATCTGGCATGATAACGTCATAATCCTTCTCAAGCACACGTGCCAAAGGAGTCCAGCACGCTCCATTCAATGTAAGCCCATGCAGCAGAACAACTGAGGGTTTGACGCCGCCGGTGCGTAAGTAGTGCATGTCAATCCCATTTACTTCACAGGTTCCCGTTGTCCAGCCAGCCATTGTTCTCTTCATCAATTAAAGATTTTTATTTTAATCATTTTAGTGAATTAATTGAAGGATACGCGTTTCAACTTCTTTGTTACAAATGAAATTACATTTAATCGTTATGTTTATACATTTTAAATAGATTAAAATAAAATAGTACTAAAATAAAATTAAATTATTTATAAAAGACAATTGGATAATTCATGAAATTCGAATTCTTGTTGCAAACACTCTAAAAAATATTTATATGAATGAATATGCAGTATGGAGGGTCAAATGTTACGTAATTATGATGGCGTCACTACAAGATTTTTACGTAAAGATGAGCGTCTTATCAATACGCAAGAAACTGAAATGCCACTTGTTATTGAAGCAAAAGAGCACAAAGACCCTAAATACTTGCAAGATTTTCTTAAAGCTAACTCAGAAAATCTCATGGAAGATCTTGGAAAATATGGCGCTCTCCTTTTTCGAGGCTTTGATATTCAATCTGATAAAGATTTTGAAAATACCAT
>JABDDJ010000118.1 GCA_013287645.1 Chlamydiota bacterium | reverse complement strand
AGTACAAGCATGCCCTATATGAGAAGTGGAATTTACACGTTAAGGCTGATAATACTTTAAAGATTACTTTACTTATTGAAAGTGCTGATCAACCTCTTATTTATAGCTTAAGTGATAAGAATGATTTAGATGATCGCTATGATCGCTACAAAAAGCTTCTTAAAGAGTATCCTCAACTAGATCGAATAGGTAATGAAAATGATAGCTCTTTGGGAGCCTATGAGATCATTCATGATGAAAAAATAATCAAAGAATTTCGTGATGGGCTATTCAAGAAAAAACTTGCAGAATTAGGGTCGTACCAGAAGGCTTGTGAGGCTAGTATTATTGGCCTCGTCGTCGCAGACGATGCGTATTGGTATTTTTTTAGAGATCTAGTGAGAAGTCCTGCAGGTGTACTTCATACCTATAACCGTATCATTCAAAAAGCTGCTCTTAATGGCTCTGCTGGCTCTGCAGTATTGCCAGTGCGCGAGTACCCTGATGGAACTCAGAAAATCTGTCTTATATTAACACATCGTCATGCAACTGGAGAATGGATGCTCGAAGCTGTTAGAGGAAGTTCTCAGGCTATAAAAAAAGAGATGGATCATCAAACAGAAGCTGCAAAACGTAAACAAATCAATGCAGAAACAGCAGCAAGAGAATGGAAACAAGAGGCGGGCCAAGCAGGGGATGTCCATCATCTTGGAGGAATATATCCTGATACTGGTCTAACCTCGGCATATATAGACCTTAATATTGGAATAATTTATGTAGATGAAGAGGCGAGCCCAGAAGAGACAGAAGCCATTGCAGGCAAAAGGTGGTTCACTCTGGAGGAACTCAAGAAAGCCATTCTTAATGGAGGCATGGAAGTAGAAATTAAAGGACATAAATTCTGGGCTAAACTGGCCGATCCATTCCTTTACAGCACAATCTTCCTCGATTCGATCAGTACTCACATACTTAAATAACTATTGTGGGTCGAGTAGCCTAAAAGTGTCCTTGGGCTATTCGACCCTATTAAACAAAATTTCGTAGAGACTTCCGAGAAAGGTTATTATCTTCATTATTAATAAACATTCCTGTATGATGTTTTCATTTATTAAAGATAGGTATAGTAATGGTATTAAATGTAAGTCAATCATGTTGTTCTGTAAATCAGTTAGAACAGAATAGGGCCATTTTAGGAAATGAGTTTAAATCAGGCATCATGGAAGCCTATAACGATATTGAAAGAGCAGAAGTTTTTAGGCTAATCTATGAAAACGCTTTTTATCGAGGAGTGGCTGTTTGGGATCAATTTGGCACTAAAGAATTTGTCAATTGGTTAATCATTTTTTCGAAATATATCGGCGCGTTATCTATTTATCCTTTAGACCTTGCAAGTCGAACATTTTCAATAAATTTATCTCAATCTTTTAACAATCCTAATCAACTTCAGGAACGTAAAAAATTTTTAGAAGGTTTCTTAAAACAGTTTCAAGAACATTGGGGCCAACATCACAGTGCAACACGCGCTAATGCAAACCAGATAAAAACTATTGCCATTCTCTATCAAATGTGCGGCTGGGGTCACTTAGTTCCATCAAAAACTATACAAAAGTTTTTCGATAAGGCAACCTACAATGTACAATTAATTAATGTAGATGAAGTAAATGAAAAAGCTGATGGCGATGAAGATAAATTTAACTTTTATGAATTGAGAAACCGCATTAAATCCCTTAATCCTCATTTAATTATTTCTACAGTTGCGCATGAACATGCATGGACAACGATTTCGTACGATCTTAATATACCGACGCTCGTCATACACACAGATTATAGTATTGAAAGAGAAATAATTAGTACTGATGGAATTGGCCCTAATCCCTATCGCTATGATAATTCATCATTAATGCAATATTGTTTACCCTATAACTATGATGATGAAACAAAGTTAATTTTAAAGGAGAATTTTTCCTCACAAAGATATTCTGAATTAGTAAAAGAAATAGGATATCCCACTCGTCGACCTTTTATAAGAGAAAGCGACTCTATTCGAATCGTATCTATTCGCAATCAGTTAAATTTAAAGTTAAATAAAAGAATTGTTTTAATTTTTGCACAAAGAGATCTTGACGTTGAATTTGTAACCGCTATGATTCACACTCTTGTTAAGAGTCCACTTCAATTTCCTGCTCCTATACGCATCATTGTTTTAACCGGTAATAACACTCAAATTGACCAAATTTCTTATCCTTCACGTACTGGTATACATATAGAATTTGAACATCATTTCTCTGCAAAACAACTTGCAACATATATGAAAGTTTGTTCGCGCTTGGGTCCTTTTCCAGGAGTCATCGTTTCTAAATCTGGTGGATCACTCACTGCAGAGATGGAAGAGATGGGTGTCTACACAATTTCGATAGATATTAAAGAACGTGAAGATGCTAATCGTAATCATATTTTCAAGCATAATCTCGGCGAACTTTATAATGAAGTTCAATTTGATCAGCAGATTTTTCGTGCTTTAACATGGGATGGTGATAGAAATCACATACACCGATCTCCTTTAAATTGGCGCGAAAACTTAAAACTACTAGCTGATTACAAAATCAATCAAGCTATTTTAGAAAGGTTTGGCCTGCTCGATTTTGCAAAACTCAACGTTTCTACTTAACGTGAGTTCTTATCTTTCCACATAGCGCTGGTCATGACACATCTGAACCCTAAGTGATTTAAGCTGGTGTCTGGACAAGTTTTCATGCGGGCCGTTATCCGATATCCTTTGCAATAGGAATCATGACATAAGAATGATCCTCCACGATGCACATGTTTCACGGCATAAGGCTCTTGGGGATCAAGGGAGGTTGTCGGTCCCGTAGGATTTATAGAGGGGCTTTTTTTAGCTTCTTCTTTATAATAGTTAACATGATAGAAGTCTGAACACCATTGCCAGACATTTCCTGACATATCATATAATCCATAAGGATTAGGCTTAAACG
>JABDDJ010000117.1:260-3190 GCA_013287645.1 Chlamydiota bacterium | reverse complement strand
CTTTGGGACCGCTGCCGTTTCTGCCCTTGGTGTTTGGAAAGAAAGAGCCTTAATTTGGAATTACTTTTGCAAAGAGAAGTATCAAAAAGGAACACAAACTGCGTTTGTGGGTAAGCCCTATAGCCATAGTTTAAAATTAACAGAGGCGAATGTAAAAGAGGTCCGTGTCCTTTCTTGCGGTAATGCATTGGCACAACTTAAACCTTTTCCAGATGGTCTGGTTTATGAGGATAATAAACTCGGCGGTATTCCTACGGATGAAGACACCGGTCGATTTACCATTCGCATTATTGATCATGGTGGGTACATTAATGAGGAATTTGAGTTAATTATCAAAAAGGAAGGCGATCCTGATCCTGAAAAACAGGTGAGTTACCATGAAAAGGCGAAAATGCAGCTTTCTGGTCTTTGTACCGGATTTCCTTCAAAGAAGACAAGCGATGAAGAGCGTTTTGGAAAGGTGAAAGGCTCTTTATTAATATCTCAGGAAATGACAACCTTGAACGAAAATGAACAGGAATAGATGAAATGACAGTTACTCTTAACAAATTTTCTATCTCAGATGGATTTGGTTTTTTTGCAAGCCAAGCAGCACATGCTGCGAATAGGTTAACTGAATTTACCTTCCATCTACTCGATGGTACGACAACTAGTCTTGGACGTTTATTGCCTGAACTGCGCCCCACATCAGTTGGTGATGCGGTGCTTCAAGCAAAAAAAACGGGAAGCGCCTTGTTTGAAACCCCTGATGGGGATGTCTTAATCGAAATCACCCAAGACAAGTGTGGGCGTTATACGTTTGTGGCAACGGGGGAGTCGTTAGAGCCAGTCATTTTTGTTGAAGGAAAAAAAAGAATGAGCGGCGCTGTTTGGGAAGTGAAAGTATCAACCTATCTCCAAGGGATTGTGAGCAGCTCTAGTAGGGTTGCTTATGGTGTGTGTGCAATTCGATGGAGGGGAGAGAAGTTTGCGGACCTGAAGGAGAAATATTCGGCAGAAGGCCTTTTGCGTAAAAAAGGGGATGAGGTGCTGTTGAAATTGCCAGAAGAGCCGATGATGAGTTTTAGGGGTCCTCAGTCAAGCTTAAAAGCAGAGATTGTGCTGAAGCACTTCTATCAAAGACGAAAAACTCCAATGGAAGAGGCTCAATCGAAGCATTGGGATTCCCTAAACCGTTTATTTGTCGGGTATCTCTATTTTTCTGGCTTTGCCTTAGCCCCTTGGGTGAATGACCACGTGTTGCTGCCCCACCAAAGAGCCCAAATGGAAGAAGACAAAGCCCAGAGAATGGCAGCAGATGGTTATTTGGATGAGCATGAGTTGAAGGAAATGGCACAACACCTCACTCTGCGTCAGCGTGTAATGAGCATGGCGGAGGCTCAAGCAGATGGGGGAGATGCTAAACTTCTTTCTCAACTAGATGTTGTCACATTTCAACAAGATGGCTACTCTCAGACTTACAAGTATGACGGAAAAACTTATGAGGATAGCCATGTATTTTTATCAGATAAAGAGGTCCATAGCCGCACTGTTTGTCCAAAGAATGGTTTTTGTGAAGAGTTTGTTACTGAGAAAGGCCCAGAAAATCTTATCTACACGCAAAAGCGACATGGGGACGATAAGATCGAGGTGCAAAAAGCCACCTTCAAAAAAGAAGGCGATGAGTGGAAATTAATCAAAGAAGAGAAGTATGAGGAAGGACGTGTCTTAAGGCTATCTGACAGAAGCTTTGCCTCCACGATCCTGGATCACTCAAAACAGCTTGTAGCCAATACAGCGACAGTTTATTTTGCTACATTTATTACGGGGCAAAATGCAAAAATTGCGCTGATTTCCTCGTTGTTTCAGTTGATCAGCCAAACAAAAGCCGCACCGGCAACAAAGGTGCTTCAAATCAATGCTGCCCGATCGGATTTAAAGAGCTCGATTCTGAGGAGAACCCCTCCTATCACACTTGTGAATCCCTTGCCAAATCTAAATGTAGAGCCTGGTGCACAGCTCGCCTACAATATCAATCTACAATCTCAATACCTACTTTCCAATCCAAATCAAAACTTGGAACTTTCGATTCAACAGGCCAACGGCCAACCAGCCCCAGCTTGGATTTCGATGAATATGGGGGCCATTTTACCTCTTAGTACTCTTTATTTGGGAATGCAGGCGGCTGTTAGTGTCTATGTTTCTGGCAACTATGCATATGTTCCATGTGGTAGCGGAGGTTTAAACATTGTCGATATTAGCAACTTAAACAATCCAGTGCTTGCAGGTTCACATGCAGCTTTTAATGCCCAAAGTGTGGTTGTGAAAGGAAATTATGCTTACCTGATGAACGCTACACAGCTAGAAGTCCTGAATGTCGCAACTCCTTCTAGTCCTACCTTGATCACGGCATTGAGTGTTTTTGATAAGACTCCAGCTCTCCTATATGCACAGGATGATTATTTGTACTCCCTTACATATAACGCTACTAGCATTTTAGTTAAAATATTGAGTATCAGCAACCCAGAGAATCCCACTCAAATTAGTTCATTAAGTATGAGTGGCAACTATATGGGGAGTATCTATGTTTCAGGTAATTATGTTTTTGTAGGGTCTGCAAATAATTGTTATTTTATTGATGTGAGTGTGAAATCAAATCCAGTTATAGTTAATACAATTTCTTCTGTGCGCATTTGTTATTCTTTTGCAGTGAAAGGGAATTATTTATTTATGGGCACGGATAGTGGTTTGAACATTTATGATATCACAACAATCTCTAACCCTGTTTTAATCAAAACAGTTTATGTTTTTAATGGTTTAACCTTTATCACATTAGAAGGAAATTATATTTATGGATCATCTTACAGTTATTATAATACAAATTACATGATAATCGATATTGGAAATATATTAAATTCAAAAATAATTTCTTCGGTTTTTACTTATGGAAC
>JABDDJ010000117.1:0-250 GCA_013287645.1 Chlamydiota bacterium | reverse complement strand
GTGTATAACACCTTTATAAGCAATAATAATGTTATTTTAGCAAACGGTGGGGCCGGACTCTCTGTCTTCAATGCAGGTTCAAGGGTTTTATCAGGAATACCAAGCATTTCTGATCGCGGCTTGCTGTTTTTGAATGTCACTGCTCAAGATGATTTAAGTAATACCGTCGAAAATCCTTTAGCCATTCATGTTGGCAACATCAATGTCACTAGACCGATACCCAACAACCAAGTCTATGTAGGCAATTCAA
>JABDDJ010000116.1 GCA_013287645.1 Chlamydiota bacterium | reverse complement strand
TTGTTCGCCTCTTGTAAACAACTTTTCCGCTATGTCGATGATATTCACACCTCTTTTGCTGAGGGTGACAAAACTTATAAAGGAAAGGTCGAATTCGCCTGCTACTATAGCTTTGCGGTCTCTTTTCTACCTAAACCCCTCGCCAAATTTCAACAACTAGCCCCCAAAGTCACCGCTAAATTTCTAACTGGCCCGCACGACTATGTTAAGTCAGTACTCAAAGAGGGTAAGGTCGAATTTGGTATTTTGATGGACGCATCGAATGATTTAGCTCCCTATGACTGTGAACCTATTCATAGCGGCTTTTTTGGAGTCTATGAATCTATCGAGCGAAATCCTAAAGAGCCGATCGATAGATGCATCTTCACGCAAACAAATACCGAAGTGCAAACGATTAAAAATGCTTACAAAAATAACTATAAAAAAGAGCTTCAAACGCATATGGAGGTTAGTAGTTGGGAAGTATTAGTCAATTTAATCATCTCAAATGTAGGCGTTGGCCTATTCCCTGACTATCTAGCCAATGTCCCCTATCGAAAAAAATATCTGCGCTTATCGCGTTTAAAATATGATCCTATTCCCTATACCCTCTTCGCCGTGATTCCAAAGGGCGAAGAACTCTCAAAAAATGCCCTGCTCCTACTGAATTGTCTAAAAGAAGAAAACTATTTTTGATCCTGGTTATTGGAAATAAACCGATGGATTTTCTGGAAGACATTCTCTTTTTCCGTAAAGTTCATCGGAAGAGTAGGAAAGCCATGGATCATGCCTTTATAGCTCAGGTCGTCACAAAGGACATCAGCATCAATCAATCTTTTAGCGTACTCTCGCCCTTCATCTAAAAGCGGATCGAATTCGGCTGTCACAATTAAGGTAGGAGGCAGATTGCTAAAATCCTCCGTCTGTAAAGGCACTGCTAAAGGATTTGTACAATCTTTTGAATTAGGAATATACTGAGACAAAAACCAGATACACGCGTCTCGCGTTAACATGAACCCTTGCTGGTTTTCTAAATAAGATTTTGTATTAAAATCAGTATCTGTCATCGGACAAAGCAAAATTTGCCCTTTTAACTTAGGGCCCATTCGATCTCTAGCCATCAAAGAAACTGCAGCAGCCAGAGTGCCACCAGAACTCGATCCACCGACAAATAAATTATCCGGATCTCCTTTCCATTTTTTTAAGTTGTCATGAATCCAACAGGTGGCAGCATAAGAGGCCTCTACAGGCTTAGGAAAAGGATTCTCGGGAGCTAGAGGATAATCGACCGAAACGACAATACAGTGCGCTAACTGAGCCAGCTCTCGACAATAGCCCTCTAAAGTATCTAGATTGCCTAAAACAAATCCTCCGCCATGAAAAAAAACGATAGTTGGACATAGCTTTTGGATATTAGGCCGATAAATACGTATAGGGATAGGACCTTCAGCAGTTTCTGCAAGTTCATTCTCTATCGCTAAATCATGCGAAGGCAGATTGGCATTAAAGCCTTTTTGCCTATTGTTGAATTTAGCGCGAATTTCATCGATAGGAATACCTTTAAAGTTGGGTAAAGGAGGACTTTCAGCAAGATATTTAGCAATCACAGGTGACAAAACTCTTTCTGACATGAGTATTCCTATTGAAAAAAACTGTATTGTTTAGCTTGTTCTTGCAAATTTTTTAATTGGTCTATCGATATATTATTTTTTAAAGCTACCTGAAAGCATTCATCAGTTAAGTTTGTATCAAATACAAGAAGATTATCTGTACAGATCACTACAGGATGATTTTCTTTTAATAGCTGAAGAGCAGGATGCACTTTGCCATTCTCTAATATTACTTTTGTAGCGCTAGTAAAACATAACTCAACAGGAATTTGATTTTTTTTGACCCATCCAAAAACAGGATCGCTAAGATAAGCGCCGTGGCCAATTCGTCTTGGCTGAATGGATGTGATTTCCATGAGCTGCTTTCCTTGAGCTTCTTTAGAAGATTCTCCTAAGTGAAGAGTGATAGGAAATGCAAATTGATGTGCTAACTTAATTCCTTCCATCATTCCCACTCCATCTCCTTTCATGATATCGCCAGAAACGTCAATGCCACAAATACCTCTTTCACGATGTTTTTCAGCCAACAAAAGAGTTTCTATTGCATCCTTAGCAAGAGTTTCGCGTCTCAGACTAGGGACAAAGCCGACTGTAAGAGAGCTATTTTTTGTGCCACGTTCGATACCTCTAAGGATAGCTTCTAGATAGCTTTCAAAATTTTCAGAACCCAATTTTTTAAAACCCGTACGCAGCTCTGCATGGACTACATTATCTTGAATAAGATCCAAACAGAGTTCGTAAGCTGCTTCCTCAACTAAAGCAGGCGTATTCACAACATTTTCGATAAGTTTAAAGACATCAAAAGCATCGTGATAATCGATTCCCTCTTTTATCTGATCAAGCTTACGACAAATCTCGTTGTACTGTTGTGGTGTCGCATGTTGTTGGATAACGCGCCTCGGTATCGAGCCATAAAAATGCATATGGAGTTCAACTTTTTCCATTTTTTTAATTTCATTTTTCATTGAATTCAAATCAATAGTGGTTGCTGATGAAATCTCTATTGTTGGATTAAAAATTGCTGCTCTCGGTGCACTTACCATAACTTCTCACTTTTAATTTTTAAATTTTTCTTTTACAATTGAAGTAATTTTATCTTTTAAATTACTCTTATATTCTTTCCACCACTCATAGCATTGCACACGCCGCTGCTCTAGCTTTTCAGGATCTTTCAAAAGCTCTCTTATCTGTTTAGGCGCATCGCTCCATGAACCCACAGTAATGAATGGATGGTTTCCAAGATACTTACCAAAATAGTCTAACGGTCTCTTTTCGACAATAGGAATGCATCCACATTCAAGAGCTTCGTAAAGCCGATAAGAGTCCAAATTCCACCAGCCTGTTGGACAAGGTACGAAAATCGAGTCGAGAAGCAAGTTTCGATAAGCATCTATGGGTAGTGATTTAGGATCTGCCCAGGCATGAATTTGATGAAAATGATAGTTAGGGATATTTTTCATACAGTTGATCATTGTCATGCGAGTCGGCTTCAAAGTCACTTGGCCGGCAAAACTCCAGTTATATTGCCTGTCAGCAGCTTCTGAAACTTCTCCATCCCAATCTTTGTAAAAGCCTTTCTTATATCCTAGGGGAATTGTAAGTACATTTTTCATTGTCAGAAATTTTTTATGCCAAAATGTTCTGAAAACAAATTGCGCATATT
>JABDDJ010000115.1:2416-3419 GCA_013287645.1 Chlamydiota bacterium | reverse complement strand
TGTTAAAAAAATTCAGACCCGGTCAGTACTCGGACTGTTATTTACAAAATATCCATATTCTACGATATCCCTGCGGCAATCCCCCGAAAAGCCTTAAAGAATTATTTCAATTATTTCCAATGAGACAAGATTACGATACGGCATTCTCACTTGTTGCTGATGTCTTAATATCAGTAAGTCCAAGCTTAAGTGAAAGAGAAAGCCAGGAGTCTGCGTGGGCAATTTTTGAAAAAAATGAGCGTGAAGGGGATGTAGCGAGTTACATCTATCAGTTTCTGGAATCTGAGAAGATTTCTCCGGTTCATTTTCGCGAGCGAATTAGGGCAGTTGTAGAAGAAGCTCCCAAAAGTAACGAAGGCTTGATCTACACCTTTTTTATTCCTAAGGACGCACCGCTTTGTAAAGCCATTTATCTTTCTGAAGGCTACGGGATTCCTATCGGCGACCCACTCTCTGGGAATCAGTTATTGGATTTTTATGAACAGTACGGTCAAGGGCTGGTGGAAGAAAAAAACACGCAATTGCGATTTCTCCCCTCAGCTTTAATTCCTGAGAATAATTTCGACCTATCAGAAATAAAATCGTACCGATTTACAACGATTCCTTTAGAGCAGTTGAATGATTATGCAAGAAAAATCGAGACAGTTGTGGATGACATCTTTAAAGATCATCTCGAAGAGATGCTCGAGCTCGCGGCTTTAGCTTCTGAAGTAGAAGCGCAGCTAAATCCGATTGAAAGGCAAAATGGCTATCAAAAATTATGTTATAGGCATCTATGCAGGCGGGATGTTCAGCTAGCTCTGTACTATTGGCACAAAATTCATGATCAAATTCCTCACAAATTTTCCTATTTGCCCGGAATCATCGCTTGTTTGTTAAGGAATAATCAGTTGAGCGAGGCTGAACACTATTTTCAACGCTATGAGGAAAAGCTGATTCATAAAGAACAGTTAATCACTCGCTTTGCAGTTATTTACCTTGAACAAGATAATCGCCCTATGCT
>JABDDJ010000115.1:0-2406 GCA_013287645.1 Chlamydiota bacterium | reverse complement strand
AGCTGACTCAGGTGTCAAACAGTTCGTAATGGTTTTAGCAGTTAGCCACTATCCTGAATATGCCCAGGAGTATATTCCTGGGGACATAGAAAACCCAATGTCTGATGACGCATTGATCGATTTGGCCGCCGTCTTAGAGCAGAATGCTAACGTACTGAGTGAACAATGAGCAGCCCGCTTACAATACAATTTACGCGACCGCCTTTAGAGATAGATTGTACTTATGATACGATGATTCGTCATTATGAACTGACATTTATCGATGATCGTCCTGATTGGACGGTTCAGTTTCAACATTCTCTAGAATCACTTTATGCCGACCTCCCCTGGCCAAAAAATGTTAAGAACATCGCTGTCGTCACGGAAGTAGCAGACGGAAGTGGGGATGTATCTTCTGCTGCGAAGGTAGTTGATGCGGTTCGAAAGCTGTCGTCGGATCTTAATATTACATGGAGGGTATGCTCCCAACAATTTGATCCTAAGACTTTTTTAAGCAGCTCTGACTTATCCAAAATCCATATCATTACAGATTTGTCTGAAGAAAAACCCAATGAGCCGGCCGATTTATTAATTACCGGGCCGGTAAATACGGTGAGATCGTTAAAAGAGATGAAAATACTTTATAGGGGAGAAATCCGAGGTCCTCGCTTCAACTTTATCGAATTTGGCCATGTTCGTTTTACAACTTTTTCTAAACTCGTATGGCGTCAGCAGAGTGATATTAGAGGGGAATTAACATGGCCCTTGTCCGTTGCTTCTCAAATGATCTTTGGTCGCCCTGTAGAAAAAACAAACAGCGTATATCAAACGATTCATGCGAATTTTTTTGTTGCTTCCCATGACCTACCCGGTGAAGGCGTCGTCATGGGGTTGAGAAATAAGACAGGGGTGTTGATTGATGAAAAGAGGGCCCATGCGTTCTTATCGAGAAAAAGCTGTTGTCCCAACTATTTGCAAAATATCGGGGACGATCAATTAAAAAGGGATGTTTTGCAGTCTCTCGGGGTAGCAAATGGGGAAGGTTTGCCAAATTATGATCAAGTTTGTCTTAGCTTTGGCTATGCGCGCAGGTCTGCCACATGGAAACGGTTTATCTCTTTAATCGCGATTCAAGAGCAAGAAAAAGATGTTGTTATCGTACTGAACCAAACGGCTCTTTTTGATAGTTGCCAGTACACCACCGACGGGTTTTGCCGTAAAATCTTTACTCCGGATTTCTTAAGTTTTCTTGAAAAATATGGATTTGGCCAGGTCAGAGTTAAGGGAGTTGAGGAAGAGCCTATCGTAATGCCAACTGGAAACACTCCGGATTTAAGGACCCTGGATTTTGTGATCCGTCCAAATTTTACCCCAGGGGATGTGATGGCATTCCAATTAGCCTCCGATCGACTTTTATGTACGGGGGACAATACCCCTTTAGAAAGTTGGGCTGCTCGGTGTAGTTTATATCTCTATGAGTGTCAAAGCCGAGAAAAGGAGCTTTTTTTAAAACAGCAAGTTGAAGCAGCCAAGCCCAAGCACCCCATTTTTGCCCGCTATCTTCAATTAACGTCTAAAAGAGGAGATTTCACAGAAGCTGAAATGAACGAAGTTATCGCTCTATTACGAGATCCTCAGCTACCCCAACAAACGCTTGCCTTTTGTAAAGAGGTAGTCATAATCCACTCATTTAAAAACGTTCTTGTCGGGGCGCTTAAGCGCGCGGCCTGGCATCATCTCCTTCCAAATCTCCTTTCCGCCGAAGCGGAAGCAATCGATTTGAATTTTAAGGAGAAAGTGATCACCTGTCTTCAATCTTTTTATTGGTATGAATATTATACACAGCAAGAGCTCAATCTTATGCTCCATAATATTCAGAAAAAAATATCATCAACGGTGATGAATCAGACCTCTTTGAGTTCAACTAGCGCGGCTGGAGTATTTGGGTCAGATGACAAGGTTTGAGACCCCGACTCAATTCAAAGACTTTTCCATTACAGTAACTGTCATATTGTTATAGAATGCCTGTTCCAATGTTTGCCATCCTAGCTTTGCATACCAAGCCGTTTTTTCTGAAGAGAAGAGATAGAGACGCTCATATCCTAATTCCTTTGCCATCATTTCAGCACTTTTAACAAGAAAGGCTCCAACACCCCTATTTCTCTTGCTCGGATGGACAAGAAGGCTGGCAAGCCATGGAGAAAGATGCTGATGCGTATCCATATCGCATTTTCTCAAGTTAAAAGTCCCAATAAACTCCTTGTTCTCAACAACGACATAAGCAATGGGCAATTCCCTATCGTTTAGATGCGTTTCAAGCCCTTTTTTAAAATCCTGAACACTCCTGCCCGGCACAAAACGACCAAACTCCTGTAATTTCAACTCAGCAATTTCGGGAATAAGATATGGATGATTTAAAAGTAATTC
>JABDDJ010000114.1 GCA_013287645.1 Chlamydiota bacterium | reverse complement strand
CCTGCAGCGCTTCTGTAGGTCCGGGTCCTGGGTCATCTCCTCCCCCTGAAGGAGGCTTTGGGAGAAGCCCTGCCTTCAACGCCTTTTGTAGGTCAGCGTTGCTCACTGTAGGATCTGTGATTAGATCCCATACCGATCTCGGATTCGGACTATAGGGGAGCATGGTCGTATTCAACGTGTCTATGGTCGTGCTCACTGCATCGGAAAGTCCTGTAAATTGGCTGGAAGCCTCAATTCTCGTAAATAAAGCCTGAGCCAATCCGCGGAGGTCTCCCGCAGCAGCAGGAAGGGTATCGGGGTTAAGCCCTTTAAAGTAGTCCTCAAGCGCTTTTGCCTGCGCATTGAGCGAGTGCTGTTTATCCAAGACGTCGGCAGTGCCTGACAAATCGTTGAGTTTAAAGCCTTCGAGTTGAAAGAGGAAGATCATGATCGCTACCCCAACGTCGTGGACTTGACTCAATATCGTGAAGAAGGTGTCGAGCGCTTCCTGACTTTGCAATTTGCCGATAACGCCGTCCAAATACGTGATATCTCCATGGTCGTCGCCTCCTGCAAAACCTTTCGAATTTGAGATGATGTCGTTGACCGTATTCAGCGTGGCTTTGTCGTCATCTGGATTTCCTGATTTTCCTGCTTTTGCAGTGGTCCAGTCGTAGTAGGATACCTGGTTCGTCGTCGGATCTTTAAATGACCAAACGATGTCTCCTCCTTTGATCGGATTGCCAAATGCATCCTGTGAAGGAAGTGTGCTACCTGGCCATCCCGCAACGTGTTCTCTCATGAATTCATTCACGACGTTTTTGTCGAGAGCTACGGTGACTTCATTGAACATCCCGTCGATGTATTCGTTTTTGCCTGGGCCACCCACTGCCTTCTGGATGTTGTTCAATGCATCGTAAAGCTTGGATGCGTAGTTGACGTACGCCGCCGCGGATCCAGCACTCTGAGGGTCTGGAGAAGGGGGGTTTTTGTTTGGATCATATCCATTCAAGAAAGCATATGCGATATTGTGATCGAGCGCAGTTTCTATCAAATTCACTGTACCTGCCTTATCGAGAAAGTCCTTATCGCTTTGGGTCAGGGCGTTTTTCTGTGAAAGGAGAGAAACGGTCTTTGCAAGAATAAGAAAGGCGCCTGTCTTATCCGGGTGCTCATGGATATACGACAATTGGTGCGTCAAAACTTGCATGTAGCCTGTACCCCAAAAATTATAGGCCTGATAGCTTCCGTCCGGATTTCTCGGAGGAAAATTAGGATCTAGTGTAGGATCGTCTAAACCACACGGTGGGAGAGCGGGATCCGTAGGGAATGGAATGGGGGGAGAATCCGCGGCATGGCTGCCGAGAGAGGAGCCCAAGTGCTTTTGCACGCCATGAACTGGTTCTACATTCTTGTCTATCATATAATTACACTATGTTCCTGGTTATTTATCTTTTTATTAACTAACTTTACGAGATCGTTAAAATCGACCCCAACATTTTTATAAAGCTCTGTCATCCTTGCTTGGATTTCTATTTTTAACTGTTCCATGGCTTGAAACATCGCATCGCGCTCTTCTTTATTTCCTGCATAAAGTTTTTTCCTCAGCTCCACAAATTGCTTGAAGATATCGGTATACACCGCAGTGAGATCTTCTGCAGGGGCCTTAGAAAGCTCGGCCTGTACTTCCTTGATCACTTCTGGAGAAAGGTCAAAATAGTTCATGCAATCTCCTTTTTGCCTTTCAGCTCAGGTTGATGCATCGATGCTTCCCTTTCTCTTCCGAATTCTCTTTCGACCTCTTCTTCCTTTTCCACTTGCGTGTTGTCAGAAATAGGAATGGCATTGATGGAAGAAGAGGTCTTTTCCAGCCAGAAATAAGGGAAAAAGCGGGATTCCATTTGCCAAGCGTCGGCTTCACTGATCGGGTTCTGCACCCAATCTTTGTAATGAGCAGAAAAATACTGCCCCAACATCTGATATAAAGGATCTTTTGTATCGATGGAAAGCCCTGCTGCAATCAAATCAGGATCGAAAAAAGAGTCGTTTTGAAGGTGTTCAGAAAGCGCTGCAGTGATCCAGAAGATATTTCCCAAATCGATCATCCCCCCATCTTGATATCCAAGGCCCAAAAAGTCTTTGTCCAAAATCCCCGCTATCTGAGCGTCAGGAGCATTGGCCAAAGAGCAGTAAAAGAGGAGGACAGCCGTTTTTGTGATGGTGTCCGAACAGTTTTGCATGTTGAATTTCTTGTCGAGCAAGAATTCGATGATCTTCTGATAAATGGGCTCATCTTTTCCTCCAGTCGCATACCAGAATTTGTTTAAGTAAGTGCCGACATCTGCTGCAGTAGGGGGGTTGGAAAGAACAGGCAACTGTTTCAGGATTGCAATCGCATCGGGGTCTGTAATGGTAACGGTCTGATTCCCTTCATCATAGTCAAAGGTAATGGTATCTCCATTGATGTGGAAAAATCCGTACATCTTTTGGAACTTTTGGAGAGCATCTTTCGCAGCTGCTGAATCTGCGCCGTATTTCTGTACAAGCGATTCATAGGTTGCCGCTAAAAACGCCAGGACACCTAAGTCTAAAAGCGCCTGCACATCTGCATCGGGAACAGTCGCAGAAGGGGGCGCATCGCCGAAGCGGCCCTTTACAACAGGTTCACATCTAATACTTATTTGCTGAGTCATAATAAATCCAATTTAACTTATACCAATATATTACAATAATAATATTAACTATAAATAAAAATTTTACTAATATCCTGTAAAGCTAGTTATATTATTAAGATTATGTAAGAACCCTATCGGAGCACAGGGGCTCCGATAGGGGAGGAGGAGTCTTAAGCTAAAAAAACAGCCTGATTTAGGGCATTCGCGTTGCCCCCATTGAAGTGGAGATAAGGAGACCATTGAGAACCAGTACCTTGTGCACTGCTTTCATCGCCCGGATCATCGTTTTGGGTTTGCCAAGAGAAATTGCCATGAGCCCAATCACATCCCATGCCGGCTACCCGGCCGCCTGCATTGTTCCAATAGGCATCGCTCGAATCATTACATAATGTAAGACTTGGATTCGATATCGCATCCCACAGAGTTGCAGCATGATAGCCTATAATATTCCCCCAATTGTCATAAATGGGGTGGGCGAAGTTCTCATTGATATAGCCGTCTGAATCCTTACTTACCGTCCCTTCGTACAGGTTGATGTACTGAGAGTATTCCCCTCCGGGCTGGTAGTTGGGCCTTTCTACCTGTAAAGTAACCCCTTGCATATAGCCTTCAGCCGCATTTGCGACCTGAGCGATATACCCTTTGGCCGTCGCATAAGGGTTATCTAAAATATCCTTGAACTCTGGATAGTCGTTATAGACCCCATAACTGAGATCGTGCCATCCTTCCAGGACCTGATCGATGGAGCTTCCCTCTATCTCTTTTGCGTCCTGCTGCAATTGTTTAATCAAACCATTCGCTTCGACAAGCGATTTAATCATAGCTACTAGATCCATAATTCACCCTATTATTACGCTTTAATATTAATCAATGAATGATAAGGCAAAAAAAGGAATGTGATAAGAAAGTTTAAATTTGAACATAACATTATGATTAT
>JABDDJ010000113.1 GCA_013287645.1 Chlamydiota bacterium | reverse complement strand
AGCCTTCAGACATAGATCCTATCGCCTGGAGAATTGCCAGTGAAACGGTCGAGGTCCTCAACAAAAAAGCCAAAGAAATCAAAGGGCAGCATGCAAAAATGCTTGTCGAAGAAGCCATTTTACAAGACCTCTCTTCGATCCATCTATCTACGCAGAAGGAGCGGATCGAAGAGCTCCATGGGTGGAAAGGTTCGTTGAGTCGGATCGATGCAGAGCAGGCATTGATGGGCAAGCCTGTTGGGACGTATCTTTTGCGCGAAGGAGATGAGGTTACCGTGTCGATCGCCTTTCACTTTTCAGAGGAAAACCTCCTTTCTATCCATGCTTATGTGCTCACTGTTGTTGAAAAAGATCTAAAAATCACAGATATTCTTCTCTTGCAAACCAATAAAGGGTGGATCCTTTATCATGACGATCCGAATCTGAAGGATGCAACGCTGTATCAGTATTTTCCTTCCCCGCAAGCTCTGTTGCACCATTTAAACCGGATTGCCTCCCATCCACTTTAAAGGAGTTCTATGCGCATTTTCATCTTTGCTCTTTTGAGTCAGTTGCAAAACTCCATTTCGGCCCAAATCCGCGCTTTTGCCGTAATGGCTCGGTCCTGGCGCAAATTGCCTATACCTAGTCGGATATGTCAATTTGCGCCGAGCGCGACCCTACGGCAAAATCATCGAATTTGTGTAGGAAAGCGAGTTTTGCAACTGACTCTTCTGATTTCTACGTTAACTGCCTACACACCTAAAGACTATTCCAATCTCCTTGGCATGCAGGGTTTTAGTGACCCTCTGCTCCAAATGCATTTCAAACTGTACGAAGGCTATGTTAAAAACAGCACGGATTTGTTGGCTAAGCTGAAATCAATGACCGACCCCACCACTTATGAATATGGAGCTTTGAAGAGAAGATTTGGCTGGGAGTTCGATGGGATGCGCCTGCACGAACTCTATTTCGGCAATCTGGGAGGGAAAGCGCCTCTCGACAAGGGGAGTTTGCTCTATCAGGCAATCCTTTCTCAATTTGGCAGTTTTGAGAAATGGAAAAAGGACTTTATCGCTACTGGAACGATCCGCGGCATTGGGTGGGCCCTTCTCTATCTGGATCGAGAGCAAGGGCAGCTCATCAATGTGTGGATCAATGAACACGACACGGGCCATCTAGCACAAGGCTACCCGATCCTCATCATGGACGTCTTTGAGCATGCTTATATGCCTCAATATGGCCTCGACAAGGGCAAGTATATCGATGCTTTTTTCAGCAACATCGACTGGAGCGTTGTTGCTAAGAGATATAGCCAGTAACTACCTTTTCCAATGCGCTATTTGGGCGAGGAGGAATAAGAGCATTCCACCGCTTAGAACGGCTAGGATGGCTGTGAGTTCTCTGTGGGTGGCCGAATACCGAATGCCAAAGGTTGCAGTGAGCACAAGAGTAAGAAAGAGAGCAGCATAAGAGCCGAATTTCTGGCCCGCAAACATCAGAAAGGAGCTCAAGACTAATAGTGCCCCCAAGCCGCCTCCCATGTAAAGGGAGATCAGGCTTTTCGCTTCATGATAGCCCCAGTATCCCAAGGCAATGAGAAGAAGCCCATAAACCAGAACAGACCAACTCGTCGATTTTTTGATCATAAAAGCCTCAGGGGTTGGAGATACATGTAACCATATTTAAGCCGGCTAAATAAAAAATCCAGACCAGGGGAAATAGGAGGAGTCCGCCGGAAAGGGGTTCTTTTTTCCAAAAAAGGAGAGTGGCCAAAAGGGTATTGCACCAGAGGAGGAGGAGAGCAACCAAAGCGAGGAGGATCTGCTGGAGGGCGAAATAGCTCAAGCTCCATGTCCCTTGAAAGAGAAATTGAGCTAAAAAAACAGAAAGCTCGAGTTTTAAAATGCGGAGAGAGTAGCGGCGCCACAGAGTCCACATGCTCAATCCGAGAGAAAGGAAGTAAAGGGTCTCAAAAAAGGGGGTAGCTGAGCCATTAAAGGCTTGAAAGCCAAAGCAGATGAGAAGATAAATGCCCAATCCTACGAATTGCTCAGGGCGAGTCCTATGACTAGGCTTTAGGAGGCGGCTCCAGAAAAGGGAACGAGAACGGGACTGCACCTGATCGATAGACATAGTAAAAGGTTTATCCGATTCACCTATTTTTGCGAAAGCATTTCATGAAGGACGAAGCCTATAGCGTCCTGTCTAATTTCTTTTTATAATACTTGTAAATGCCATATAGACTGATTAGAACCCAGGAGACTTCCACAATCATAGCAGGTAAATTCCAAGCAAACAATAAAGAATAGATGATCAAAAGGGCTCCAAGAGCATTGATCAAAGAATAAGTTAGGCTTTCTGCTTTCAATATAGCTAAGTGCAAAAGGAAATAGGAAAGTAAGATGCCTACAACTCCCACTAAACCAAGTACTGTTGGCCACTCTAGCTCCACGTTATCTTGACTTTCTCCCTCTTTTTGCCTTTGGTTTTTTTGACTCATGAGCGACTTCGTTGACAATCGCATCAATTACTCGATGAGTTACTTGCGGCAGAGTAATGAGATGGGCTAGATCTCCCTCAACTGCTAATTGCCATTTTCGAATGATTGTGTCTGATGGGCGTGTGAAAAGGACAATCATGGAATTCTTATTTCGCCATGCTTTAATATTTTTTTCATTGAATTTCTGAATAGCGTAACTCGCTCTCTTTAAACAAATATTTATAATTTCTGTCAGTTTCTCTCTTTTAGCGCTTTTCAGTTCGTACCAAAGAATGAGAGGGCTTAAGCCATTTCTAGAGCCTGTGATCGTTTTATCACTGCTGCCTATATATTCAATAAATGAGTTGATTTTTTCCGCATTTGAGTTTTTTACAAGAACAACCCCGCAAGGCATAGGCGTGCCGATGAGTTTATGGCCACTGACAGCAATGCTATCCACTCCAGCTCGAAAATCAAAAAGCTGAGACTCCATTTCATGCACAAAGGGTAAGATCATTCCAAAAAAGGCAGCATCGCAATGGATGTAATAGTTTTGTATTTTTAGATCCGCTAAAATTTCTTTGATTTTAAGAACTTCATCCACAGCGCCTTTCATGGTAGTCCCAATATTCGCAACGATGATGGGCGGCCTTTTTTCATGAGCTAAGGCATCTTGAAGGGCATTGTAGTCGATCTCTCCATTAGGTTGGGATTTTATGTGCAGTGAAGGCACTCGCAATAATCTGCAGATTTTGGCTATGCTATAATGAGTATCTTGCGAATAAATGACTACCCCTTCGGGATGCAGTTCGCGGGCTACATAAATTCCATAGAGATTGCCCTCTGTACCCCCATTAGTGACATACCCCCAGTAATTGTTTTTGGGAGCATGAAAAAGCTGCGCAAAGATATCGATCACTTCTTTTTCAAATTTGTGAGTATTGATTCGATAGTAGGAAGCTTTTGCTTGGAAAGGGTCTCCACAATTATTGATATGAAAATTTAAAAATCGAAACAATTTGGAATAATTAAAAAATTGATTGTCAGGATATCCTGCCATTTCTTTAGAATCTTTCTGAAATTGCAAATATAACCGATCTAATTCTGGGAAGTTAAATCTTCTATGAATCATTGTAGGCATGAGATCCTCCTTATCCTGGGGTGTGACAAACTCCCGAGGCGGGAGCTTGTCACAGCGAAATTGTCCCAGTCGATTCCTGCCTCGAATTTAG
>JABDDJ010000112.1 GCA_013287645.1 Chlamydiota bacterium | reverse complement strand
TAATTTCTAGAAACGCGCTGCTACTTATATCCATATGATGGCAGTGCGGCTTTCTTTTCATTTCAGAGAGATTTATGTGGAATTATCCTGAGCCCTTCGACGTCATTGTAATCGGTGGCGGTCATGCTGGTTGCGAAGCCGCGCATGCCTCTGCTAAAGCCGGTTTACGTACGCTGCTACTCAGCATGAACCTCGATACAATCGCCAAAATGAGCTGCAACCCAGCTGTTGGCGGTGTCGGAAAGGGTCATCTAGTGCGCGAAATCGACGCTCTAGGCGGCTTAATGGGAAAGGTGACCGAAGAGACAGGCATCCAATTCCGCATGCTTAACCGCACCCGAGGTCCAGCCGTCTGGTCGCCCCGTGCCCAAGCAGATAAGGCAGCCTATGCACTGCGCATGCGGCACCGTCTTGAGAGAACGCCCAACTTATTTTTGAAGCAGGGCACTGTCGAAGAGCTTCTCGTCGAAAATAACAAAGTCGTTGGCGTCACAACAAAAGAGGGGATTTGCTATTCCACTCAAGCCATTATTGTCACTTCAGGAACATTCCTCCGCGGCCTCATCCATATCGGACAGTATAATACTTCCGCAGGACGAGCAGGAGATCAGCCCTCCATCGGTTTATCGCATAGTTTAGCACAATTAGGCCTCAAGTTAGGACGACTCAAGACAGGTACGCCGCCGCGCGTCTATAGCCGTTCAATCGATTATAGCTTAGCTGAGGAGCAGCCAGGAGAAGAGGGCGTCCGTTTTTCCTGCGATCCGCCAGAGAGACCACGCCTACCCCAAGTCTCTTGCTACATTACCTATACCAATGAAGAGACCAAAAATGTTGTGCTAGCCAATCTGCATCAATCCCTGATGTATTCAGGCAAGCTAGAGCCTGGCATTGTCGGACCGCGTTACTGTCCCTCTATCGAAGACAAAATGGTCCGCTTTGCCGATAAAGAGCGCCATCAGATCTTTTTGGAGCCAGAAGGATTAGATACCGATGAAGTCTATGTCAATGGAATATCCACCTCTTTACCTTTTGATGTCCAGTACGCCTATGTGAGGACTATTCCCGCATTAAGAAATGCCGAAATTGCTCGTCCAGGGTATGCCATTGAGTATGATTATGTCATTTGCGGCCATCTTGATGCCACCTTAGAGGTCAAGCATGTTACTGGATTGTATCTGGCAGGACAAATCAACGGAACGACTGGATATGAAGAGGCAGCAGCCCAAGGAATCATGGCCGGAATGAATGCTGCCAATAAAATAATCGGACGGCCTCCACTTATTTTGAAGCGTTCAGAGGCCTATATTGGAGTCATGATTGATGACCTTATTACCAAAGGATTGGATGAGCCCTACCGCATCTTTACCAGTCGAGCCGAGTTTAGACTATTGCTGCGACAAGATAATGCCCAGTATCGCCTCCGCAAGTATGGATATCAGGCAGGATTAATTGACGAAGCACGTTATCAGAGACTTTTGAATGAAGAAAATCTGATTCAAAAAGAGATCGAAAGACTCACCAAAACCTTTAAACAGATAAATGGCAAAGGCTGCTCATTGCTGCAGCTGTTGGCTCGCCCAGAATATAGCTATGATCAGCTTGTTAAAGAATTTGCTGAACAGTTTACCGATCATGGCCAAGACATCAATCTGCAAATAGAGCTCCATGCCAAATATGAGGGCTATCTCAAGCGCCAAGAAGATGAAGTCGCCCGGGCAGCCAATACCGAAGATGTAACCATTCCAGGACAGACTGATTACTTCCAGATACATGGATTGCGCAAAGAGGCCATGCAAAAGCTAAGTCATGCCAGGCCCCATAACCTAGGACAGGCGTCTCGCATTCCAGGTGTATCTCCAGCTGATATTACAGTACTCCGCGTTGCCCTTATACGTATGCGTTACGCACCCGTGCAAGAAGAATAATCATGGTCCCACTACACTTGATACATCTCCATCAAGTGCCCGTATTCGAACAGCTACAGCTTGAAGAGGCCCTGCTCAGAGCAGACCAACGTAATTGGTGCCTCCTCAATACGGGGACAGAGCCAGCTATTGTCCTTGGTATCTCCGGAAATCCCGCAGAGCTCATTCACGAGCAAGAACGCCAAAAACATCAAGTACCTATGATCCGTCGTTTTAGCGGAGGAGGTACAGTTGTTGTAGATCAGTCTACCTGTTTTGTAACATTTATTTTTAATCAAGAAAGCTTACCCATAGAGCCCTTTCCCGCTCCCATACTGCGTTGGACAGAGAAGCTCTATCAGCCCCTTTTTGCAGGATTAGATTTTAATTTAAGAGAAAATGATTATACGATTGGCCATCTAAAATGCGGCGGAAATGCCCAGTATCTCACAAAAGGCCGCTGGCTACACCATACTACATTTTTGTGGGATTATGCTCCCCATCTGATGGAGTGCCTCACTTTGCCCAAGAAGACCCCAACCTATCGCCAGCAGCGCCCACATTCAGATTTCCTCTGCAAACTCAAAGACCACCTGCCCTTAAATACACCCCAAGAATTTCTTCACTCCATCCAACAACATTTAAACATCCTCTTCAAAATCCAACCCATCCCACACACCACAGCCCAACAACTCCTCAACCTTCCCCACCGCAAATCCACAAAAATTATCTAAGATAATGAGAAGTATAGCTATCAATTAAGGCCCTAATCATCGTTTGATAGTGAGTATGGTGCTTTTCAGCCTCACTTTTAAAGAAATCAACACTTGTTTTTGTTAAGGATAATGTAATCTTGGTTGTTTCTTCCTTTAAAACTAAATCTTTAGGACTAGGTAAAAAGTCCTTCACGATCTTTAACTTACCGATAGGTTCATCAGTATATTTAGCCTTGCGCTTCTTCATAAATTCTCCTTCCTTTTCGCCAATATCCAGCACCAAAAATACGTATTATTTGATCCCTGTAAGTAAATCGTACAGTCACAACATTCTCATCAATCTTTCCAAAACAATAATATCTTTTTTCACTACCAGAATGTTCAAGATCTTCAGCAAGTATTCGATTTGGATCTAAAAATGCCCTTTGAGCTTCGAAAAAAGAGATATCATGCTTTGCTATGTTTATCTTTTTTTTTTCATCGTCCCATTCGAATACTGCTTTAGCCATACTTTTATATTACAAAATATACATATTTTTATCCATATAAATAGCATAAAAAAATTCTTAAATCAAGCTAGAAGTAGCTAAGAGAACCAAATTGATTTCGAGAACCACACAGCACTTAAATTATTAGTTGTATTTGCGCTTATATCGTATAATCCACCAAAAAATCCAAGCAACAAAAGGAGTTGAGAATGAGTTCCGGTGTAGGATTTGCTTTACCAGCAAGCTTGAGCAAATGTTTTGCCAGCGATGAATTTCGAAAGTTGGAAATAATATCTGTAAAGTTACACTGCAATTTTTTTGCCAATTGGAATAGGTATTCTATCGGAATAGTAATTCCGACTGCACATCAGCCAACCATAGAAAAAATAATGATTGAATTTGAGAAAATATTTGCTAGAGATGATATTCCAAGAAATTATTCTGAATCTCATTGGGATCTTTTTGTGGAAATACCCAACCATGAATTTGTTTGGTTTCGAAAAGAGGGTAAAGAACCAGATTCTTGCAGTTATAGGTGTGATCAAGCTAAACCTTATCCGGCAGGTCATTTTCTTGAGTATTACAAAAATTTAGCGACAGTTCTTAGTTCGTTGTTTT
>JABDDJ010000111.1 GCA_013287645.1 Chlamydiota bacterium | reverse complement strand
TTTTTCTATGTTCCAGCAGCGATTCCCGCTCCTCTCGAAGAATCGGGCGATTTTTTCGTAAACTCTCTCCCCGAGGTTCGAGGAGAACCAGCGGGAATTGCTGTGCCAGGTAATACTCATTAATATCCTCAATTTTTTAGTAAAGTCATTTTATAGAAAAATGAAATTAAATACAACGCGTGCGTGATTGCGTTAAATTGGACTTTAATCCGACTTTTCTGCAAAAATGAAGAAAAAACCCCCTATGTTTTCTGCAAAACCGTGTAAAATTGGTGGTCAACTTGAAGAGAAGTGTGGAAAAAGAATTTCTTAAATGGAAGCAAAACTCTGAACATAAGCCTCTTATAGTAAGAGGGGCGAGGCAGATAGGAAAGACCTATAGTATCGAACAATTTGGGAAGAATTTTTTTGAATCAGTAGCGACGATCAATTTTGAAGAGATGAAAGAGGCGAGAAAAGCCTTTGAGGGGGATCTTACCCCTTCCCTGATTCTCCGCGATTTATCTGCCCGCTTGAAGCAGCCCATTATCCCTGGCAAAACTCTTTTGTTTTTAGATGAAATTCAGGCATGCCCGAACGCCCTTTTGAGCCTCCGCTTTTTTAAAGAACAAATGCCGGAGCTCCATATCATTGCCGCTGGATCGCTGCTTGAGTTCATTTTGGGAGACAGCCGATTCTCTTTTCCTGTTGGCCGAGTGGAATGTTTTTTCATGCGGCCCATGTCCTTTGTCGAGTTTTTAGAGGCAAAGGGGGACCATGCAGCTCTTTCTTGGCTTCAGGAAGCGACCCCGAATCAACCCATTGGAGCTGCTACTCATGCGAGCCTACTCCGCTCTGTCAAAGAGTATTTCATTACGGGAGGGATGCCGGAAGCTGTTGCCTCCTTTCTGGGAGTTCAGCAATTTTTAGAGCTCGATCGCATCCATCAAAATCTCTTAAATACGTATGAAAGCGATCTGGGGAAATACCCAAAAAGCTCTCAGCAGAAATTCATGAAACGCCTCTTTGAAGCGGTTCCGAGACTCATAGGTGAGCATTTTAAATACGCTAAAATCCACCCCCATGCACAATCTCGCGATTATTTGGAGGCGCTTGAAGTGTTGAATCAGACAGGAATCCTCCATCAGGTTTTTGCAAACTCTGCCTCTGGAATTCCCCTTGCCGTTCAAAAAAATGAGAAAAAATTCAAACTCCTCTTTCTCGATATTGGCTTGCTTCCTCAACCTATGGAAACGATCATCGACTCTGAAGATCTCACGTTGATCCATGGGGGAAATTTAGCAGAGCAGTTTGTGGGCCAGGAATTGATTGCTTATGCAAAACCTTATTCTCGATCCCCTCTCTATTATTGGGAACGGGAAAAAAGGGGATCGGAAGCGGAAATCGATTACGTTATCGAAATGGGGTCGCAAATCATTCCCATCGAGGTAAAAGCGGGGGCAAAGGGGCATCTTCGTTCCCTGAGGCAATTTATGCTAGAGAAGAAGGCCCCTTTGGGGATCCGCATTTCTCAAGCCCCTCTTTCTCTAGAGGGAGACATCCTCTCTATCCCGCTTTACATGATCCACGAACTTCCTCGATTGGCAGCGTCAATACAGTAAATGAGCTGAAAATTTACAGGGCAGAGAAAATTTTCTTGAATAAATCCCTAAATTTTTTTATACCTTTTTTCCCGTTTTAACAAGGAGGGGAATTATGGAATGCGATGCACTATCAGTAGACAATAGCAATCCAGTAGATATCTTTGAGCAAACTGAACAACGCGTTCTTTGGAATTATCGTGAAGTCGAAGAATTGAGCAAAAGAAATCACCCTGCTATTCTCCAGTCTTTTCGTGAAAATTGCTGCATGTTCCATCGCCAAAAGGAAGCCATTAGACCGATGATGAGCGGGGGCGGTAGAGCTTCTGGAAGCGTAAGTTATTCCGAAAAGGAGGGGCTTAAAGGAGAAATTAAAGTGGAAATTGATTTAGGGCCAAAAGACAAATCCGATAGTAACGATAGTTCATCAGATAATAATGGACAAGCTTCTGGCGTGGATTCCGGAGATCGCGATTTTGATAAAGATAAGAAGTAATTGAAATGAAAAAGCAGATTCTTCTGTTTGTTGTTTTGATAGGGTTCGGAACTTTTTTTTTCGTGGGTTTTCAAAGAAAACCCACTTTTAAAAGACAATTTATCAAGATTCCCATTCACTTTTTTCCGTTTGGCAATCGGGCAACAATGCAGGTCGAGGTCGAGGGAAAGCAGTATTCTCTTTTAATTGACCTCGGCTCTTCTCATCCCCTTGATCTTCACGAGAAATTTATCCAAAAAATTAAAGATAAAAAACTTATAGGAGTTTCAAATTATAAAAATATAAGAGGGGATGTTTTTACCTCCCGGAAATTTCAAATTCCAGCAGTGAAGATATTGAATTGGACAATTAAAAATCTCGTCGTTTGTGAAGAAAGCGTGGATTTTATCAATGCAGCTGAGATTTGGCCTTCTATCGGGATTTGGAATAGAGTTAAAGATGAATTACAATTAGTAATGATTCAAGGAAGAATCGGATTGCCTGTATTTAAAGAATCAGATTGCTTTTTTGATTTTCCAAATTCAGTAATTTTTTTAGGAAACAATTTAGGTTCATGCTGCTCTCTAGAGGGATCTATACAAATTCCTTTTGAATTGGAAGAGTGTGGAGTTATTTTGTCTGTTGATACAGATCTTGGAATGAAAAAATTCCTTTTAGATACGGGATTTACGCACTCGGTTCTTAGAGAATCGTTGGTAGAAAAAAAGGGGGCAAAAAAAACTAAAAGGGGCGACATATTTTATGTTAATAAAGATCTTATTATAGGGGGGCATAGTTTGGGGGGATGGCAATTCTGGCTTTTAGAATTTTCAGATATTTTTAAATGTGATGGGATCTTTGGCATTGATTTTTTCAAAAAGCATGCGATCTATCTCGATTTTCACAATAAAGTTGCCTATATAAAACGGCATCAGACAGTTCAAGAAAGATGGCTCTCTTGGGCGAATGGATTTCCAAAATCAGCTTGAGACAGACCCTAAACCTTTGGTGAGTTTTACAAACTCAGGGTCGTTTCGCATCGGAGTAAATGCCGCATCAGCTAGGAGAGGATTTATCGCTTCTGTTTTGGCTTCTTCGAATTGCAAAGCGGTTTGCAGCCACGCTATCGAATGAGCTTGGCATTGAAGCTGCGAAAAGGCTTTTGCATTAAGTAGTGCGGTATCAAAAGTAGGTTGGATGTGGTAGATTTCTGTCGAAAATTTTTCGATGAACGCATAATTTCCCTGCAAATAGGCGAGTTTGCAAAGGAGCCATTTCCCTCTATTGAGCTTTTCAGGATCGATCTTTGCGAGCATCTTGTACGCCTCTTTCCCCCTGCCCTTGCGATCGAGAATTTCAGCTAACGATTCTACAGAGTGGATTTTGATGTATTCATCTTTAGATTTGCTGAGTTTTTCTAAAAGCATCTGGGCTTTTTCAGTTTCATTATTTTCTAAAGCGAGAAGAGCTTCGTTGTATCGGCCAAATGCAGTCGGTTTTCGTTTTGTATATTCAGCTGTATAGGTTTGGAAATTTTTCCACCCATTGAATAAGAAAAGGCAGGCAAATAGGTAATTCCCTTCGATCAGGAAATAGCTGGCGCCCACAACTCCTGTAATATTGCCCAACATCAGGCTGAACTGACGCCCTCTATCCGAGCCAAGCCATTTCTTGAGGAGATATTCTGAAAT
>JABDDJ010000110.1:756-3808 GCA_013287645.1 Chlamydiota bacterium | reverse complement strand
TAGCCAGTTACAAGCAAAAATTGATGAATTAATAAAGCCACAGACTCCTAGAGAAGCTCAAATCCTCAAACAAATACGCTTTAGCCTAGGACAAGCATCGATACAATCCTCAAAAGATCGAAAACTCACCCTAGCGGAAGTCAGTCGAAAAATCACTGAAGCTTTACAGGGAGATCCTTCGGAACATAACCCCTCTCAAGGGATGTACTACTCTCCCCATGCAAATCTAAAAGATCGAGCCCATTTAAATCCCAATGCTCTCATTACTAGGAGTAAAAACATCCTAGGGATCTTTAATTATAATTTGATTTGCGAACATATCAACCATGGAGTGCCTCTCAGGGGAATGACCTTAAAAGAGTTAACTACTCACATCGAAAGTCTTAATACCCAGCTCCAAGCAAACGAAAAAATAGCTCCCTCTGACAAGGAAAAAATAAAAATTTTAAATGATGAAATCATAAATCTTTTAAAAAACGTAAAAAATTCAGCAAGTGAACAAGAATTTAACGAAACTCTACAGAAAACCTCCTCCAAATTAACTCTCATTAATCTCATCTCAGATACAAGCATCTTACCTGTAGAAATCAACAATTTTTTGCAGTTTAAACCCCCAGATCACGAGACACACATTCTAATGAAGGTATATGGAGATCACTTAGGCTTTGCCCTAGCTCAACATTATAATCCTACACACTCAAATCAGGAACTCAGAGAGACTATTGAAACAAAACTACCTGAAGATCAAAGGTTTATAGCACATACTCGAACTACCAAACAACAACTCAAAAAACTCGGTCACATTTTTGGATTAAATGGAGTATTTACACTGACACACAAAACAAATTTTGAAGGAGCCGTTGACTTTATTGCCAGAGGGTGGGTGGCAGATGATCACATCAATTATCTCAATTTTTTAGATCAGCACAAACTCATCCAAGAAGAACATCAAGAAATTACAAAAACTCTAAGAGAACTCACAGAATCCTCCGTTACTTACGGAATAGACCTTCAAAGTAAAGACCCTATCAAAGTACAGGCTGCAGCAGAGAAAATGGTTCAAGACATCCAAGAAGGAAAACCTGTCAGCATGCCCACAGGTTGGTTTGGACATGGTTCTAATATAACCATTTATAAAAATTTAGTACTCTATACTAACCGAGGAGAGCGACTGCCTGGAAAAAATTTACCAGAAGGAGCTGACATTACCATTTTTCAGATGGTAAAGGCTATCACTCCTGAAATTATTCTAAAAACAGCTTTAACTATAGAAAATTCAAAAGCAATCAATAAAAATACTCAAATGGAATATATCGAAAAAGATGGTCTACAGAAAGACCTAGGATTACTTTTTATAGGAAATATCTCTAAAGTGGATCTAGATGTAGGTAATTGCGGATATGCAGACAATAAAGCCTATTTTCAGGCTGGCTCTTTTGCTCTAGAGTATGCTCGGCTGCAAGAGATGCGGCCGAAAGAAACACGTAAAAATTTCTCCGTTAGCGATTTTACAGAAGCTGCCAGCTATGCACAACGCATGTATAAAGGAGCGGAACAGTTTGCACGCCTCCGGTCCGTTCAAGACTTGATATCGCTAGAAAATCTCATATTAAAGTTTGAAATTAACTTAGCACCCGATGAATATTGCCGCATCCTGGGACAAACTACAGCGAAAATGACCCAGCTGATGAGCGAAAAAAAGCAGAAGAGAATAGGACTTGGACCAGATGCACAAAAAGGAGATCAATATAGTGTGGATTCTCTCTATCTTAATACAGGTGCAGATGTGGCTATGTTGAGAATGAGAGAAGAGATGAAACAGTATATACGCACAAGTAAAATGCCTATTTCAGATTATATAGACAGCTGCATCTTTACCAAAAAAGAGGCTACTCAGCTTCTTACGACAACAGCCCCAGGAACATTTACGATCTTCACCGACATCTTTTCACGTGAAGCGATTGTTTTAGAAAAGAGAGAAGATGGCACAATCCATGAAGCGGGAACTTTATTAAAAACAGAAGATGGAACTTATGTCAAAAAAGACGATGAAGCAATCTGCGAAACCTTAGGAGAACTGGCCTCAGCATTTAATCTCTCACTGCTAGTGGACATCCCCGACCTCTCCAAAAAATAAATAGACTTCTTTCAAAATCCATCACGGGAGTTCTAATTTTATATATGTGTGTGATGACAGACTTTTATCAATCCACGTAGATGTGTGAGCGCTCCAGGCTCTTTTAGAAGATTGGCGATATCTTTTGGTAGATAGACTCTCACCTTTTCTTCTTTAGATCCCTTAGGGCGACCTGAGCCTTCACGTTTTCCTCCATGGCCTTTAGTTTTATTTTCCATTAAAGGAGACAATCTATCTTCTAATCGATGTTTAATAAACTCCTTAATGTAAAGGGGGTAATTATGAATTACCTCTTCTTTGGTATCGCCTGCATACTCTACAGGATAAAGGTCATGTGAGAAAATCCAAGCTTTGAATTCTTTACTAAACCATGGTTTTATTACCCCGATTTCTTCAAGAGCTAACTTTAAGTGTGATTCTATTTCTTTATTGGAGGCCATGATAATCCTTTCTCTTTGAAAATTTTCTTTGTCTTGTCCACACTATGGGCAACAACTTCTTCTTTTGTATTTTTTCCATGAGCTATTTTGATTGCACATAAAAAAACGTCGTTTTCATCATAAAGGTTCCAATCAAATCCACCCTTCTCAAGAGACCAGCCAACGGATTTTATGTAACGTAAGAATGTCTTTCTATCGAGGGGCTTATAGGTCATATCTCTATCATCCTTTATTATACGATTTTAGGCTAATTTTTCAAGAATATAACTAAAAGGCAACTTGATTTTCAAGGATATAATTCATAAAATGAGTTTGCCTGGAGGATAATTAAAAGAAAGAAAGAAAGAAAGAAAGCCATGCCTTCTTACTTTTGCAAGAGCTTCACAGGTTATAATATTGAATTTTATATTTATCTCTTAGTATAACACTCTCATGACGCATTTTGTCTCTTCTTTTGATAGAACGAAAAGAGATC
>JABDDJ010000110.1:0-746 GCA_013287645.1 Chlamydiota bacterium | reverse complement strand
AGCAATATAACAGTGGTTTGATAAGGCTTGAAGGTGGAATTAAGTCTGTAGAAATTCTAAAGTCTCCTAACCCTCCAGTTTATCAAATATTTTCTTTTATAATTTACAATAGATATAAAGATCTTTTCCAAAACTCCATTCCCTTACCAGTCCGCGGCTCAACCTCCATTCAACGCATCCATTTGGTGCAGCTCGAACACGCAGTATTTGAATTAGATAAATCGCAAGGAACAGGCTCCAATAATCGTCACACAGCTCCTTATAAAGAAGTCAAAGTCTATATGAAATTCTTGGGCTTTGAACCACTCGATACGGAATTTACTGATGCGAGACAGGAAATCAAGCCTTCTGATAAAGATTTTCGTATTGTTGCAAAAAGATCAACTCGCTGGGAAGATATTGACGAGGTGATCTTAGAAACTCTTCGTCATTTTGCAGATCAAATGGAAGTCCCCTACCGTCTTAGCGAATCTATTGAAGAGCTGCGTGCTAAGTTAAATATTACGATCATCTTTTCTTGGGGAAAATATATCATCTTTTTACTCAAAGGCCACGATATAGGCTTAGGACGCAAATATGATGATGATTTTCTTTTCGAAGATACTAATTTTTTACTCACTTCTGACCCCTACTCTATCTCTGAAACGATGGACCACTTGACGATCCGCATTGAGTCTAAAAAAAATCACTTTATTCAATCATATACACTCCATGGTAATGGCTGCTTAGGCACGATGGAAAAAGAT
>JABDDJ010000109.1 GCA_013287645.1 Chlamydiota bacterium | reverse complement strand
TACCCCAAAAAAAAAAATACGCTGCCCTCATTGTGGGGCTAAATTCAACGTTTCAGGCTCTACAGTTCCTGTCCGTTTCTGTTTGCATTGCGGCACTTCACTTAATTTAAGTACTGAAAGCGGAGTGACGAGTGAGAGTTCTATTGCAGAGAGCTCAGGAGCAACTCCTTCTTCGATTTCGTTAATTCCGGGCCTTATCCCTTCTTCTGAAGAAATTAAGTTTTCGATCGGTCCCTATCAGATCCTAAACAGTATTGGAAAGGGTGGAATGGGTGAGGTATTTTTAGCCTATGATACTGTGTGCGGAAGAAGGATTGCGTTAAAGAAGATACGTGAAGACCTCCTAGAGCATTCTCAGTTGCAAAATCGCTTCTTAAAAGAGGCGCATATTACCAGCCAGCTCACACATCCGGCGATTATCCCTATCTATACAATCCATCGAGAAGAGGGTTTAGCGTATTATACGATGCCGTTTGTTCAAGGAAAAACTTTACGAGAAATTATCCGCACAACACGCCGCTTAGAAAAAAAGGGAGCACGGCCCTTTCCTGCTGGTGGATCGATTCCGGCCTTAATGCGCGTCTTTCTTAGCATCTGCCAAGCAGTGGCCTACGCTCACTCTAAAGGCGTTTTGCATAGAGACTTAAAGCCAGAAAACATCATTATTGGACAGTATGGCGAGGTGATGATTCTCGATTGGGGCCTAGCAAAATTGCTGCGTTCTCAGCCTACTACAGAAGAAGAGGAGGGCATTAGCGAGCAGCTCTCTTTTCATGGTTTAACAAATGTAGGGAAAGTAGTCGGGACTGTGGCCTATATGGCACCAGAAAGAGCTTTTGGAAAGCCTGCTACCTTTCAGACAGATATTTACTCATTAGGAGTTATCCTATATCAATTGTTGACCTTGGCAGCACCTTTTCGTAGACAGTCTCTGCAGCATTTAAGAAATATTTTTCAAAAAGAAGTTTTAAGAGATCCTTCCAAAGTAGCGCCTTATCGCGATATTCCACGGGCTTTAGCACAAATTGCTAAAAAATGTTTAACCTTGGACACCTCTCAGCGCTATTCGACAATCGATCAGTTGATTGGCGACCTCGAAAACTTTATCGAAGGCCGTTCCGAGTGGTTTTTGACAGAAGAATTGAAGATCAACCGAAAAGAAAATTGGGAATTTCAAGAGCATGTTTTAATTAATGAGCATATCGCTATCACACAGGGCCATGAGACTTCCGAATGGGTGAGTCTGATGATTTCACGCCATTCATACAATGGAAACACCTGCCTCGAGACACAGGTCTGCATTGGAGAAAATGGAAATGGCATCGGATTAATGCTCTGCATCCCTGAAGCTGCTGAAAGAAGGCACATTAATGATGGATATTGCCTATGGCTGGGATCAGACCTATCCCCTACCACAAAATTGCTGCGATCGACATTGGAGGTGATTTCACGCCCGGAAATTACCCTACAACGTGGTATATGGTACAAAATTACCGTTGAAAAAATTGATAACAACCTTCACGTCTATTTAAACGATGTTCTTCAATTCTCTTACATCTGCCACATACCAATGACAGGTACTCACGTGGGAGTGTTATATCGAGACGCTGATTTTGAAATGCGCTCCCTATCTGTCTACGTCAGCAGCTTAAATATCACTGTCAACTGCCTGGCAGTGCCAGACGCCTTCCTTGCGCATAAGAATTATCTCGTTGCATTGAATGAATACCGCCGCATTGCCTACTCGTTTCCAGGTAGAGCTGAAGGTCGAGAAGCTCTTTTTAAAGCTGGTATTACGCTATTAGAACAGGCTAGGAATACCGCAGATACTAATGAAAGCCAGATATTATACGAATTAGCTTTAGAAGAATTTTCTAAGCAGCACAACACTCCAGGAGCTCCTCTAGAATATCTGGGAAAAGGTCTTGTCTATCAGGCGTTGCAAGATTTTGAAGAAGAGATCAAATGCTATGAACTTGCCTTTAGACGATACCCAAACCATCCTCTATTGCATATCCTGCACGAGCAGGTCATCTACCATATGTATGAAATCTCCAAGTATAATCGTAAAGCGGCTTACCATTTCATTCTCTTGGCTGTGCGATTCCTCCCAAAAGACGTTTTAGGCACCAGTGTCCGCAGGCTGTTTACCAGCTTGCAAAAATATTGGGAGCCCTTAGACTTCTTCTTTGATGATCCAGAAGCACACGCGGACCAATCATTAATGGATCTAAATTTTGGTTTACAATTAGCATTCTGGCTCTCTAAACCCTTTGTCGCAGCTGAAATCATCGATACCCTTCTTAATTATCCCCTCCCCTCTGCGATAATCCTAACAAATGCTTACTTTGCCTTAATTGAACTAGGCGCTATAGATCTAGCTCGGCAGCAATTTAACAAAACGCTTGAAGTGTTAGCTGAAACAGAATTTTTAGATAAGAGTGGATCGATCTTCCAACCAGTCGTTATCGCATTAAACACACAGGGGCTAAGCTTAGAAACAATTGCCGAAAAAATGCTATTACGCATGAAAGAGAAACTCACACAAGATGATCAGAGACTGCTCTTTCACCTCTTTAGAAAAGCTCTAAAACGATCAAATTCAACAGTTATTTTAACACTCAGCGAACATGCCATCAAACTGCCCCTTACCTATGAACAGAGACTACATATTGATCACTACAGAATATGGGCACTTCTCATCGAAAAAAGATGGAGCGATGCAGGTGCTATTTTGCATCACTACCCCTTTGAGCTATTAAGCCAAGAAAACTCAGTCCTCCACTTTCTCTTTGGCTGCTGGTTGCAAGTCACAGAAGGAAAAGAGATCGCCGATGTCCACTTTGCCGGAGCGATGGAGGTTCCCTATCCCCGTTCTTGGATGCTTTTTGCCACAGAGCTTACCGGACAGATCGCACAAGATCCACAGTGGGAGGAAAAGGCTTTTCTTTGGGAAAAACAGCACTTGTATCAACAGCTCTCCCTGTATTATCATTGTGCAGGAGATGAAGCAAAGGCAACCTACTACCGCGCATTGGAGCAAAAATATTATGCTGATGCCTAAGATAGAAAAAAGCGAAATTGTTTTTGACGAATTCCTTAAAATTCGCAAAGATTATCTGATCAATAGCGATGGAAAACCCTATCGTTATTATATTCTCGATGTAAAAAATCCAGCTGCGCTCCTTTTAGCAGTGACTCCCGATCAACGCTTTGTGTTGATTCGCGAATACCGCCATCCCACAAAAAAAATCTTGCTGAGCTTGCCCGGAGGATATGTAGATGATGGAGAGACACCTGAAGAAGCCTCCAAAAGAGAGCTTCAGGAAGAAGCTGGCTATACGGCTAAAAATTTTAAAGTCCTTGGCTGCTCTTATCCCTACCCAGGAATAAGCAGCCAACCGATTTATTATACCTATGCTGAAGAGGCTGTCCCCTTTGGAAAACATGACAGAGAGGTCTCCGAACAGATCGAAGTCGTTTTACTTACTCGCGAGGAAGTATATCAGAATATAAAAGAAGGTCATGCGGTAGATGGAAATCTGTTAACCGCACTTGCTTGGCTCCAGATTTTTAACAAATTATAATTCATATACTTTTGATACAATAAGGTATCCATTGAAGAGGTAAAGGTATGAGTACTCAGTCTCATTCTCATAAACATAGAGTAAAAATTACCATTGATGTTTCTGAAGATGAAAGAACTTATATTAAGATGTTAGCAACTAAAAAAAGGTTAACTATTAGCGAATTTATTATGTCATATGTCAGACCAAATATTCCTCAAATACCTAATTCTGAAACTCAAAAAGCCATGCGTGATGTAGATGAAAGAAAAAAT
>JABDDJ010000108.1 GCA_013287645.1 Chlamydiota bacterium | reverse complement strand
GTGCGGAGGTGGGATAGGACCGCTGCTGAGAAGCTGGGATGTTCGTGGTAAGGTAGGCCATATTCTGCAGCGGTTGTTTTCATGATTTTGGAAATGGCGGGATAATGGACATGAGAAACCTGTGGAAATAGGTGGTGTTCTAGCTGAAAGTTAAGGCCTCCAAAGAGATGTCCTACCCATGGTGTGTTAGTGGCAAAGTTTGAAGTAGTTTTGAGTTCGTGGATAGCCCAAAGATCTTCCATTTTGCCATATTCATCAGGAAGTGGGTATTCGACGCCTTCCACAACGTGCGCTAGCTGGAATAGAATAGCTGCTAATAGTCCTCCAGCCATTTGCATGGCAATATAAGCAATCACTATTTGCCACCAAGATATGCTTAGAAGAGCTATGGGAATGAGCACAAAAATAGACAACTGAAAAATTTTAAAAAACATGCCTATAGCAAAGTTTTTAAGGGGTATTGAGCCTTGCCAAAAGCCTTTAAAAAAATAGATTATGTCACTGTAATAGGCCCAGTTCAGGGAAGTCATTGTGTAAAGAGGTAAGGCATAGATATGTTGAAAGCGATGGAATGAATAATAACCATCCGTAGGAGCTAATCTAAGCCAGATCATCTTGTCTATATCATGATCAAGACCTGCAATATTTGTATAAGTGTGGTGCTCTAAATTATGGGAGACATTCCATATATAAGAACTAAATCCATAGGCATCAAAGAGGTACCCAAAGAGGTGATTATTTTTTTTCGATTTAAAAAAAGCTCCATGGAGCGTATCGTGTGTGACATTAATGCAAATGAGGGACGTTACAATGCCGAGTAAAGTGTATAGTAATATAACTCCTCCAAAACTAAATGCATTCGAGAGTATGGTAAAATAGATGACTGCATTAAGAGTGAGGAGAAAAAGGGTCTTTCCCCAAAGGCGATAGTCTCCCTGTTTAGATTTACCAGCAAAGTAAGCATCTACTCTCCGTTTAACTTCTGGATAAAAGTCTGTGGGTACGGAGGCTTTAAATTTTACGCTTTGACGATGATACGCATGCACTGTTGCCATTCAGATATAGCTCCTTTTTCGGGCAGGGGCACGAAAATAAGATCTTGTAAGGGGGATCAATTTAGTAATGAGGATAATAATTAGTATTTTGCTAATTAAATTATACTAAATTTTTAAATATTATTCCAGTTGCGCTAAGGCTGACTCTATATTGCGCAGTCCCTGCTCAGCCTCTGCGGCTTGTCGCTTCTGTTCCTCGACAAGCTTGGGAGGTGCTTTCTCGATAAAGGAGGGCTGTTCTAAACGTTGGCGCATCGATTTTAAAGAATTTTCTAGGCGTTGTTTTTCTTTTTCTAAGCGTACTCTTTCTTGCTCTTTGTACTCTGAGGGAAGTGGAATAAAGATACGTATCCCTGCTACGCTTCCCTGTGCTCCAAATCCTTTGGGTAAGTTATCTCCTAAATCTACCTTGCCTACCTTCACGAGTGCTTCGAGTATTCCTAAATTTTGTTGCAGCTGCTTGTAGGGGGTCTCTGCACTATCTCCTGACATATACACATCAACAGAAGCCGAAGGTGGTAGCTGCATCTCTCCTCGTAGGTTACGGATCGTGTAAACGACCTGACTGACTAGCTCAAAACCCGCTTCGATTTCGGGTTTAATATCTTCGATACGGACGACTTTTGGATAGGGTGCGACGATACAAGCTGGCGCTGAGAGTGCTTTCAGGGCCTCTTTGGTGTAAGGATCTGTAGAAGTTGACGGAGCAATATTATCCGGAAAACGTGCTTTTAGCCTTTGGAAGAGCTCTTCAGTAACAAAGGGCGCCATTGGATGTAGTAATCGTACTGCTTTACATAGGACAATGACTAAAAGTTTTTGTTTATTTTTGCGTTTTGTCTCATTGCCTCGTTTTCCAAAGAGGATTGGCTTAGCTATTTCTACGAAGTAGGAGCAGAACTCTTTCCAAAAGAAATCATACGCTTGCAGAGCTGCCTGATCAAAGGCATAGATTTGTAAAGCTTTGTCTACATCTCTGATTGTCTGTCCGACCTTGGAGAGAATCCAGTGATCTTCGAGTTCAAGACTTTTTTCATCTAGGCCACGTGCTAACTCTTCTGTGGTGAGGCCTTCTAAATTCATCAGAGTAAAGCGCGCACCATTCCAGACTTTATTGGCAAAGTTCTTGAACTCTTCAAATCGACGCCGGTCTAGATCAATCTCGCGGGCTTGGGTCGCACTTGCACAAAGTGCCATTCGCATGGCGTCAGCGCCATATTGTTCGATGATCTCTAGAGGATCGATGATATTTCCTTTGGTCTTCGACATTTTTTCCCAGCGGTAGGAAACGCCTTCAGGAATAGGCTTGCCTAAGTCGTAGGCTACTCTCTCCTCTTCTGACACATAGGCAATTCCTCCTTGAGAGCTTTTTTTCCAATAGGATTTACCAAAGATTAACCCATGGAGAAAGGCTTCTGAAAAGGGTGGTTCATCGACAAGGTACTCTCCCATCAGCTGCATGCGCGCAACCCAGAAGAAAAGGATGTCGTGGCCTGTAATGAGGACAGAATTAGGATAGAATTTTTTAAGATCGGGAGTTTTTTCAGGCCAACCAAGAATGGAAAGTGGCCACAAAGCAGCAGAAAACCAGGTATCTAAAACATCTTCGTCTTGAATCCATTCTTCAGGAGCTTCTTGCACTTCAGGAGGAATACCATCACCGTCATAACAGACAATTCTTTGCGGGTCGGATTTATGATACCAAACAGGGATGCGATGCCCCCACCATAGCTGTCGGCTGATGCACCAGTCGCGCAGGTTGTCGATCCAGTGAAAATAGGTGCTCTCCCAGTTTTGAGGAATTAATTTGAATTTTCCATCCATCACAAGAGCACGCAGACATTGACCAAATTTTTCCATGCGGACAAACCACTGCATGGAGAGATAGGGCTGGATAACGGCTTTAGAGCGGTATGAGACGCCTACATTGTGGACGTGAGGTTCAACGGATTCGAGTAAATTTAGTTCTTCAAGTCTTTTGACAACCGTTTCACGCGCTTGTTCGATGGTGAGGCCTTCAAATTGGAGCCCCTGTTCGTTGATGCAGCCATCAGGCGTTAAAATATTTATTTGCGGAAGATTATGGCGTAGACCTATCTGATAGTCATTGGGGTCGTGAGCAGGAGTGACTTTTACAATACCGGTGCCGAATTCTGGATCGACGTAATGATCGGCAATGATAGGTATTTCACGATTAACAAGAGGGAGAATTGCGGTTTTCCCGACTAGATGCGAGTAGCGTTCATCACGCGGAGAAACTACGAGGGCTGTATCCCCTAGCATGGTTTCGGGGCGCGTGGTGGCGATGCGGACAAAGCCTGAACCGTCAGATAGAGGATATTTGATGTACCAGAGGAAGCCTTGACGCTCTTCGTATTCGACTTCATCATCGGCGAGGGCAGTTTGAGTTACTGTGTCCCAGTTGACGAGGTAGTAACCGCGGTAGATGAGCCCTTCATCAAATAATTTTTTGAATACTTTTCGGACTGCCAGGTTGCACCCTTCGTCCATTGTAAAGCGCAATCTATTCCAGTCACAAGAACAGCCTAAACGTTTAATTTGATTGATGATTCTCTCTTGACTTTTCTCTTTCCATTCCCAGACGTGCTTTAAAAATTCTTCTCTAGAAAAGTTCTTGCGGCCTTTGCCTATGGTCTTAATTAAGTGACGTTCAACAACAGTTTGAGTGGCAATACCTGCATGGTCGGTTCCAGGAACCCAGAGAGCTTCGTACCCGCTCATTCTTTTCCACCGGATGAGGATGTCCTGAAGTGTATCTCCTAGGGCATGTCCCA
>JABDDJ010000107.1 GCA_013287645.1 Chlamydiota bacterium | reverse complement strand
CTGTTTTACTAGTCGGCCTATGGAGCCAATTAACGACTTTTGTCCTTCCTTCCACATCACAGAAATACTAACCTACTGCCAGAGCTGTTGGCTTTCCCGTAAAATTATTTGGCTGATCGACCTGCAAAATTCGACAGGCCTCGTCCGCCAAACGTGTATTGTTGTCCTCGACATCATCATCTTGGTTGACAGGGTCTTTACCTCCTTTCCAAAGGAGATTGGGAAGTCCTCGCTTGTCTTCTTAAACTATGTAGGAATCCTCTACTTAGGCGAAATTGCTCAAGATATCCAAAAATCACTCTTAGATCTTCCCTTAGCTATCTTGAATCGCGATATCAAAGGATTTTCAATCACTCTCCTTAAAACAATTGCTAAAACAACCGATTGTCTTCTATTAATCGGATTTTTTTGCGCTGCACAAGTCAAACGACTCGGTTTAGACCTGGAAGCCAAAAAGCTCTATACTCTGATGCTCCCTTTTGGCATCATGACTTTTGCAGTAAATATAGCCTTAACAATCAACGATCTCTACACTAATAAGCTGCTCTTCCATGAACTCAAAGCTATTCAAACCGATAATCGGCTCGAAATCACTCGTCTCTTTTGCACTTTTATCTTAAATCCCATCAGTGCCGAAGCTCTCAAAAACGAATCTCGTCTGGCCATCCGTGTCATTCGGCAGCTTCCTCTTTATAATATGAAAAATTTTAATATCTCCCTCAGAAACGATCTAGATGACTGGCAACCGGGAACTCCTCTCCAAAAGCAGCATATCGATAGAATCATACCCTACTTCGATAAAGTAGTTTCTGCTATCGAACTTCAACTATGGGATAAAAGTGCTGATGCTAACTTAATCGTATTAGGGTATGCTGCAATGGGTATTAGCAAATGCTATCCTAACTCTGTGATCCAAAGCATCTCAGAAACTTCGATGGCTATCCTTTGGTGGTTTAAAAGTTTCAGTTTTTATATGAGCAGAAAATGAGTCTTCCTATACTGATCTACACTGGTCCTGGAACTGAACCTGACGCCTTCAACGCCCTTAAACGGATGTTTCGTCTTGCCATCCCTACTCATCACACGATCATTTCCGTAGACTCTGACGAACTCATAACTCGTCTACAGAACCATCAGTGCGACCTACTTGTCATGCCTGGAGGCAGAGACCTGCCCTACTGCAAAGCTCTATCGGGTGAACCTAACCGGCTTATCCGCAAGTTTGTTCAAGAAGGGGGCAAATACCTCGGAATATGTGCAGGGGCCTACTATGGCTCCAGAGAAGTCCTCTTCGAACTCAACGGTCCCTTAGAAGTCCAAGGAAGCCGGGAACTCTGCTTCTTTCCTGGCCCTGCCATCGGTCCTGCCTATGGTTTAGGGTTATTTGAGTATGACTCTCTCGCCGGTGCCAGGCCCGCCAAAATTAGTTGGAAAGGGGGCGAAACCTCGATCTTCTATAATGGGGGCTGCTACTTCCATAACGCGCACCATTTTTCCGAATATGTCGAGATCCTAGGGCGCTACAACGACATTCCAGAGCAGCCTGCAGCCATTGTAGGGTGTCGCTTTGGAAAAGGCAAAGCTCTCCTTTGCGGGGTGCATCCTGAAGTCCATTCTCTCAACATCTGTCCTCAAAAGTCACTCACACTCTTCACCTATCTAACAGACTGGTTACTATGACTAACACCTGGGAAAAAGAATTAAACGTCGTTATAGAAGCTGCCAAAGCAGGTTCTGTGCCTTTAAGGCATTTATGGGGTAAGTTAACTCAAATCCGCAGTAAATCCTCTGCCACAGACCTAGTCACAGAGGCTGACCTAGGCTCGGAAAAAGCGATTAAAGAGGTCATTTCGAAGGCTTTTCCTTCTGATAGTATCCTCGCCGAAGAATCTGGCGGCGAGCGTACTGGCTCCATAGAGCGTTTATGGGTTATCGACCCGCTAGATGGTACTACCAACTACACTCATCAATATCCTTTGTTTGCCATCTCTATCGCTCTACTGCATCAAGGTACTCCTGTCGTTGGCATCATCTTTAACCCTATTTTTAACGAAATGTTTACCGCGAAAATCCACTCAGGTGCCTATCTGAACGGGGAACAAATCCATGTCTCCTCCGTTACGGAACTCAGCCAAAGTCTTCTGGCTACAGGATTCTCCTACGACCGTCGCAGCAATCCAGATAACAACTACGCTCAATTCGTCAGCCTTACACACCTCTGTCAAGGGGTCAGGCGCTCAGGTGCAGCCAGTCTCGATCTAGCTTACGTAGCCGCAGGCCGTCTAGACGGCTATTGGGAAAGGGGATTACAACCCTGGGATGTTGCTGCAGGCTCGCTTCTTGTACAGGAGGCTGGAGGGAAATTGTCTGATTATGAGATACAGCCCTTAAATCTCTTTAATGGCAAGATTGTAGCATCTAACTCACTCATCCACAAAGAGTTATGTAAAGCCATCGGCTCTTGACAACTTTATAATTGATAATTATGCTGACACAAAATGATCGATAAAGAACACATCACCGAATTTCTTAAAAAGCTGCGCGAAAAAATCATCGCTAGCTTTGAAACTTTTGAACCTACGCACCGTTTTCAAAGAAAACCTTGGCAACACCACTCGGGTGGTGGAGGAGAGATCGGCGTGTTAAGAGGTAACATCTTCGAAAAAGCCGCAGTCAACTTCTCAGCCGTCTCAGGGCCCAACTTCCCCATGCAAGATGGCCAAGGCCCCTTTTTCGCCACCGGCATCAGCCTAATCACCCATATGGCCAATCCTCATGCACCCACAGTGCATATGAACATCCGCTATATCGAGACAGAAAAAAAGCGCTGGTTTGGCGGCGGCTACGACCTCACTCCCATGGGCTTCTCTTATGATGAAGATACACAACACTTCCACACCACTGCCAAGAATACACTCGATACCCACAACCCAGAACTCTACCCACAATTTTCGCATAACGCCAAAGAGTACTTCTTTATCCCACATTGGAAGCAAGAGCGTGGAGTAGGCGGCATTTTTTTTGACCACTACTCAACCGATAATCCAAAAAAAGACTTGTCGATGTGGCAAGACATCGGCAACACTTTTCTCGATGCCATCCTACCCATCTACCAACGGCGCACCCTGCAACCCTTTTCCGATCAAGACAAAGAGATCCAACTTTGGAAACGGGGACGCTATGTAGAATTCAATCTATTATACGATCGCGGCACCAAATTTGGAGTACAATCAGGAGGCAATCCAGAAGCCTTCTTATGCTCACTCCCGCCCCTCGTCAAATGGTAAAAAGGAGGTTCCAATGACTGTAACATTAAATGATGCAATGCATATTGCTACAGAATGGGCATCCTATCTTTGGAAGTCATTCCGTTCTCGTTTTACTAAAATATACGCTAAGGATCTTCCTAACACCGAATATAACAACATGTCTGTTTTAGTATATATGGCTTTACTCGGACTTCTGGGCTGCGAAAGCCGTAAAGTGCTCGAATTTTCTGCTCAAGAAATTAAGCTAAAAGAAATAAAAGATGCCTCTGAATGTCCTTCACAAATCGAATTAATAGGAAGAGCTATTATCGTTGCAAGCTTTCTTTATCCCCCACAAGATCCTGAAACGGCAAAATTTTACGCCTTAGTTAGAAGTGGGCTTCTCTGCTATGCCTGTACTTACGAACAATTAAATGCGCCTATTGCACCTATGATGATTACAAGCTGCCTTGCAATTGTCGATTTAGCTTGTTCCACAGGAATTCCAGCTCACGTGATTACGCAAGATAAAATTGAAAATTATCATTTACAAGCAACATGGGATCCTGACGATTTAGCAATTATTGCGAAGAAATTTGGTAAAGCCTTTAACGCTTTCAAACCTGAGCGAGCATGGGAAGCTTCCTATGAAGTAAAATTACAACACCAAGTTGCTGGGAC
>JABDDJ010000106.1 GCA_013287645.1 Chlamydiota bacterium | reverse complement strand
TTATAACGTACTTAATAAATTTTATATGAGAATATTATTTATTTTATTATGTGTTTTTATTTCATTTAGTCTAAACGCTGCAATAGTTGAAGCAGATAAATGTTGGCTACTGAGAGAAGCAGATAAACATAAACAGCTGGCTAAGATAAGCCTTGAAAAACTTAAGACCAATAGTTGGTACATACCAGACTTAAGAAAAAAAGAACATTTAAAGTCAATTGTCACATCAGCAGTATGTTCTTGTGCTTCTCTTCCAGATGCTAGAAGTAAGGTCCTCGCAGTCGGTCTTGCTCTAATTGGAAGTATTTCATCCGAGCTAATCGACAGATATTTGGATTTACGTACAGATCTTTTAGAAGCTACCTATCACTTACAAAGTGCTTATTTTTATAGCAATCTTTCGCTTCGGTACTCATGTACATGTAAGAATACAAAAATAAATAATAACCCAAAAATTAAACGTAATTATGTTGCGAGTCAAGCATTTCTACAAGCTATTGACAATTTAACCTTATGTGATATGACAACTGATTGCATAAATGACACAGACATGAAAATGAATATGTCTAGCTATATAACATCTCTTAGAGATATTCTATATGATGAATTTAATAACAGATCAAAAGGATTTCAAAAAAATTTACCTAGTATTGCTGAAGAGTACCATAAAAATCTCGGTGGCATTATGGCCAAAAATGTTTGCGATCCTAAACTGTGCCAAATATTTAATGAATACTTCATGGCATGTATTGAATCTTTAAAATGTGCAGAGGAAAATTGGGTAAGATGAATTTAAATAAAATGAGTGTAACAATGCATAGTTTATTTCTTGTTGTAGGGTGCATCCTGGGAATTGAAAACACTCAAGCATCTGAAAAAAATGTTGAAAGCGAAGATTCTTTTACCCAACTTATCTACCCTTATAATCATGAGATGTCTATTCACTACTATAACGCTCTTCACAATCTTGATGAAGCATATAAATTATGTCAAACGATACAAAATAGTGATGTTTTAGAGTCTATTTGTGAAAACTTAGCGCTCGCTGATAAAAGCATTAAAAAAGGATATTTTTCTAAAGACTTCAGAATAACTTTTGAAAAAGTTGAATCATTGTACCTTACCTGTGACGATCTATTGAGTGGAAGTTGTTATAACGAATTAAGAACACAAGTTTTAAAGTTCATACAAATGACATTAACTGAGGTTGAAGCGGCTGAAAATGCTAAAATTTGACATTACCTACTGTAATTTATGAGTAGATTTGCTGAACACAAGAATTTTATCTGACTTGCATGGATTGCGGAGCTCGTCAGTTTTTGGTGTGATCGAGGCAATAACAGTGCCGATCATTCAACGAATTTCATTGATGACAATAGCAATTTCAATTTAAAGTTATTGCAATCGCGAACAAATAAGCTAAATTCTATGAATTCCATTTCAGGTGCAGCAAAGGGCCTATTTAATACCTCGGTTCGTTTACTCAATCAACCCATCGTTAAAGAGGGTGTAAAAAATGTTGCAGGTTCTGTGACATTTGTGTTTGGACTGATAGAAATTTATGATCTTTATCAAATTGCTCAAGGTCGCGCAATATCAGCCGAGGTCTATTCGAATTTTCCTAAGTGGATTCAAATCGCCAATAAAGTGGTGATCGTTTGCGCTAAAATTTCACTTATTTTGAGTGCTGGTGTTTCCCGTCCAGGAGTCTTTATAATTTCTTCTATTGTAGGATCTATTTTCTCCACCGCTCAACTGGAACGAGTATTTGGTCCAAATACAATATTTGCTGTTAATCCTTGGCATCCTCGTCACATTATCAGTATTGTAGCAGTGATTTTAGCGTTGCCCGTCATTGTCCAATCTACGTTCAAGGGTATGAGTTGGGTTTATCGGAAAATTTGTCACCATGAAATCATGCCTATGGAAAGACGAAGCACTAATAATTGGCTAACAGATTCCAAAATACGATTAATGGCTGCATTTAATACCATGACAAGCAGGCCAATTTTACATATTGGAAACCAGCTAGGTCGATTTATTTTGAGGATCGCATAACTAAACTTACTTAGTGAGGTTTTATGAATAAACTAGGTACCATGTACGGCGCGCATTTTTTCAACGAAAGCCATCCTCTCATGGCAAATGGCAAGTAGGAGATGCACTCACATTAATTCGAGGAGAAGGGTGGTTAAATTCAAATTTATTTTCATTATGGAATCATTTAACCAATGAAATGCCCCGCGTAAACAGATTGGAATAATATTTTTCTCGAAATCTACGACTAAGATTTTTATACCAATTTGTCTATTTCGCTTGCTACAGTACTGATAGATGATTGCTCTTTCCATTCACCGTTGTGCTCAAGGTAGCTGACTGTATCAATTCTAAATAATCGAAATTCAGGTGTTTTCTTAACTTCTTGAAAGCCATCAATAGAAACAAGACAAAACCCGGTACAAGTTCCAATACGAGCAAACTTAAATCTACTTTGCTCTATAATTGTACGTGAGAAGTTATATTTTATTTTTAGCAAAGAATTTTTCTCAATTTCTTTAGAGTCAGACTTGATATTAAGTAGCTTGAGAAGGGGGTGATCTTCCCTATTTTGTTTATTGTACGAAAATTTATAACGAATTAATCTTGGCATGAACGTAATTAGATCTAGAATAATAGAAAAACAAGAAGCTAAAATACGAAGAACTATATTATCAACTTTAAGAGCACGATTGATAAATGTAGGCAGAAATAAATCCTTAGCAAATATTGGCCAGCTATTCGTTCTGATCGGAATGAAGCAAGCTTTTATAATTGAATGATAAGGCTCAGATTCTCCATAGGTCTTTATGAATTCTCGAATTTGATCAGTTGAATTAACGTCTTTTTGGAAGAGCTGATCTTCGTTCAAATTTTCAACAGTGATATGACCAGAAAAATTAGGAGAAAAATTAACCATAAACGTTACCTTATGTTCAAAAAAGTTATTCTATCACTTCTGCTTCTTGGAATACTTGATCCGTATTAGGATACGTAATTTTTTTATAGTCAGGCAAAAGTGGATTAGAACAATAAGGAAGTAGAGAATCCGCTGCTAAGAAGGTAAATTTTATCCCATCTTGCCATGATCCAGAATACTGAATATAAATTTTCGTGTAAGCATTAGTAAATTGTTGAATTATTTCTTTCATTTCTTTCGTTAGTTGTTGCTTTTTTGCTTTAAATTGGCCTTTGGTAGTCTCTGGACCACATGTAATATCATATTCTCTAAAAGATTTCAAAACAGAAGTTGACTTCGAGCCGTCAGAATTCAATTTGAAGGATAATGAAAGACCCCTAGCTGGCATCTCATGTACATTTAAAATAGCTCGATTTATCATTGAGATATTTTCTGTATTATGTGCTTTTCCATTCAAATGCCAATTTAATAACGTGATAGCCATCTCTAATCCCGCAAAAAAGCCTAGAATAGGATATGCAAACACTCCTGTAGCAAAATGAATAATGCGCCAAACAAGCCTTTTTAGTGTTGAAGAATTTGCTTGATTAATCTTATCGATCATGAAGCCATGATACATTTTCATTGGAGCTGAGGGAGAAAAACTTCCATCATTAGCCCAGTACAGAGCTTTTAAATTATAAATAAGATCATTTAATACCATTATCTAACTCTCTCACAATAAAGCCATAAAAAAAATATATCTTAAAATTCTAATGAAATCAAGTAATATTTTGTTCTTGTGTAGGCGCAAAATAGATATTTCCGCTTTTCGGCAAGCTATGCAATTGAAGGTTTTACATCTTGCAATTCTAAGGTGTTTTTCCAGAAGATTGTAGAGGCTTCTAGAGCATTTAATATTGGTTTTGTATCAAGCTCTAGCTCTTTGGAGGATGGTTTTGTAAATTGTAAAGGATTAACAATCATTCTTAAAGATAGGCAAACAGAATGAATTAGCTGCGGGATTTTTAAGATCATCAAGGCAAAATCATTGTAGTCTGCATTTTTACCATGGCGATAAAGAGCAAAAGGA
>JABDDJ010000105.1 GCA_013287645.1 Chlamydiota bacterium | reverse complement strand
TGATTGGAATTCAGTGCACTAGATACTAACATTTCGAGGCCAGGACCATCTAGTTGCGGGGCTATGGACTTAAGTAGCTGACAAGCTGACAGGTAGTTGCCCTCTTGATAGTAAATCTTTGCAAGCAGTGATGTAGCTGTATAGTAAATAATTCCTTCTTTACTCGTGGATACTAGCTGTTCAAGCAAATGTTTGGCTTGCTCAGTGTTTTGCTCGTGGATAAGCATCTCGGCTAGCTTTATCTGCTGCTGAAAAGCGGGATTTTGATCCGTATCGGTCATAGAGCAGCTGGAGCGCCAATTGCGATAACTTTCAAAGGTGAGCATCAGGAAAAGTGCTCCTGCTAATGGCGCTGAAAGAATAAAGAAGGCTATGCCTGCAATGAGGGAAATTACAGTGCTAAGAAGTAAGGCTGCACGTAATCCGTTCAGTCCAAAGGCACCTTGTAGACAGATGGCTAAGAGCTGTCCCCCATCTAAAGGGTAGACAGGCAATAAGTTAAGTAAAGTCCAAAATAAGTTGATATACCAGGTGACTGTTAGAGCGTAGAAAATCATTGTGTTGGGATGTGGAGCTAATGTTTCTACCAAAATGAAGGCAATTAAACCAAAGCAAGCGCCTGCTAGGGGGCCGTTTAGGACAACGATAAACTCTTGCCAGCGCTTAAGTTGCTTTCCGGTGCGGCGTGTGAGTCCACCGTAGATGACTAATTCTATAGCCGCTCTTTGGTGGAAGGCTACGGCTGTGAGTGCATGGCCATACTCGTGGATGAGGACTGAGAGCGCTATGATGATAATCCAAATAGCTGTCCCTTCGAAGTTGCCAGCATTTAACCAACCGATGAGGGTGGCTAGACCCCAAAAGGTGGGGTGGATGTGAACGGGTATGCGTAAAAGTGAAGGGAGAACTGACATGTTTTAAATTTTTAAAGTTTCAAAAAGTTTATTTACAGATGTTCCTAGATCCGCTGGGGTCTCAGCTATTTCTACACCAGCTTGTTTTAATGCTGCTATTTTATCTTTAGCAGTGCCTTTTCCACCAGAAATAATTGCTCCTGCATGGCCCATACGTCTTCCAGGAGGAGCTGTTGCACCAGCAATAAACGCTGCGACAGGCTTGCTACCATGCTGCTTTATCCATTCGGCAGCCTGTTCTTCCGCGTCGCCGCCGATCTCTCCAATTAATAAGATGGCTTTTGTTTCTGGATCAGTTTCGAATAGTTTAAGGATATCAATAAAGTTTGTTCCATTCAATGGATCTCCACCTATGCCTACACAGGTAGACTGGCCTAGTCCTAACTGTGTAGTTTGCCAAACGGCCTCATAAGTTAAGGTACCGGAACGCGAGACAATGCCTACACTACCTGGACGGTGGATATATCCTGGCATGATTCCAATTTTGCATTGGCCTGGGGTAATAACTCCAGGGCAATTTGGACCGATTAATCGGCTTGTTTTGCTGCGTCTCATGACATGAGCTACCTCCATCATATCTTTGATGGGGATGCCTTCTGTAATGCAGACGATGAGTGGAATGGCTGCATCTTCAGCCTCTAGGATTGCTTCAGCAGCAAAAGGCGCTGGAACAAAAATCATGGTGGCATCGCATTGTGTGGCCTCTTTGGCCTCTAGAACAGTATCAAAGACAGGCAGGCCAAGTATCTCTTGCCCCCCTTTTCCTGGTGTTACACCGCCTACAAATTTGCTTCCATAGGCTAGGCACTGTTCTGTATGAAATTTTCCCGCTTTTCCGGTAATTCCCTGTGTGATGACACGTGTATTTTTATGTACTAAAATGGCCATCTTATGCTGCTCCCACGGCTTTTTGAGCTGCCTCAGTCAAAGTTTCTGCCACGACGATGGACAAACCGGACTGTTGTAGCAAGGCTCTCCCCTTCTCTACATTGGTTCCTTCCATGCGTATGATCAAAGGTTTGCTGATATGCCTTTCTTTGGCTGCTTCAATAATGCCTTGTGCTAGCGTTTCGCAGTTCATAATGCCGCCAAATATATTCACTAAAATAGCTTTAACACGTGGGTCATTAAGCAGAATATTAAATCCGGCAGCTACTTTTTCGGTGGATGCTCCGCCGCCGACATCTAAAAAGTTAGCTGGCTTTCCACCATAGTGTTGAATAATATCCATCGTAGCCATGGCTAAACCAGCACCATTGACCATGCAACCGATTGTGCCATCTAGAGCAATGTAGGCTAGGTCATGCTTTTGTGCCTCTACTTCCACTGAAGGAATCTGTGTGGGATCGAAAAGTGCCTCGATGTCAGGGTGCCGGAATAGTGCGTTTTCATCTACACTCAGTTTAGCATCGAGAGCGAGTAGAGTGCCGTCGTGGCAGCGGACGAGTGGATTAATCTCGAGCAGAGAGGCATCGGTTTCTAAAAAAGCTTTAACAAGTGAGTTGACTAAATTCTGTCCTTGTTTGGCTGTATCTCCTTCCCAACCCATAAACTTACAAAGCCGAATGAGCTGATAGCTTTTTAGTTTGCCCTCTAGTCCTACTGGTAGAGTTAAAATTTTTTCTGGAGTCTTGTGGGCCACCTCTTCGATATCCATGCCTCCTACTGGAGAAGCTATAAGAATAGGCAAGGCTTTTTGACGATCTACTGTGACAGCTAGATAGTACTCTTGAGCGTATTCTAACAGAGGAGAGATCAAAACTTTGCTTGCTACAATTCCTTCTGAACCAGTCTGATTATTCACCAAGCGCATCCCTAAAAGTTCTTTTGCTGCCAGGCGAATCTCTTCTGGTGAGCGAGCTAGCTTTACTCCGCCTGCTTTACCTCTTCCCCCCGCATGCACCTGAATCTTGAGTACTGCTCCTTTCCCTTCCAAAGCAGCTATCACTGCATCGAGTTGGTCAAGGTGCTCAATAACCCAATAATCGGGTATAGAAACACCGTAATGTTTTAATACTGTTTTTGCTTGAAATTCATGGGTATTCATGAAAGCGCCATCTATGCTAAGATAAACTCACGTTAGCCTTTGCTTCTCTTTATGATCAAGGTCATTGCATGATTTTTAACGCTCTAAAAGCTGGTTATGCGCGTGTAGCCAGTGCTTTTACTCGGACAGGGTCTCTTTTAGGGAATTCTCTACTCTCGCTTTTCAAAGGAAAAGTTGACGAAACGACTCTCGACCAACTAGAACAACTCTTTTATGAAGCTGATCTAGGCGTGGCTCTCTCTGGTGAACTGACGGAAAAAGTGCGTCAATCTCTGCGCAAACAGCCTAATATGACCCCTGAACAACTCCTAGACCTTATCCGTACCGATCTCTCACAAGAGCTTAGCAAATGCACCAGCACACTTCAATGGGCCCCAGAGGGTCAAGGACCGACAGTCATCGTCATCGTAGGAGTTAATGGAAACGGCAAAACCACAAGTATTGCAAAGATAGGCAAACGGCTCAAAGATGAAGGCAAAAATGTCCTGATTGCCGCCTGCGACACTTTCCGAGCCGCAGCTATCGATCAGCTTGAGATTTGGGCTCAGCGGCTCTCAATTCCTATCGTAAAGGGCAATCCTCAGAGCGATCCTTCTGCAGTAGCCTTCGATGCTTTAACAGCTGCTAAAGCGCGCGGAATCGATGTTGTGCTAATCGATACCGCTGGGCGTCTTCAAACAAAAACCCCCCTGATGCAGGAATTGGAAAAACTCAAGCGTACTTGCAAAAAAGTATGTCCTGAAGCTCCTCATGAAACTCTCCTTGTGATTGACGCAAATAATGGACAAAATGGCGTAGATCAAGCACTTACATTCCATAAGTTTATTCCTTTAACTGGGCTTATCCTGACAAAATTAGATGGAAGAGCTAAGGGAGGAATCGTCATCAACATCCAGCGCCAGCTGGGGATTCCAGTAAAGTTTATCGGCGTTGGAGAGAGCGCAGAAGATTTACAGCCTCTCGATCCAGATGCCTACTGTCAGGCCCTTCTTCAATAAATTTGTTGGCACGCGGGTTGCAACATAGAAGGTGGTTAAGTTGCGAGCTTCGGTTTGAGTCGCAGCCTAGCCCAAATTAGGAGGAAGTGCCATGATA
>JABDDJ010000104.1 GCA_013287645.1 Chlamydiota bacterium | reverse complement strand
TCTTAGCTTGGTTAACGCCTCTTGGAATGTATCGGCTGCATCTTTCCAGCGCTGTTGCAGGAGATATGTAGCTCCCAATTCTTCTCTAACTGGGATGTACCAAGGTGGGGGTTCATCGTAATTGAGTCGATCCTGAATATAGATCGCTTTCTGTAAATCTTCGATCGATGCGGGTAGATTGTTATTCTTACGGTTAATTGTCGCATTTAAGACGAGTTCGGCTAGTTTAAAGATCTGACTGGCTGGATTTCCGGCTATCTCTTCGGTAGGTTGAATTTTTTTAACATTCTCTAAGAAAATCTTTTTTTCTTCTTCGGCAGAGTTTAATTTACCTAGAACGGCGTAGGCCATTGCACGGCTAAAATGCTGGTAGCTATTCACTATAGGAGAATCTTGAATAATGGGTTGATATTCAAGAATTTCCTTCCATTTATGAAAATAGAGAAGCACTTCGAATGGCACGTAGGCAAATCGGTCCAATTGATGGCTTTTAACATAGGGTTCTATAAACTTTACCAATTCTAATGATGTTGCATAGGCCTTTTCAAAGTCATTCATCAGCTCATGGATACGCACCATCACATATAAATTATGTTTAAAGTAGTGTAAAGGGTACTCTCCTCCCATCCCGTGCTCTTTTATGTACTGACTATCTGCTGCTAGGGCCTTTGTATTTGTGCTTAGCGCGCTCTTATAGTCACCTACGATCAAAAAAATATGGCACGGCATATGTAAAAGGTGGCCGCTTTCAGGCAATAGTGTCTCTAAGCGGTATGCAGACAATAATGCTCGTTCTGGAAAAGGGGATTCTTCAAAAGCGTGAATATAAAAATGATTTGCTCCGATATGGTTAGGGGCACGTTTTAAAACAGAGTCTAAAACATCTGCCGCTTCATACACACCCTCTGTGGGCTTACCATCATAGGTCCACCATTTCCATGGATTTAATTCTAGAATACTCTCCGAATAGAGTGTGGCAGCATCAAGATCTTCTGGATAGGCCTCTACAACTTTTTTCATCGCATTCCGGTAAAGATACCGCAATGGCACTAAATCAGCTGAAGAGTCATTTGTATAGCGCACTTTTAGTGCATTGATATAATCTTGATCATTTTGAGAGGCTTTTGGAGCTAGTTTTAAGGCCTGCTGTACATAGTTGTAACATTTAATTTCGTTTTCGGGAGTGACATCCGTATTGACATTCTGCCCCAACGCCATAGCCATACCCCAGTAGGCCATGGCCAAGTTTGGATCTTGTTCAGAAGCCTTTTTAAAGGAGTCAAACGCCACATCATGGTTATAAGCAAAAAGATAGGTCAATCCTTTATTAAAATATTTTTGTGCCTCAGGATTATTTGTGGAGACTGGGTGGTAGATTTGGTTCATAGGAGGCATCACTTCCAGCGATGAAGCTGGAAGTGCAGACATCAAAATAAAACATAATGCTGCTAACATGCCTCACCAGCCTAACTTTGTGGAAGTTTAACCTTCTTACCGTTTAACCATGTCCCTAAAATTTTAATGTCCTGAATCTTATCCACAGGTACCTTTTTAGGATTCTGTGCCAAGATAGCAAAGTCAGCAAATTTACCCACTTCAATGCTGCCTAACTCTTTTTCGCGGAAGGTTTGCCAGGCTGGGTATAAAGTCATGGCCTTCAGAGCATCGTCGACGCTTATTTTTTCTTTGGGATTCAACTGCTGACCATTTTCCATTTCTCTTGTAGCAGCAACTTGAATGAAAAATAGGGGATTGACCCCTGCCAAGTCATCGTCATTAAAACTGAATTTTAAACCGAGATCTTTGGCGGTCTTTGCCGCGTCCAACCACTCAGCTCTAGGTTCACCCAAAATCTTATTTTTAAACACCTCTCCCCAATAATAGACATGGTGTTCTGTGAAGGATGGGGTGGCTTTAACTTTGGCAACGCGCTGCCATTGCTGAGGATCAACAATAGAGGCATGTTCAATCCTAAAGCGGGGATCATCTGATGGATAGGCCTTCTGAGCAGCTTCGTATGCCCTCAATGTATCTTCGATAGCCTGGTCACCATTCGCATGTATAGCAACTTGTAGATTGTTTTTACGCGCATTCAGAACCAATTGAGTCAGTTGATCTTGCTTGAAGTTTAGAGTCCCTTTTGTATCTTTATCCAAATACCTTTCTTTCATTGCTGCAGTATACCCCTGGATGGAGCCATCCGCCCAGATCTTCATACCAAGAACTTTAAACATGTCATTATTTTGTTTTTGTAAACCGGGTATCTGTTCAATTAGACTAAACACCACGTAGCCCTGAATCCTAATGGGAGAGTCAGGACTATTGCTGATATCTTTCATGATTTTTATGTGGTCTTGAGGATTGGGAAGGGGCATACCCAATCCTAAATCAGTGACGGTGGTATATCCCCATTTTGCATAGTCTTGAGCAGCCTTCATCGCTAATGCAGGGTATTGCTCAGGTTTAATCGTATTGACTGTCGAAGCTAACAATCCTACTGCAAGGATTTCGAAAGCTATTCCTGTCAACTTACCTTGGGCATCTCTTTGAAAGGATCCACCCGCAGGATTTTTTGTCTCTTCTGTCACCTTAGCTTCTTCAAAAGCCTTATGGTTGCCATAAGCAATGTGGCCCGATTTATTTACAACAACGATAGGCACCTCAGTAGAAATACTATCCAAAGTTGCAAAGTCTAGCGTCCCTGGATCTGTCATTAACGAGGGATCATAACCAAATGCTAGTACTGCTCCCTTTTTAGAAGCCTCTTTAAGGACAGCTGAAACCTCCTTAATCGTCTTATATTTGAAGGGGCTCACATCAGCAGAAACAAGAATGACAGCTTTTAGCATAATATGTGTATGAGGATCAATAAATCCGGGCATCAGAGTTTTTCCCTGAAGGTCTACAAGTTCAGTTTTATCCCCCTTCAGCGCCATCGCATCGCTCTTATTCCCTACAAAAATAATTTTACCATCGCGAATAGCGACTGCTTCGGCTGTGGGTTGATTATCGTTGATCGTCAAAACATCTCCGCCAAAGAAGATTGTATCCGCCTGATTTTGACCGGCTAAATGGCTAGCTAGGAATAAAAAAAGAGCTAAAAGATAGCGCATAATTAAGCTCCAGATGATTTATAGATATAGCTCTCCTATGCCCCAAATAACGAATAAAATCAATGCGTATAGACGGCTGCTCTCTCCTGAGCAATCAACGCCTCTGCGGTTGATAAAGCTCCCTCAGGATTAGATTGATATCCTACGGGAACTTCGGCATACCGTTTATGCGTATAGCTTATCCCATCTAGCAGTACACGCATCGGATCTGGAAATGGATCTCTTGTTAGCTGAAAAAGCAAAGAATTTGTACCCTTAGCATCAAAAATCTCAACATCCAGCGGATGCTCTTCATCCACAAGACTTAATCCTTGCAAAATCCCAAAAAACTGATCAAATGGAAGCCATGAGTTCACAATCTCGCCTCTGCCCGGCTCCGAAACTTGGATGAAAATTGGCACACCAGCATTTTTGGCCAACTGTAACCCTCCAGCGTAGATGTAGGGGCCTTTTCCTTGATGCACCTCATGCGAAATGTCCGTCAAAATCCCAAAATTGGGTCGATTAACCTCTAATGCAAAAGCGATTGCTGAAGATAAAGTATTACAACCACAGATCTCCCAATGAGTAATATATTCCAGAGCAAGGGTAATTCCCTGTTCCGCAGCAAAGTCTGCCACCTCTTGCATCCTACCCACAGCTATACGTAGACGCTGGTTAGCCAATTCCGTTAGAGCTGGAGCTACGATATGCTCTCCAGAGCTATTTAAAGGCCAGTGAGAGGAATTTCCTGATCTGCTATGAGAATCATTCAGCTCAGGAAACAATAACGCACCTGATAAAACCTTACTTCCCAGCTTTTTGGTAATTAAAATTTTTTCTTTTAAAAACTCAACGCCAGACCTACCAATACCCTCATCTAGTGAAGTGATGTCTCTATCCGAAGCATTGGCGGTAATAGTGACAATATGGAAAGGATACCGCTGAAGAAGCCCTTTGAGACGGTCATACTGCCCTACATCATCATCAAAAATAGGGATGGTGATCGTACT
>JABDDJ010000103.1 GCA_013287645.1 Chlamydiota bacterium | reverse complement strand
GAATTATATTATAGCACACTATATTGATTATAGCAAGGTATATTTAAATGAAAACTGTAAAAAAAAGGTCATATCACTCTGAAAACAGAGATGCAGGTGCTGCTCAAACTAGATCTCAAATCCTAAAAGCGGCAAAGAAACTTTTTCAGGCCGAGGGATTCGATCGTGTGACCATTAACAAGCTGGCAAGTGCTGCAGAAGTAGCCACGCCAACTATTTATGCCATATTTAAGTCTAAGGGTGGAGTTTTGCAAGCAATCATCGATGACGCTCTTCCTACAGAGCAATTCGATGCACTGGTAGAAGATTCTATGAAAGAAACATTGCCAAAGAAATGCCTGGAAATCACAGCAAAGCTAGCGCGCCGGATTTATGACGCTGAAGGAGAATTAATGGATATTTTTCGAGAAGCTTCTGTAGTAGCCCCCGAATTCAAAGAACTTGAACAGGAGAGAGAAAAGCGTCGCTATGAAAGACAAGGAGAATATGTCAAAAAGTTGATGAAAGGGAAATCGTTGGTTAAGGGATTAACTCTTGAAAAAGCGCGTGATATCTTATGGACTCTGACAGGTCGCGACCTCTATCGAATGGTTGTTATTGAAAGAGGCTGGACATCTGATGAGTATGAAAAATGGCTCGCGGAACTTTTAGTCCTTTCTTTACTTTGACAGAAATTCGTAAGTTAAGTGCTAGTTTGGAACGACCTTCTTTGATAGCTTCAACAACAAATTTATTAGAAATTTTCTTTTTCCATCTAAAAGGGATCGGTTTTTGTACTTGATGATTATTAATAGTTAATCCGTTCGGTGGCCTTCGCATAGCTAGGCCATGCGAGATGATACTTTCATTCTTGCGATCTTGCTCTTTTTTAATCAACGCTGTTTTGCCTCTTATTTAGGGCCTAATTGTAGGTTTATGGCTTCGAGTCAATAAAAATATGCTTTATAAAAATTTTTTAAGGGCTTAAAGATGAGTAAATGAAGATAACTTTGGGTCAAAATGTTAAAAAATCTATTTGTCGCTCTCTGTCTGTTTCTGTCTGTTATGCTAGAGGCCAGCTGGTCTCCACCTGTAACCATCTCTCCGGTCAACTCGGATAGCCCCGAAGTCAAACTGGATGCATTTGGTAACGCTACTGCAGTTTGGAAGAGTTTTAACGGCTCAAATTTTATCATTCAAGCTGTCACAGGTGTTTACGGTGAAAGTTGGTCGACTCCTGTCAATCTATCTGCTCCAGGCCAGGACGCTAACCTTCCTGAACTTGCAATCGACGCGGCTGGTAACGTAGTGGTTGTCTGGTCGAGATTTGACGGGACTAACCATGTTGTCCAAGCGGTCACAAGTCTCACTGGAACTCCTGTCAACTTATCTGTCTCTGATCAAGACGCTATCTTCCCAGAAGTAGCTTCTGGTCCGGCGAATGTCTCTGTAGCTGTATGGATGAAATTCAACGGTACTAACTACTTTATCCAAGCTTCTGAACGGAATGGTACCAACACTTGGTCTTCTCCTGTTAACCTGACCTCTCCATTGTCTGGCAACGCGGTTTTACCTCAGGTTACGGTTGACCTTAATGGTAATGCAATCGCTATTTGGACTTTAAATACGGGTGTTAATACTGTTGTACAGGCGGCTTTTCGGCCTTTTGGTTCGAGCTGGTCAGTTCCTCAAACGATCTCTACTCCCCTTACAGACAATTTTGAAGTGCAAATCGCGATTGACCCTCTGGGCCGTGCGACGGCGGTATGGCGTATGAACAATGGGACTAATAACATTATTCAAACAGCGACTTTCTCGGGTGGTGTCTGGTCTGCTCCTCAAAACATCTCTGTAGTGGGTCTGGATGGCTTTTTTCCTCAGATCGCTGTGGATGCGCAAAATAATGCTGTGGCTGTATGGCAACAAACGGTGAGTGCTCACAACACTATTGAGGTGGTAAGTCGTATCGCTGGTGTTTGGGGAACTCCTCTTAATTTAACGACAGGCCTCCAAAATTTTGTGAGTCCTATGGTGGCAGTCGATGCTGCGGGAGATGCTGTGGTGACGTGGAAGGAGACTTTAATCGCCGACAGTGCAATCCAAGCTGTTATGCATCCTTTTAACGGTACCTGGTCTGCTATTTCGGACGTATCGACTTCAGGTCAGGACTCGGACGCTCCTGATCTTGCTATGAATGCTCGAGGTGATGCGATCATTGTCTGGAGAAATAATTTCTTAACGCAGATTCAAGAGGCAAGGGGCGGCTTCTTTGTAGCTCCTCCTTCGAGCTTTGTAGGCACTATTGTGAAGCACCGTTTTATTAACCGAACAAAATATGTGCTTCAAGTCAGCTGGTCGGCGAGCTTGTCACCGGATATTCTCTTCTATCAGGTTTTTAGAGATTCTCAATTGATTTTAACTGTATTACCTACCGATCCTTTTTTCTTTGAAGTCAACTTCAACCGTAAAAGGAGCGCGACAAACTACACGATAATTGCAGTTAACGTAGATGGCATTCAGAGCGTACCCTTAAACATTAGGATTGCAAATGATTAATCGTTATATAGTTCTTGTTTGTTTTTTGCTGATCAACCTCTCTTATGTAGAGGGTCAAACCTTTGGAACAGCGTTAACGCCATCTGCAGTGATTCAGCAGACGAATCAGACGATCATGAATCGCTATCCTTTATCTTCGAATGGATCGGCGTCTAATCCGGCTAATTTTTTGGCTGTCACTCTGGCGGATACGGATGCATTCCCTCCCTATACGATGGGTGCGACAGGTCCTACGCAATATCTGCTATGTTGTAATGGAATTATTTGCACATTTAACAAAAATACGGGTGTACCTGACAATGTCTTGTACACGATATCAAGTAATTTTTTTGCGGCGATCTTAGATACGGGATTTTTATCCAGCAACCCTCGCATCCGTTATGATCAGGGTACAAGCCGCTGGTACATTATTATGAACAACTTTAATCCTACCTCTAATGTGCCAAATAAAATCTTAGTGGCCTACAGTAATACTGCTACTATTACCTCTTCGACAATATGGTCCTTCTTTACTTTCACTCCTGGTCAAAATTCTACCTTTCCTACAACCTATTTTGCGGACTTCCCCACTCTGGGTATCGATAATACTTTTCTTGTGATTGGTGTGAATGCGCTTAATGTCACTACTAGCAACTACATCACGAGTGATGCATTTGTCCTCTATAAAAGTTCGCTTGTGAGTGGCTCGCCTAAAGTTTTTGCTTTTCGTAACTTAATCAGTTTAGTCACTGGTACTGGCCTAGAGACGCCTCAAGGTGTTGACGTTCTTGATTCAAGCTCTACATTGGGATTCGTGATCGGTGTCGACCACACAAGAGACATTACTCCTGGTGCTCAGCAAGCGTTAATGATGCGCTCCATTACTGATTTTATTGGAACTCCCTTTATGTCGGGAAATATTCAAATAAATATTAGTACAACTGCTTTGCCCATCAATGTTCCACACGAATTAAACACCCTAGGAACTGCTGGATACTTACTCCCTTCTGACGATCGTCTATGCATCACACATGTGAGAAATGGATTTTTGTACACTGCTCAAAACATTGGAGTCAATAATACAGGAACGAGCACCGGCACAATTTCTCGCAATGGTTGCCGCTGGTACATGATTCCGATTTCTAGTTTAGAGTCTCCTATCACACCCACTCAAACGGGGACAGTGTTTGCTAGTACTTCTACTAATAGTGTCAATGAACTGCACTATTTCATGCCTTCTATCATTACTAATCAATTTAACACTATGGTTTTAAGCTACTGCACTTCTGGTGCGAATGCATTTATCAATGCAGGGTATTCTCTCCGCTACACAAATGACCCTGTGAATACTCTTCTGACTCAAGCTCTCTATACGGCTAGCAGCACTGCTTATAACCCATCATCAGAACCGCTTAATGTGGGTGGACGTCGCTGGGGAGATTATGCAAACTCGAGTGTTGATCCGTCTGATAATACTTCGCTTTGGCTAATTCAAGAGTATTGCAATACAACTAACTCTTATGGTCTTCAGGTGGATAAATTAACCTTCCTCAGTCCACCTACAATTACATCAATTTCTCCTAATACAGCTAAATCGGGGGATAAATTAACCTTAACTATTACGGCGGTAGCT
>JABDDJ010000102.1:2921-4212 GCA_013287645.1 Chlamydiota bacterium | reverse complement strand
GGCTTTGAAAGAGGTAGCCTTGTCGATTTACTCTCTTGTTGTAATGTTGTGCGTAACGAAATGCAAGTCGATGCATTCCTTCAGAAAGGCTGCCCGTATAGGGTTGCAATAGTAAGTGTACATGATTATTCATTAAGCAAAATCCATGAATGTTGAATTTGCAAATTTCAGAAGCGTATTGAAGTAATATACAAAAGCGCGAACGGTCCTTATCATCTTCAAAGATTTGTCGACCACTCACACCCCGCAGCATCACATGATAACAATATTTCGAATTAATAATTCGTTTCTTACGAGTCATGAACATTCCTAATTTTTTAAAAAATAAAGAAATTAAACAATCGATCAATTTTTAGCAAAAAAATATGCAGGCCCGGCCCTCAATTTCGGCCCTCAATTTTTAGCAAAAAAAAAAGTTACGCAGTTATGCAGGCCCGGCCCTCATTTTTTAGCAAAAAAAAGATACGCAGTTACGCAGGCCCGGCCCTCATTTCCGGCCCTCATTTCCTTGTTAATTAATTTTATTGAATCAGTTCAGCTTTTATGATAGGAGACATTTCGATTTTATAGGAGATATATATGCAAGTAACTTTTCTTCCTTCATTAGTTTCTCCAGAAATTAATTATAATTATAACCTTTCAAGATTTTTACGACCCCTTGCTTTTTGCGTAGAATACTGTTGGGAAAACTTGCAAGTCCTTTATAGGCGCATTGAAGCACGCATTCTATATGGTGTAGATGTGTGGAGTGATAAACAAATTGCAGACTATATGATTGCTCATATAAAGAAAGAAAACATAAATAATTTGCTCAAAACGCAGCTAAGAGCCATTATTAAGACATGTTCTTTATTAGAGAAGCGAAAATTACCATATAATGTTTCTTTTAATGAGCTTAAAAATGCAATTAATGAAGGGCTCCTTAAAGAGTTTATAGCATCCTACTTTGGCAAGGAAGCACAAGAAAAAATTGCGTTCTATCCGTTAATTGCAGGCTGGTCATCTGCAAAGTTATATTGCCTTACAACTGCAGAAAAGCAGTACGCAGTGCGTATTCAAGATCTGACCAATCCTGCTCATTTGAAAGAATGCTATATGTTGGAGCATGCATCGCAGGTAGGTATTGCACCTCATGTGTACCATATTGACAAAGCGCAAGGGATAATCCTAATGGATTACATTAATGACGCAGTAACCATATCACTGGACAAAGCACAGCATCACAAATCGATTGATGCGATGGCATGTGCACTTCGTATCGCTCATACTATTCCTGAAGCACCTCATCCTA
>JABDDJ010000102.1:1770-2911 GCA_013287645.1 Chlamydiota bacterium | reverse complement strand
GCATTATACAGCATTAAATGATCTAAAGTTGGTGAGTGAAGAAATGGCAACTATTATGCAGGAAATCGAAAAGCTGCATGTTAAGCTTGGTTCTCAGAATTACCCTCGTGCAATGATTCACGCCGATTTACACGCTAAAAACATATTTTTAACCCAAGAAGACATTATTTTATTTATTGATTGGGAGTGCGCTCGTTTTGATGACCCATTTTTTGATCTTGCTTTTAGCAGCTGTGCATTAATTCTTACTAGTGAGCAAGAACAATGCTACCTAGCTAGCTATTTGGAACGTCCACCAAGCAAATCTGAGTGGCAGCACTATGCATTATGCAAAAACATTATGACACTAACAATTCATTTTGAGTTGCTTGAGATTGCCTATGTTTTGCATGGTAATAAGCAATTTAATGATATTCAAGATCCAATACATCCTTGGAGATGGTACATGGAAAGGTTCATTGAAAGGAAAGAGCAGCCCGCGGCGGAGTTTATTTATCATTGGGCCAAATCCGTTTTGAAGTTGTATGACCCATTACTGGAAAATGCACTAAAATTTTCATAATTTAAGTTCAGGCAGATGAAGTGAAGCAGGCTTTAGAGCTCTTATATAGCGTTTCCGTTTTAAAGATTGTGCCTGAGAGCCAACTCAAAATTAATTAAACCACAGAGCCCACAGAGAACACAGAGAGGAGATCATGCGAATTTTTCAATTCTCTTCAGCAGATTACAGTTGATGGCTATACTCAAGGCATTGTATCGTATTATGGATTGAAAGGAAGATCTAGAGACAAACATAACAACTAATGGGAAGGAATCAATGAGAAGTTTTTTAACTCTGGCAACAATACTCTTATGTTGTTCAAATCATGCTTATAGTGTTAATCAAGATTTTTTAAATAGGAACCTTATGCAAAATGATACTGTTATTGAAAAGTCGTTAATCTCCATTATAGGTATTGAATGTAGAACGTCAAACTCACCAGAAGCGGCTCCTCACGATATTCCGAAACATTGGGCAAGATTTTATGCTGAAGATATTATCAACCAAATTCCAAGTAAATGCTCCAATGATGTGATTGCTCTTTATTGTGATTATGAAGGCGACTATACAAAGCCGTACTCGCTAGTCATTGGTTGTCTT
>JABDDJ010000102.1:0-1760 GCA_013287645.1 Chlamydiota bacterium | reverse complement strand
TGTCTTGTCAACTCACTAGATATTATCCCAAAGGGAATGGTTGCTAAAATAATTCCGGCGGGATCTTATGCTGTTTTCACTGCAGTCGGACAACATCCGCAAACTTTGATCAAAACTTGGGAGCATGTCTGGCAAAAAACTGATCTAAACCGTACATATACTGGTGATTATGAAGTTTATGGGAGTAATTTTCATTCAAAAACGCCCCCACAAGTTGATGTGTATATTGCTATTGAAAAATAGCAATAAGATACGCAGTTACGCAGGCCCGGCCCTCGTGCGTGCCTCGCTCGTGCTTATCAGTCGATAAACTTGTGAAGGTCTAATTGAATAGTAGGTAATTTATTTTCAATGGATTTCCTATGGGGTTCTTCCCAAGGCGGTAATTTAAGCGATTGACCAAGATGCACAAGCTCTTCATCCACGGTGAAGCCTGGAGGAACTGTAGCAATTTCAAACAAAATACCGCCAGGCTCTCTGAAATAAACGGAATGAAAATATTCTCTGTCTATTACGTGTGTGGGGTTAAAGCCTGCTTTCAATAATCTTTCACGGGCTTCCAACTGGGTCGTATCATTTGCAGTTGCAAATGCTACGTGATGAATGGTGCCTGCGCCTGGCAGGGCTTGCATGGCATCCGGACTGCAAAGTATGTCCACATAATCGCCTGGCTTACCGCTTACGGAATAACGAAAGCGGTTTCCTTTTTCAGTGATCCATTCATGATCCATTTGTGCGGTTAGCAATCGGGCTGTTTTTTCATAACCTTCTACCGCAAGTGTAATACCGTAAAATCCCTTAATGGCGTATTCAGAAGGGATATTCCCATAGGTAAACCCTTTTCTTGTGTCTCGTTTGTTAAAGACCAACTCGATGCCTAAACCGTCATTATCTTCCAGATAAATTAATAATTCATCATCAAAACGTTTTTGGGGGGCCTCATGTTTGATGTGGAATCTATCGAGACGTTTGATCCAATAATCCATAGAATCTACAGTAGCTGAAAAGGAGGTCACGGTCAATTGTCCTTTGCCTTTTCTGCCTCGTGGAATTCCAGAATAGGGAAAGAAGGTCATGATGGTACCTGGAGAACCATTTTCATTGCCATAATATAAGTGGTATACTTCAGGGGCATCAAAATTGATGGTTTTTTTTACCATACGCAGTCCTAAAACACCTGAATAGAAATCATAATTTTTCTGCGCGTCAGACGCTAAAGCTGTGATGTGATGCAGGCCTGTAATGAGCTTTTTCATAATTTTATGACTGAATGGGGCTAATTTTTTGACAAAGTGGCAATAACTTTTTTTACGCCTTGTTTGGAATCTTCAAAATAAGCAGGGCCCGTTAACAAAGAGATCTTTGTCACTGATAGTGCTTCGCTGGCATTTTGTTTTTTTAAATACATCTGTGTTCGGTAGGCATCAATAGCTCCCTGGATGACGTAGCCGGCAACATCTGCAGTGGGAGATGAAATGCCGGCATCTTTTAAATCGCTTGCGTGTGAATAGGCTGCCACTTCCAACCTAAGAGCTTCTCTCATACCAGTCAGGCCTACCAAACGCATCCTTTCTGGCTTAAAATCGTTTCTATTGCCCAATCCGATAAGCAATAATTTTTTGGCCGACACAGTATTTTCAGGTGGAATAATGAGCAATGTTTCTAAGAACTTTCCTTCAAATTTATTAGATTTTCTTAATTCTGTGATTAAGCCGTGTAACGCTTCGTCTACATGAGCCATCCCATTTAATTCTTTTGGG
>JABDDJ010000101.1 GCA_013287645.1 Chlamydiota bacterium | reverse complement strand
AGTAATTTATGCAAATTGTCTATTAGGATACAAATAATGCTATGGAACAGACCTTTCATCCGCTTCTTTCTTACCATTACGATCTTGTTACCCCTGACGGTGTCGTTAAAGAAATAACTTTTCGTAGCGATAAGCACGTAGAAGCTACTGTTTTTATTAAAGATATTTCTCCCTTTTTTGTCGGATTTCAAATCGATCCAGAACGCGTCTTCTTCAATATTAAAAGTACGCTGGCACAGATTGGCGTGGACGGAATTGGTAAGCACTACGAACTGGACAAAGAGCAATGTATTGCAGAGGTTAAGGTGGATCTTATCGCTATTAACGATCTGGCGAAAGAGATGCTTCTCTATCTTAAGGTAGGTGCAAAGATTGGAAAGCTCTTTGCAGCAGATGAGCGAAGGCGTGTGAGAAATCCCGATTACTTAGCGCGAATGTTCGGGCGCTCTGATCGCTGGGGATCGCCTCTGCTCTCTTTAGGAGGTCTTCAGGGTAGCTCAGACCTTGTTTTAGATAAAGTGGATGGACGCACCGTAGCCTATCTCTCTCTTCAAAATGGTCGGTTGGATTATGCGCCCACGATCAGGGGTTTTTTGCCTACAGTAGGATTGGCTTTGAAAACAGAGATCCCTATCCGAGAACTTGTAAAATTGCATCAAGAGTGGAAGCCTCTCCTTTCGAGGAATATCGAAAACGAAAATGAGCTTTTGCTTGTGCGTACTTTGCCTTTGCATATTCGGACAGCGTTTGCTCGTGTTGTCGATGATCTGTTGCCTCATGGTTATCGCCACACAAGTGCTTCGATTTTGCAGCCTGATACACAGGCTTCAGGAGATATCTATGAGCTTTATGGTCACTCTAAACGTGAGCTTACAGATATTCCGCTGGAGTTTTACACTTTAGAGCCTTATCGTGAGCACGTATTCTTCTCCGACCGCGACCAACTTCAAGCATCCATAGAAGATCCTGAAGTCCTATTCAAAGCTTTTGAAACGGCTCCTGGTACTCATGAAACACGAGCGGCTGTCTTTGTTGTAAAAGGTGAACAGCTGCTGAATCTAAAGCCTGAGGACTGGGTTGCACGTGAGACTCATTTTCACGAATTTCCTGGAATGACTCAGGGGGTTCGGCAAGCATTGATGGTAGAGCGCTATATTCAACAGCAGCCTACTTATCCTTTTTTAAAGGCTATTGACGATGATGTGATCACCAGCGAAGGCATCATGTTGACGCGGTATTTTCCGTCACCTTTGATGAAGCGTATGCTATTAAGTAATCAGGTTCAGAGGCATCTTAAAGGGATTTATTTCCAGTATCCCTCCATGTCGTATGAAGGCTTTTTCTCTGCCGAAGACCGCGCGCTGTTACATGACTTAGAGAAGTTTGCTATTCCAACTTTTTGGGTGGATCCCACTACACAGAATATTCTGGAGTATACTCAAAAATCTGGCTACGATTCGGGATTATTTGTGCCTATTCATCAAATAGATATGTTTTTACGCTCAACGGTATTTGGAATTTATGGTTCTAATCTCCTTGAAGATCTATTTGAGAAAGAGCTGAGAGAGATGATGCAAGGCATTTTGGATATGCGCAAAGAGATGAATCATCCATTGTTAAAGCCAAATACACCTCTCTCATTAGTAACAGGAGGCGGACCGGGCGCAATGCAGGTGGGTAACTTTGTTGCCAAAGAATTAGGTATTCTCTCCTGTGCAAACATCGTCGATTTTCGCGCTAAAAGCAATGCCGTCGTCAACGAGCAACGTCAGAATCCCTATATTGAAGCGAAAATGACCTATCGCTTAGATAAGCTTGTGGAGCGGCAGGCCGAATTCAATTTAGACTTTCCTATCTTTTTGACAGGGGGAATTGGCACAGATTTTGAATTCTGTTTGGAGGAAGTACGCCGGAAAATAGGTGTAGTGTTGCCTACTCCAATCATTCTTTTTGGAAAACCGGAGTATTGGAGAGAAAAGATAACACCGCGATTCAAGTGCAATCAGGCAGCAGGCACAATTGTGGGGTCAGAATGGCTTAGTAACTGCTATTACTGTATCCAGACAGCGCAGCAAGGATTAAGTGTTTATCGCAGGTACTTTAAGGGAGAGCTTAAGATTGGAAAGAGCGGCCCGATTTACGAAGATGGATTTGTCACTGTAACCTAATTTTTTGCAACGCTGACATTGTCAGACTGCGCATCGTTAAACATGGCTACCTTTAAAAAACCCGCCATTTCAGTGGGCGACACAACCGCTTTAGCGTTATATTTTCCCGAAGTTAATACTAGAAGATAGTCTGGACGCGATTTTAGAAGAATATTTCTCCAAAAATTGCGAGCATAGTTAGGATGAGTATTTACAAAATGGTCCAGTTCTTCATAGAAAGGCGAGAATTTATCGATATCTGCACCTTCTTTATAGTAATTGCGATAGCCTGTTACAGCGATCAAGACGTCGTTAGGAAGATTAGTGCGAGACTGCTTTAGGAAATCATCTGGATTGGCAACATCAAGTTTAGCGACGAGATCTTTATAGCTTTGAGAAGCTTCAGGCCAGTTATCAGGCATCCATTCAGGAAATTCTTTCAAAAATTCTTTAAAGGTATCTAGAGGAACACGCCGCAGTACGGCCCCAGGTTTTAACAAGCGTGACCAAGTGTGGTAAAGGTATAGGATATCATCCGGAGCAGAGGTGATTTTATCCGCTTGAGAGGTTACCATCGACACCTTTCCATTGGAGTAATTGAAGCCGGAAAGATAATACTCCTTGGCAGGCAAATTCGCCCTCATATATTCCGGAAATTGCCACAAAAAAAGTGATAGTTGACGATTAGTGACATTTGCGAAAGGACTTGTCTTTAAACCTTCACTCACGCCCTGTTTCAGCCAACTTCCTGTACCCAAAATGACTGCTACAACAGCTGCTCCAACGGCTAACCAGATCCAAATAGGGATCGAGGGTTTAGGTGGAGGAGACTCGCGGATAAAGTCCTTTTCTTCTAAAGGAGGACGATCATCTGTAGGTCCGTTTGGATTAAACATATTTTTTTAAAATCCATATGAGGCACGGAGGCTCAAATAATTTGTTGGTGTACAAGACCATTGTCCTTCCACAGAGTACCCATCATGATATTCTATGTAAAGTCTTAAACGTTGGCATAAACAATTTGTTTTACCAATTTCTATACCCAAAGCATAGGTTGAATCCAAGTGCAGCTTAAAGTCTTTTCTATAACGGAAGTGCGTTGCTAGGAATGGCACCGTGTAAAGTTTATTATAGGTATCCAGTTTCCCAAGAGACACAATCCGCGCTTCAATTCCACCTTCGGCATAAAAACGTCCCGTGCAAAACGAATGGTCTTGTTCAAGGACCCAACCTAATAATCCATAAAGCCTTATGCCTTCATCCCATTGATAAGAGACAGCATAGTCTAAGTATTCGGCGCTAGGATTGCGACGGTCGAAATGAGGATGGTTAAGTAAGAATTCGTCTCCCACGTGAGAAGAGATGTGGAAAATACGCAGACGTGTCGACCAGTGCTGGTAAGCGTAGTTCACGTGGATACCGACGTAGTAATCCGCATTAATGAGAGGGGACGAATAGGTGATCGGATCGAATACAGCCCATAGACATCCGTCAAGGTCAATTTGCAGTTTATCTCCACAGAGCCATGCGTTGCACCAGCCATAAAAAGGAAACGAGTCAAAGTAAGAGACATCGATGACATCTTTCGTGAGAGCTTGGTCATTAAAACGCCATCCTACAGAGTAGGCAAGTTGCCGTGGGTCAGCAATGAAAGGACGGAACAGAGGACAGCGTTCTGGCATCCAGCCTCCAGTCCTATAGCATGGCCAGTAGCAAGATTCATCTTCAGGATAAAAGCTTGGCGTTACATAGCGGTCACATTCATCGTCGCAGTAGTAGTCGTAATACTCAGAATCGTCATAGAAATCATAGAAGCATCCTTCAGCTACACAGGTGCATGGTTCTCCATTGAGACAGCCACAGTTATCCTCAGGAGTACAATAACAGCCAGCGGGTTGAACGAAGTTAGGAGAGTTATTCTCATTGTCACACGTGCAAGGATACCCAAAGAGGCATCCACAGTGACTTTCAGGAGTGCAATGACACTCAGCAGTCAGTTTAGAGAATAAAGGAGCTAAACAGAGTAGAGTTAAAGTAAGAAAAAGTCTCATGCTACCATTCCATCTTTAGGTGTCGAGTCAAAGAGTTCA
>JABDDJ010000100.1 GCA_013287645.1 Chlamydiota bacterium | reverse complement strand
GAGGCTGAAGCTGTTTTCTTGCTATAGGCGTCTCCGTTCGGTAAAAACAGGCTTGGAAATTTGCTAAAAAAGAGACTGGAATTAAAATGTTTTTTAGAATCTCATCTGATTGCACATAAGCATCAAATGCCATTAAAGAAGCCACTGAAGGGCTATAAACCAGAATTTTTCGTTTAGTTTGAGGATCGTTACTAGACATTAGTAAAATTAAATAAGTTAGGTTTCGTTCAGAAGCATATTTTTGAATATTTTCACTAACCAATTCAAGATCTTCTAAATCCCATTGAACTGTAGACGGTAATGATGAAATTCCATATAGAATAGTATCATCTAAATACTCTTTGAAATCTTTACTCAAAAGCATGGTTGGTGTTAAGCCTGAAATATCGTTTTTGGCTGCTAAGAGCTTTTGAAAAAAATCTTGAGGAATGGTCGAAGCGAGGTTTTGTAATTCTTTTGCAGCATCAATGTCTCTGATAGTGGTTTTTTCAGCCGATTTTAAGTTGGAAGTATCGATGAGAATAGGTGCCAAAAGAAGTGCGGCAAATTCTGGAGAGACTATAACTCGTTGACTGGAAAATATCTTTTCCGCTATTAAGGTTGCATTTGATCCTACTACAGCTATCAATTTATTCTCTTTTGCAATCAAAGGATAATGTTTATTTTCATCAACGTGATGATCAACAATTCTTTCAACAGCATCTGAAAGATGCTCTTGTCTTGGCCTTAAAACATTATGATCGACAAGGTTTAAACGTAGTCTTTTTTGTTCAAACAATCTATTCAATGGGACGTTATCATCTAGAAATAGGAGATCATCGATAGAAATGCCAAAAAGTTGAAATAAATAAAGAATATCTTTACGTAAAGCTATTTCTTCACGATGGATGTTCAATAGAGGGATATAGAGTACTGTTTGGTTAGGGGTGTCTTCTTGGCAAAGCAAATATGCATAAGAAATTGAAGAAATAATAGAGTCAAGATCTGCTGATTCATTTCCCATTACAAAGTGGATGATCTCAGAATTTTGAGAATCGCCTAAGATATGTTCATACTGCATTCTTGAAGTGTGTAAAAAATCTGAAATAGGATTTTGGATCCGAACTTCAAGAGATGTAAGAGAAAAAGGAATGTAAAGAAGAATTGAAAATAAAGTTTTTATAAACACGATCATCTAAGTAATTGAATATTAAATGCCAAAGTATAATAAATTCTCTCTTATTTGGCAAAGTATAGTTATGCACTTATGCAAGAACAGGCCTCAAACACCTGCCTTAGGCATTAAACGCAAAGTCGCAAAGATTTCTTTGCGCCTTTGCGACTTTGCGTTTAAATTTTTTATTAGCTTCTTAGGACAGCAAGAATATGATCGCATCCATGTTTACCGCAGTTGCAGCCAACTTGCCCTTCACCTAGGAAAACATTATAAATTTCATTAGGGCTTTCTTTATGGTGAACATGGTAGCAGTTTTCTTGATGCTGGTGAACAACCCAAGGTGATGCGGGTGGTTCTTCTTTTTCGACGGGTTTTTCGGGGATTTTTTCTGGTTGTTTATCTACCGTCATCCCATGCATTGCGCGTGCTAATTGACAGAACATGCAGTTACAATGGGGTTCTGGTTTTGGAAATTGCGCGACGTCATCAGGTGTGATGGCTCTAGCGATAGAAGTAATCTTTGAGAGTATTTCAGGTGGCATATCGGGCATATCAGCTTGTGCTTGATTATGCTGTAGAGCTGTCATCATCATATTCTCAATAGATCCTAAACCAATGCGAAAGGGAATTTCTAGTCTGGAAAGACCTTCTAATTCGCCTTTTCGCTGGCGGTTAGTGATTTGTTGAGTTTGTTCAGTTAAGTAAACCGAATGCATTTCAAAAATTTTTTCAAGAATAGAAGTAGGAAGGTTAGGAATTTTGATTAATATCCCGTCTGTCAAACAGACGACGAGAGTCTCTTCAAGCATATACAGTGCTTTAATATGTCCCCAGCTTGTAGAGATATAAGGTGGAAGACTTAACACTTCGCGGTTAATGAGCATAAAACCTCCGCGTTTTTATGAATTAAAAAATTAACGGTTTATATACTATATAGCATACAAAGGAATTGAAATATTGTCAATGAATTTAGCACTTAAACCGTTCGATTGCTGAATTTTTTACCTAACAGGGACTCACTATGAAAACATTTGTTCTCGACACTAACGTCCTCCTTCACGATCCAGAAGCCATTGGCAAATTTCCTCGCAATCAGGTGATTCTCACCGTTACTGTCCTTGAAGAATTAGATAAAATGAAGCGTTTGCCCAATGAATTAGGCCGCAACGCCCGCGCTGTATTTCGCTATTTAGATTCCCTTCAAACCTTGGGGACTGGAAATTTACATACAGGGGTACGCCTTCCTAATAATGCTATTATTCGTATCCAGATGGACAATAGACAAGATTACCCGCAACTTTCTCCAGCCATTAATGATAATAAGATCATTCTTTCCGCATATGAGTTACATGAGAGAGGCGAGCGAGTCGTCTTTGTCTCCAAGGATTTTGCTGCCCGTATCAAGGCCGAAGCGATTGGACTTTTAGCTGAGGACTATGAAAATTTAAAATATGCTTATGACTCTATTTATCGCGGCGTTCGAAAGATTGGTATCCCTAAGCATGAAATTGATCTCTTTTATAAAGATTCCATTTTAGAGTTGCCTAATGAAAAATTTCTTCCTAATGAGTACTGCATTCTCACTTCACCAGAAAATACATCGGCAGTTGCTAAGTTTAATTCCTCTACAGGTAAGCTAGAGCCCCTTTTGCAGACACGCCCACTGTGGGGGATTAAGCCACGCAATGTGGAGCAAAAAATAGCTATGGACATCCTCTTACGCGATGATATCAAGCTAGTGACATTGATGGGGCCAGCCGGAACAGGAAAAACCCTTATTGCTTTAGCGGCGGCTTTAAATAAAGTTTTTGACGAAGGGCTTTATACACGCGTGTTGGTAAGTAGACCCATAGTACCACTAGGAAGGGATATTGGCTATTTGCCAGGCACTAAAGAGGAAAAATTGACCCCTTGGATGCAGCCTATTTATGACAACTTAGAATTTTTATGTGACTCCACAAGCCATGAGCCTAATGAGACCCTTCGCTGGGTTACCAGCAGCGATAAGATCGAGATGGAGGCCGTTACTTATATCCGTGGACGCTCCTTGCCCAAAATGTTTATTATTGTCGATGAGGCTCAAAACCTGACGCCACATGAAGTCAAGACCATCATCTCACGTGCTGGAGAGGGGACTAAAGTCATTCTGACTGGCGATGCCACGCAGATAGATAATCCCTATCTTGATAAAGATTCTAATGGATTGACCTATACCGTGGGCAAATTTAAAGAGCATCCCATTTATGGACATGTCTTTTTAGAAAAGACCGAGCGTTCTGAATTAGCAGCTTTAGCCGCAGAAGTAATGTGATAATAATTTTTTAAATTTGTTTACATTTAAGTTGTTATCGTTTATAATTTGCTTAATTTTCAATTAAACTAGAGATAAAATTATGAACAATATTAATACTGATACGGCATATTATAAAGCAGCTTTTGAAGGTCAAAAATTACCCACAAGATTAGATATATCATATATCCTCTATACATTTTACCCAAGAGTAGGCTCTGCAACATTTTCAAGCTTTAAGAAATCATTTGTTGAAAATGAAAATTCAATAAGCGCAAAAGTAATAGTCTCTGCACTTTTTCAAGAAGGCGTTAATGCAGTTTGTTCTTTTTGCGAAGTAATTAAAAATATTAGAGATGTAGAGTATAGACAACTCAATTTTTATCGCTGCTTTAGACACTTTGAGGAGGGGTTTGGACATTTTTTACTCCTCTTTAAACAAAATGCTTGGGGGTATTACTGCATTCAAGAAGCTCAATTTCAAAATGCTTGCTATGGCTGCTATGAAGAATATTATTTAAAAGTTAAAAGGAGCTTAGGTACTACCAATAGGGAGCTTCTAGAAAGACTTAGTCGTTTAAATGATGGTTTTCATGTAGATCGAGAAATCTTAAAAGAAGTGATGGCTGAACGTTTTGCAATGCGACCTCCTTTAAATATTACAGGACTAAGAATTGGTGATTTAAAAGAATTATTCCCTGATAATGAGCATGGCGTTGCTTTATTTAAAATCGTTCCTACCCCACAGTTACAACAAATTTTACCTAAACTGCACCCATTTCACTTTTATTTGATCGGACCTGAACATTTTAAAAGGGATATTCCTTTGGATATCACTTTATTGAATGATGAGAAATTAAATGCTTTATTTTGTAACACTTCTCATGATGAAAAACGCCAGGATAAGAT
>JABDDJ010000099.1 GCA_013287645.1 Chlamydiota bacterium | reverse complement strand
GAACACTTAGTAACAATTCTTCAAGAAATAGCCATCCTTCCAAAAGAAGTTAATCATATTGAAATTCTGAAACGCATCGGAAAAATTGAGTTAAAAAATGTGGGAAGAATTCAATATTTGGTGACTTCTGAAGAGCTTTGTCAATATTATATTAAATCAATAATGGCAACAGCTCATGATAAGTTGGTTTTAAACGTCATGGACACTATGCTGTCTATAAAGAAAAAATTGCATATTAAAGATGGACTTTCTAATCCAAAAGAAAATCAAGAAGAAGAATTTCCTTCACTATTTCTAGCATGTGTACAAAAAATTACAAATGAAGGTTATTTATCTTCTTTCTTAAAAATATATCAGTATTGGTTAGAAAAAAATGACCTATCTAAAGTTGTAGCCAGAACAAAGGTTTGTCTCCCTTATGTAGAAGAGATACACACTTTACAATTATCCGAGAAAATAGCACTCCTTGGAATCTTGCCTGGTGTTGCAGAACCAGATCGGAAGGCCTTTATTCAAGATGCTAAAGCCTTTCTCCCAAAGATTTATGATAATAATCTCTCATCAGCATTAGAGACGCTGAATTTTATCAAGATGGAAATTCGAAAAGAATTTATTAATCATCCATTTTTTAAGGTTATACCTAATAATAATTGGCAAAAAGAGTCCCATGAAGGGTATCAAAAAGGAATATTAGCTGCATATTCCAATCAAGGCATAAAAAATCAGGAAAAATTAGAAAAACGAAAAGATTTCCGCCCAGGTCCTATTCTTGATCTAGTTATCAAGTTGCAAAAATATATTTTCAAAAATAGAGATGGCTATAACATATCTGACGAGACCACTAAAGTCATTAATGTACTCTATGATGCTACAGAGCTTGATGATCTTGTCACTCAAACTATAAACTTGCTTGAAAAGAAAAATACTAATGAGGTAGATCGTATCATTAGCATTCTTGCTATTTTCCCTAAAGAAAATCGTCCTCAGATTGCTCTTGTAATTGATAAAAACTTATTTAACTGGACTGGAAGTGTTTTTGGTAATGAGCCAGGCATTGATAAGTCTATAATTATAAATGTGTTTTCAATGTTAAATCTAGAAACGGACCCAGAAATAATTAAGCAAACTCTGGCGGCATTTCAAGAAACTATAGATCCTTTAGTTTGGAAAAATATTTATAATGTTCCTATTAAATATTGGGTAGAATTCATAAATGATGTCGAAATCCAAAATAGAAAAAATATATTTAAAGAGAAAGGTTACAAACAAAGTATTATTGATTCTCTCGTTCTTGAGTTGAATAAGAAGTAATACTATTAGACTTCTTTCGAAATTCGCTTTGGTGGTACAGGATTTGTGCTGAGCAAGATTTTGCATAAGCCCGAAGGGCGGATCTTTGTATAGCCCAGGCCGGGTGCGAGGGAGCTTGCGACCGAGACACAAAGGCCTGGGACTAAATGATAACCAAATAATCATTAGGCCTGAATAGGCCGACTCTTGTTAACATCATTTTTGAAGTATGATTAGAATTATCTTTTTTCTGCCGCCGCATTCGCGGCTGACATTTAATATTTTATCTTACCCCACGCTGACGCATGGGGCTACATGCTTTTGCCGCATTCGCGGCTTAATGTTAAAACTATTCTTTGCGCCTTTGCGGCTTTGCGTTTAAATTTTTATCAATGCAGGAATTTACGGTTGATGCTTTCGAAGAATTGCTGTTGAGTTTGTGGATTAGTTTCGAATTCACCGCGAAGGACGTTGGTGTTTGTATGGCTGTTGTCATCTTCAATGCCGCGGGCCATAACGCAGAAGTGCTGAGCTGTGAGTGAAACGGCAACGTGCTCAGTCTCCAATAAGTAAGAGAGCGCATCGGCAATTTGAGCGGTGAGTCTTTCTTGTAGCTGTGGACGCCGTGCAAAGTAGCGGACAATGCGTGGAATTTTCGAAAGTCCGATGATTTTTCTTCCAGGAAGGTAAGCGATATAGGCAGTGCCGTTCATGGGCACAAAGTGATGTTCGCAAAAGCTATGGAAATTGACGCTTAGAAAGACTAAGTTGCCGCGTTTGCTATGTTGAAATTCATTGTCTATAACAGTAATAGGAGGAAAGTTTTCTGGTTTTAGCCCTGAAAAGACTTCGTTAACGTACATTTTGGCGATGCGTTCGGGTGTTCTGGCCAAAGAGGGATCGTTGAGGTCTAATCCTAGGCAGTGCATGATATCGCGGAAGCGTTCGGATATGTAAGCAATTTTTTCATCATCTTCCATTTGAGGCGCATCGGGTGCCATAGGTGTAGGAAAGTGTGTGATGGCGGCGAAGGGGACTGAGGAGTCATCAGTCTCTTTTCGTTTCCTTGAAGAGGTCCTAAAGGGTATAAAGTGATTTTCCATAGATTTCATCCTTGTTCTCTTTGTCTGGAAATTTCTGTCGCGACGCATGCAAAGGCGTTAGCGACATTGAGTGAATTTTTGCGCCCTCTGAGAGGTATCTCGATAATGATGTCGGCTAAGGAGAGAGAAGAGTCAGAGCAGCCGTACTCTTCATTTCCAATGACCAGAGAAAAGGAGGTGGGAAAGTTCACTGAATAGAGACTGGCTGCTTTTTCACTTGTCTCAAGGGCAATCAGTGGCCGTTGAAGCGAGGAGAGTGGTACTCCACGTTGGCATTCGACCCATGTATGACATCCCATAGCAGTTTTCTGGACTTTAGGGTTATCGACAAAAGGAGTTTGGGGAGAAAAGTAGAGCCTTCCGAGTGACAGAGCTTCGGTGGTGCGGATAATGCTGCCTACATTATGTGCTGAGCGTAAATTATCGAGATAGATATCGATCGGCCAGAAGGGCAGCCCTTCATTAGCATCGCCTCTTCGTTGAAGCGAAAGCAGGTTGTGCTCTTTATGGCTAAGTCCTGCGTTATCTAAGTGATAGTGATAAAAATCGGAAAGAATTTTAATTGTCCACTCGGACCAGTGACTCTCTACCTCAATTTCTAGCCAATCGATCATGACAACGTAAGTCTTTATACATTCATGATACTTTTCGGTTGTGCGCTCTGCTATATAGGCATGTTTAATCATCTCAGCACAGCGCTTATGCTGCTGTGCTCGAGATAAAGCTTTAAACTTGGCCTCATTGAGGTGCATTTCAACGTCCTGCTAACTCAGCTTTATAGGTCATGTAATCCTCTAAAGATCCATCATAGAAATGAACTCCATCTTCTTCAAAGGCGATGAGTTTGTTTGCTACACCAATTAAATCGCGGTCATGACTAGCTAAAACAACGGTCCCGGGGTATTCGGAGAGTCCCCAGCCTAAAGCGGAGACAGCTTCGAGGTCTAAATGGTTGTTTGGCTCGTCGAGAACAAGTACATTATGGTCCACTAATAGCATACTTGCCAAAATTAAGCGTGCGGTTTCGCCGCCGGATAATTTGCTAACGGCTTTAAAAGCATCATCTCCCCCAAAGAGGAGTTTGCCTAATACGCTGCGGATGTCTTGGTCATAAATCCCTGGACGTAAAGCTTTTAGCCACTCGAATACATTCAAAGTCGATTTTTTATCCACCACTTCGCTGTGGTTTTGGGGAAAATAACTGAGGATGACATTATGGCCTTGCTCAATGGTGCCTTTTTCAGGGGCAAGAGCTCCCACAAGGGTCTTTAGGAGGGTAGTTTTTCCTCGGCCATTATTTCCAATCACTCCAATTTTATCCCCGCGTGTCACTTCGTAAGTAAAATTTTTAATTACCTGTAAATCGTCATACCCTCTGTAGACATTCTGTGCTTTAAATACGATCTTTCCTGGAGCCTTCTCGACTGGAATAAACCTGATATAGGGTCGCTGAATATTGGTTTTTTTCAACTCTTGCGGCTGTAGGCGGTTAATCTCGCGGACTCTGGATTGGACCTGACTGGCACGTGTACCAGCACCAAAGCGAGCCACAAATTCTTTTAACTGAGCGATTTTCTTTTCGCGGCTTTTTGCCTCTGACGATTCTCTATCGCGTATCGATGTTTTGGCTACAACCATATCGTCATAATTGCCTGGGTAGATAATAATCGTTTCGTAGTCAATGTCGGCGATATGAGTTGTGACAGCATTGAGGAAGTGGCGGTCATGGCTAATAACAATGAGCGTACCTTTGTAGTTAAAGAGGAACTTCTCTAACCAGCCAATGGACTCTAGATCGAGGTGGTTTGTCGGTTCGTCGAGGAGAAGGGCTTGAGGCTCTCCAAAGAGTGCTTGGCAGAGGAGGGCTCGGAACTGCATGTCGGCAGGAATGGTGCCCAACTTCTGTGTGTAGTAATCGTGAGGAACGCCCATTCCACTTAAGAGTTCTTCAGCATTGGCCTCGGCGCTATAGCCGTCTTCTTCGGCAATAATGCCCTCCAGCTCGCCTAAACGCATGCCAATCTCATCGGTAATCTCGTGCTCATATAGGCTATCGCGCTCTTTCATCGCTTTCCAGAGCTTCTGGTTACCCATGATAACGACGTCTAGAATAGTATCATCTGCAAAATCGCTGATGTTCTGGCGCAGGATACCGACGCGATCTGGTAGTACGACAGTTCCGGATGAAGGCTCTTCCATGCCCATCATGATTTTTAGCAACG
>JABDDJ010000098.1:454-4647 GCA_013287645.1 Chlamydiota bacterium | reverse complement strand
CGGAAGAATAAGCATATCGGGTTCATAATTGTCTCGACGTACGTATGTAGACTTCTGCTCCAGCATCCAGTGTATCATGGCTGCTGGGTGATGAATATAGACAGTAGGTAACAAATTAAACAGTTTTCTTCCTAGGAGACTAAATATTTTTTTAACAAAGTGGGGAGTTATAGCATCTTTTAACCAAACAAAGCGATCATAGAGAGAGTTCATTCCAGGAACATAAGAGAAAATATCCTCTCTACTAGGGAGTATATTCCATAGTAGCCGCGTTAGTGGTACCTTGATATTTACTTCTTCCCCGGCTATTTTTAGTGCTTCTGAACAAAATGAGACACAATTATTCGAAAAAAAGTTAAAGTTATAGGAATGATCGCGAAAGCTATTACTCAATTGTATAATTTTGTCTGCTTTATCGGGGCTGATCGCGATGGATGTTGTTAAGCGTCCGTCATGTGAACATAACTCGTCTCCATCTAGATCTCGACAGCCAGCCTTTTTTGAAACAATTCCTGGACTGGATTTCAGAACCGTTACTCCTGTTGAGTAGACAGATTTGTCGTCGTGAATAATCCTAATAGCACCATGATTGCCTCGCAATGTATTAATATTTTTAAAAAATCGTGATGAAAGTATGTTTCTTGGATTTGTGACGATTTGTAGAACGCAGGTTAATTTTTCCTTTTGTCTAGGAGTTAAATTCTTGTGAAAACTCTGTGCATTTTCAAGGAGTATTTTTCTGCCATAAACAGATAGCTTTCCGACACTCTCTAATGTGCTTGGTTTTGGAATGAGTCCTCTAGTTCCTGAGTAAATACATTCTATATTTGTCCCTTTATGAGTGATGAGATCATCTTTAGCATCATATGAAAAATCATCTTTAAAGGAATTAATAGATTTATATATGTGATTGAATCGGATAGCTAAACATTTTTGTCCATTTTCTTCTATTTCAATAATATTGTGAAAATAACTTCCGCTAGCTGTACTGTTTTTAAAGCCAATAATTTTATAAAATAAAGAGAATTTAAATAAAAAATCTAACTCTTCATAGTATTTAGAAGCAAAAGATTCATCTATATCATAATAACGCAAGCTTTCTTGCATCTTATCGATCTTTAACTTTTGAGCCTCGTCATTTTGCTCTACAAAATTGTTATAATGTGTAATGAAATTGACCATATTTTATTCCGATAATTTTTAAAAATATACTATATATTTATTAAGATTAGATAAAGAGTTATTACTTACAAAAAGCTTGTCTCAAATGAGGGTCTCTTCTAAATTAAAATTTATTCTTTACAAGAGGTATCTCTATGAAGGCATTTTCTCTCTCTTTTTTAACAGCTATAGCCCTCTCCTTTGCACTTAATGCTGCAAATAATAGTGAGGCTCCTTACTTAACCAACGTTAAGCAGTTAACCTTCTCTTCTATGGGCTTTGAAAAAGCTGGTGAAGCCTATTTCGCACCGGATGGAAAGTCGATCGCCTTTCAAGCAGTGCCAAAAGGGGAAGAGTGCTATCAAATCTATACCATGAAGCTGGATGAGGGAATTCCTCGTCGTATTAGTACAGGCAAAGGGGCATGCACTTGCGCTTATTTTAGACCCGATGGGGAGAAGATTATTTTCGCTTCTAGCCACGATGACCCCACCTTTAAGCCACAATTTAAAAAAGAGCCTGTCGTCAATCAGCAGTATAAATGGGATTTAACGCCTTATATGAATATCTACGAGTCTAATTTGGATGGATCTGATTTAACTCCTTTAACGAGTGGGCCTGCCTACCATGCCGAATGTGCCTATTCGCCAGACGGATCGCGTATTGTCTATGCGAGTAATGAAGATGGGAGTATGAATATCTATTCAATGAACGCCGATGGATCAAACGTAAAGCAGCTTACACATACCTCAAACTGCTATAATGGCGGACCATTTTTTTCTCCAGATGGAGGTCAGATAGTCTTCCGTGCAGATAAAGAGCGTCCACACTATCTACAAGTCTATTTGATGAATGTAGAGGGGAGTGATGAGCAGCAGATTACGAACAATCAAGCTGTCAACTGGGCTCCTTACTGGCACCCCAACGGAAGGGTAATTGCTTATACAACTTCACTGCACGGCCATCACCAGTATCAGATCTATTTGGTTAATACTGACACAGGGGCATATCGACGATTAACACAGAGTGATACGTTCGAAGGATTACCGACTTTTAATCGAGAAGGGACCAAAATACTATGGACTTCAAAAAGAAGTTCAGATAAATCATGTCAAGTTTTTGTTGCTGACTTTACCATGCCTGCGGAGATGAATTAAGATGAAACTAAACTATTTACTTACGACTTTTTTATGCCTGACGCTCAATTTGTTTGCTCAAAATCAGACACCAGACCTAAGTCCCATCTTTCCAGGTAGCTCCCTGCCTTTTACAGTCAGTATTGAGCTTGCTGAATTTATGCTGCCCAATGGTCTGCACTCTTTTGCGTCGGCGATTTATAAAGATAAATGGGTGATTATTGCGGGACGGACAAATGGTCTGCATGGTTTTGGGCCAGGTAATAATAACTTTCCTCCCCAGCAGCAGAATACAGTTGTCTATGTGATAGATCCTGCCTCAGGAATTACCTATACAAAGTCTCTCTCTGATCCCTCTTCAGGGCTATCTCAGCAGCAGATAGATACTCTTTCTGTGACAAGCCCTCAATCCTATCAGACTAAAAAGCGTCTCTATATAACGGGTGGATATGGCGTGGATACTGCTACAGGTACTTTTAGCACTAAAGACACATTGACTGCCATTGACCTGAAAGGGATTATTCAATGGGTGATCAACCCACAGCCCGGTGAAACTTTAGCGTCTCATATTCGACAAATTTCAGATCCGATCTTTCAAATCACTGGCGGATTCATGGACCGCACACTGCATGACCGTACATTGCTCATTTTTGGCCAGGATTTCGAAGGATTTTATTCAGATAACTCAAACGGAGCCTATTCAGAACAGGTACGTCGCTTTAAGATTCATGATAATGGAAGCAAACTGTCTATCAGCTCTGAAAAGGTATTTCCAGAAACTCCAGATCCTAACTACCGTCGTCGCGATCTAAATGTAGTGCCTGTCATGCATAAGGCATTTGGATTTCCTATGCCTGGTTTTGTAGCATTTTCTGGAGTATTTACGATCGATACAGGAGTTTGGACAGTACCCGTTCTCATTGATACAAAAGGGCATCCCAAAATGGCCGATCCTAGCAATCCCTCCACATTTAAGCAGGGGATGAACAACTATGTTTGTCCTACAATTGGCATGTTTTCTGATCATTCTGAGAATATGTATGTGGTATTTTTTGGAGGAATCAGCTTTGGATTTTTCCAAAATGGTGTCTTTACGACAGATTCAGAGATTCCTTTTATCAATCAAGTCACCACAGTGCAGTTGGATAAGCATAATAAGTACACACAATTCTTGATGGATGCGCAGTATCCTGTTATCCTATCGACACAGTCGAATCCTGGAAATCCTCTCCTTTTCGGAGCAGGAGCAGGCTTTTTTCCAGTTGATGACCTTCCGACTTACCGCAATGAGGTCATCAAATTTGATAAGTTGGAACATCAGCCTCGGCTGATAGGGTATATTGTAGGAGGAATCCAGAGCACATTGCCTAACACGAATGTGAATGCGGACTCGGCTGCATCTCCTTACATCTTTAAGGTGTTTGTTGATCGTACGAATTAAATTTTTAATTTTAATTTTATTTTTATTTTTATTCTTCGTTGAGTTTTGCAGCGCTGAATACAAGCATCAACTTGCTATTTGCGCGATCTTTCAAGACGAGGCTCCCTACTTAAAAGAGTGGATTGATTTTCACACTTTGGTAGGGGCCGACCACTTTTATCTCTATAACCATAACAGTAAAGACAACTATAAAGAGGTGTTGGCTCCCTATATCTCTTCAGGTCTCGTCGAATTAAAAGAGGTTACTGAAAATGCCGAGGAGATACGTTTATTCAATCGTTTACAGTCAAAAATCTATACCGAGTGTTTAAAGCAAGCGAAAGGAGTTTCCAAATGGGTCGCATTTATCGATATTGATGAATACCTATTTTCCATTATACCACAGCCCTTACCCAAGTTCTTAAAAGAGTATGAAGAGTATGGTGGAGTAGCTGTTAACTGGCTCATGTTTGGGA
>JABDDJ010000098.1:0-444 GCA_013287645.1 Chlamydiota bacterium | reverse complement strand
TTGGGACAAGTGGCGTCAAAAGAATACCATCAGATCAACTTCTGATACAAGCTCTCACACGCTGCAGCGACAAATGCTATGCCCCAAACCGCTATATCAAAAGCATTGTCAGGCCTGAAAGAGCTTCTCATTTTTTAAATCCTCACCATCCGATCTATCTAGAGGACTATAGTCAGGTCAATACTGACAAACTTCCCTTTGAAGGGGTCTACAGCGTCTATATTCAGACTAATAAACTCCGCATCAATCACTACTGGACTCGCGATGAAGACTATTTCTATAATAAAAAAATTCCTAGACAAAAGCAGTGGGGCGGCACACCCCATCCCGAGGAACTACTGAAAAGCCTCAATGCACAGAAAGATGAACTCATTCTACGCTATGTGCCAATGATGGATAAAAAGCGTTGATGCTCTCTTTTTAGCTCAGAAATAAGTTCATTCA
>JABDDJ010000097.1 GCA_013287645.1 Chlamydiota bacterium | reverse complement strand
CGAGTTGGTTGTGGACCTGGTTTTATTTCTGTAGGAGTACCGCTACAAGGTATAAATGAAAATGGAACACCGTATACTTCTGCATACTCTGGAGTAAAATATCCTTCAGAATTTACAGCATAGCTCATACGTCTAAGAGAACGGCCAATTACCTGCTCGCATAGCAACTGAGTGCTGAATGCTCGTACCCCTAGAATATGTGTAACAGTATTTGCATCCCAGCCCTCGGTGAGCATCGAAACACTAATTACACACTTAATATTTTCGCCAAGCTTACCAGCTTTGCCAACAGTATTCATTACTTCCCTAAGCAAATCTTCATCGGTAATACCATTAGGGTCACGGCCAGGAAAGCGTATTTGGTAGTCTCTTTTGAAATTTGCTATTTCTTGAGCGGCAACTTTCTTAAAGTCATCGCTCATAGCCTCACTAGATTCTAATTGTTCACTGTCTACTAAAATTGTATTTGGACGGTGCAACCAACTTCCTTTGGCATCATCATTGCGGAAAATAGGCAGTTGTCCTGCCTGAATAACCGATCTATCCCCAATTTTTTTCTCCCAGCCCGCTATATAATCATATACTAATTTTGAAACGCTTGTATTGTTACAAACAACAATAAATACTGGGGGTGTAAGTCCTTTGACGCGCGCCTCTGAGTTCTTCTCCCATTGCTGATAATGCTTCTGATAATTTCCATAAAGACTTATAAGGGCACCCTGAAGTTCTACGGGTAGTTTAGGCTCTCCTTCCAAGTTGTCCATCTTTCTGCCTTTTTTAGGCAAATGTTCCTGTATTCTCAACCAGAGATCACGGTAAGTGGGTTGTTGGCCTATTTTTGAGTTATCGTCTACGGGTACTCGTGGAATTTTAACAATGCCTGATTCAATCGCATCAATTAATGAAAAATCAGAAACTACCCATGGAAATAATGTGCCTTCTTCATAACCGGAGCCTCTAAGAAAAAAAGGAGTAGCAGAAAGATCATAAACGGCTTTAATGCCTACTTTTTTGCTTATAGCTTCTATGCCTGAAATCCAAATTCGAGCCTCTTCATCACGATTCTTAGCTTCAATGCGATCGTCACCCTTTAATAATTCTATCTTGCTATTTGGATTACCCCGATAGCAATGATGCGCTTCATCATTGAGCACGATAATATTTTTTTTGTTGCCAAGCTCCCGACATACGCGACGTACCATTTGCTCTGGTGTTTCGACAAAAGGATTCGCCTGTTCGTTGGTAAGAATTGATTTGCTTAATTTGCTAAGAGGAGTTTTTTCGCGAAGCTGAAAAGCATGAAAATTTGTAATAATAATTTTTGCTTGTCCAAGACGATTCAATTGCTCCGCAGAGAGAAGATCTCTTTGTCGATAATAATTTTCTGGATCATTCGGCAATAGTACTCGAAGCCGATCGCGAATGGTAATGCCTGGAGAGATTATTAAAAAGGCATCGGAAAAACGAGAGTCTTGTTGATTTTCAAGTTTGTTGAGGGCTTGCCAAGTGATTAGCATGGCCATTACCACAGTCTTCCCAGAACCCGTAGCCATCTTGAATGCTATTCGAGATAGACCTGGATTAGCTCCTTCATTTGCTTCGTGTAGTGAATTTTCAATCCAACCATCACCCACTTTTTCTGCGATTTCTGTGAGGTAAATAGCGGTTTCAATTGCCTCTATTTGGCAAAAAAATAGTTTTTTTTCCCTTTCAGGATTTGTCCAGTATTGGATAAGACTCGCGGTTGTTGGAGTTGTACCAGGATACCCACGTTGACGCCATACAGCTACTCGACTTCGGATGTCATTTACTAATTGATTTTCTTGTATTCGATCGTTCGTCCATTCATTTTGATTAGTACTCTTTTTATTCTTAGGTCTTGCAATCGGCAAAAAAAAGGAACTGCATCTGCGACCATAAATGATATTATTAGTAATTCCCTCTTCACTAAATTGGAAGTGGCGAGTTGGTTCTTCAAATGGAGAATTAATAATGGGATTCTCAATTACAACATTGTTTGATGTGTTTTTAAACCTAGATTCTTTAATGGACATCTTCATTTTGAGCTTTATTAATTGTTATCTTATTGAAATTAAATAACATAGCATGGTGAAATATTAAAATCAATGCATGCTGATATATTTCAGTAAATTAAAAGCTAAAACTGAAATTATTTATTAATGATAAATGGTGTTTATGGGATTTTATAATACACAGAGAATAAGAAATATATTTTGTTCTGATCAAAAGAAGCCTTTCAAACTTAGCAGATCAAAGATCCAAGATTTTCTCGATTGTGCTCGATGTTTCTATCTTGATAGAAAATGTGGAACTGGTCAGCCTGGTTCTCTTCCATTTACTTTGAATACAGCTGTTGACAGTCTATTAAAGTCAGAATTCGATGCTTACAGGATAGAAAAAAAGCCTCATCCTTTGATGATTAAACACTTCATTGATGCCATTCCTTTTGCTCATTCGGAGCTTGATGTTTGGCGCATGAATTTTAAGGGAATTCAGGTATTGCATGAGTCGACTAATTTTATTATCACAGGCGCTATTGATGATTTGTGGATTAATTCAGACGAAGAGCTGATGGTTGTAGATTATAAAGCGACTAGCACTAGTAAAGAAATCACTTTGGACGAAGAATATCGCCAGGCTTATAAAAACCAAATGGAAATTTATCAGTGGCTCTTGCGTCAGAAAGGATTTGCTGTTTCGAAAACGGGTTACTTCGTCTATTGTAATGGAGATGCTTCGAGAGGGGCTTTTGAAGGCAAACTGGAGTTTTCGATTTCCGTTATCCCTTACATTGACGATGATTCTTGGATAGAACAGACGTTAGTTGATATTCGTCAATGTCTTGAGAGCGATGATTTCCCTAATGCTGGTGAATCTTGCGATTTTTGCAGATATCGTGCAGCGGTCCGAAAGCATCTCAAGGATCATGAGTAGTTTTCTTTCATGAACTTTTCACGTATTGTACATCTATTCTGTTTTATTAAATTGCTGCATTCTTTCAAGTCTTGTAGAGCTTCATAGCTATATAGGCCATGCTTGTGAGGTGCTTTTTTGCATGCAAAATACCCTTCTCTGGTTTTTGGGCCGCCATGGGCACCATGCATACGACAGACGCCATAGCCTTTAATTGCATAGTTTTTGCACTGTTCACCACTACGTTTTGACTTTGCTTTACACCTTTGCATGGGGACCCTCCTCAATAATTGGTTTCATCCCACCCCCGGTTGAAACATTTCCGACAATTGCTTGTCCTCCACCATGAACATGGACATGCTCAACATGAACCCGCTGCTCGCCTTTTCTCCGATATTTTAGCAGTGCCTCAAGTGTCTCGTGATGTCGAGTCAAGAGTTTGGATGCACCATTGAGATAAACATTAGCAAAATCCACGCGCTCAGTCCGCATAGCTTTACCAAGCCACTCTATTGCGTGTTCGTGAAGGATAACCAGTTGGGATATCAATTGGCCTTCATATTCGTCTTGCGGGGCTAAGGCTTGCATTGTCTTAGCAATGGTACCTATCTGGCTTGAGAACTCTCTTAAATTAGCTTTAGCAGGAATCATCGCTTTGCCGAGAATCGTAAGGAAGTGAACTCCGACAGTGGAATCTGATGACCCTGTAACCTCCATTATTCGAGCAGAAAGTAAATTAACAGAATCTGTGTGTTCCAGATTTTCGTCCAAGGCTAGCTCTATAGTCTCTTTTCCGTCAGTTTCGCGTGTTCTAAAGATGGGGTGAGAATTCACTGCGTCTTTATGCTTCTGGCGTGCAATGGCTTTTTCTTCTAAAGCGGTAAGATCGCGCTTATTTGAAAGTTTTGTTTTTTCTACAATGTCTTTTTTCATATTTCAATCTCTGAATGGGTTTGAGAAAGTAATCGGATATTGGTTTTTATATAGGTTCCACAATTTTATCTTACTGCATTGTATTTGTGTCCGCGGACGTCCGCGGACACATTCTAAATTAAATCGATGGCAATCCCTCTATAACACCTCTCGCGGGTTAATTCTTTTTGAGGTCTGATTATTTCAATTTCAGGGAGTGCTGCTCTAAGATTTTTACCGAACGATTGCGCGTTTCCAGGGTAAGGATGTCCTGTGTCGATGCACCAATTGCGCCAATTGTCGAATAGTTCTGGTATAGGAATTGTTGCTTTAGCGTCGATTACGCACCGATCAGCAATAAAGGTTTTGATCGGACTGGTCATTTCTTCAAGTTCTTCGATAGTTTGTGTGGAGGATGTGGGCTGGATAAATTTCCCTCTTTTTTGTAACTGTGAAAGCCCTTCTAAGGCCCATAGTAGGATGCCGGGGAGTTCTTCTTTAAGCCGAGAAAAAAGAAAGGTATCCTCATTACCCAGCCAGCTTTTTTTAAGTGTTAACACGAGATAACGCTTGGCAAGGGCGCCACTTGAATCCCTCATGTCGGGAAGTTCATTACTCATCAAGATAATTCGTGTGGAGAGTTGAACTGTCAATGATGAGTGAAATTTACGATTGATTGTCAAAGGATCTTCGCCACTAATGCTAAGAAGACGTTCGATGATCACATTATTGTTTCCTTTGCCATTCAAGCGGGCGTCAGAAATTAATGCGAGAATTTTGTTGAGAAGGGGCTGAAGCCCAAATTCTCCCCCTAAACTTGAAAGAGTAGGACCAACTACATTAAAGTGTCCAAGTA
>JABDDJ010000096.1 GCA_013287645.1 Chlamydiota bacterium | reverse complement strand
GCTCACAGAATCTGCCGATTTAACAACCTGCTGCAAATAGGTAGAGACTTTCACTTCCCAAGCAGCTCCGCTTGTCTTCTTCTTTCCTTCATAGATGACGATAGGCTCTAGAGTCTCCCCCACCGCTTTGAAAATATAGTATCCTTTTTTGTCTTGGGTGATCTCGATCAAGACGTCGCCTTCGGGGGTCTCGAAGAAAGCGCTTCCGCTCTGTTTCGTTTGAAGCACTGTATTCCCAACGGATGTGGGACGAAGATCTGGCAGCAACCGCCCAAGGCTCGTTGTCGCCCCATCAAGAACGTGGAAGGTAAATTCAGTTAATCTATCCGCAGCATTAATAACCTGCTTTGCAAAAAACTGAGCCCCAGCTGTGATCGACAAATTGTTAAAATTAACTGACATGAGACTCTCCCCTCTATTTATCGCTGTCGTGCATGGAGTTCATTTCAACTGATTTTGGCAAATGTTTTTTGATCCTTCCTAAACAACCCGATCCCTCCTCTTCATCGTCGTTCTTTGAGGTAGTAGGACTTTGAAGGTTAGAGAGCTTTATTTTTGTAGATTCGAAGCAAGAGGGATTTTTTTCCGGCTCTGGGTCAGGATCTCTTTCATTTTTTTTAATGATCAAATCAAATTCTTCGCTGATATACCCTTCATGATCAAAGACACGCATGGTAAAGCGGCCTAAATCCTTATCAGTTGGAGTACCACTCAGTTCACCATATTCATAACTCAAACCATCCGGCAAAAGTTTTTGTTGAGCTAAAGGCTTACCCGCTCTAAAAGCCCTGATTTCTTTCACCTTTTTTTGGTCAAGTTTTATCTCGTGGCTGTAGTGCTCGCCCACAACGGCTCTTTCAGTCTCGCCTCTATACTTATTTTTGTTAAGGTAATTCCAAATTAACGCTCTTTCTTTCCAAACCCCGAGAACAGAAATGGCAGCGGATCCAAAGCCAAATCCATATTTTATAAAAGCGGCCCAGAAAGATTCACCACCAACAGAGATGATGAAGCTAGTCTTAACGCTTCCTACACTATCTTTTGCCCAGACATCTATAGTGACTTGCCGGGTTGCATATGTGTTTGTATCAAATGATCCTGGCGTTCCGGAAAAAGATAACGTCGTTGCATCCCATTTTAGCCATTCTGGAAGCGGCTGGCCACCCGCTTGGGTTACTGTAATACTCAATTCATCACCATTAAGATCTTGAAAGGTGCTCTTTGGCACTTGCATAGAAAATAGAGTACCAACTGTTGCAGAAGCATCAGGCAATGGATTAAGAACAATAGGAGGATACTTTGTCCCATCGGTTACAGTTAAAGTGAACGTATCGATCGCAAACGCTCCATAAGGATCGGCCGCTTTAATCGTGATTCGCAAGACCTGAGGTGTAGTTACAAGACCAGACAGTGTGAGGGTGTTTGCATTAAAATACAAACCGTTTGGCAACGGTGCGCCGCCCTCTAAAGTTGCTGTGTATGTTAACGTTTGACCCTGTGCATCGTCAAAAGTGCCAGAATTAAATGTGGTGTTAAAAGGAATCCCAGATTTAATGCTAATATCAGGAATAGCCCGCACCAAAACCGGAGGAATATCATTTGCTGAGCTCAAAACCGTTAAACTAAAGGTTGCTGGCGCTATGGCTCCAAAAGGATTTGCTGCATTAATCGTAATGGAATAGGTTCCGGCATCTTGTGTTTGAGGTGTTCCTGTAAAAGTCCTTGTAGCATTATTGAAAGACAAGAAAGCAGGGAGTGAATTTGCTGAGTAAGCCAATTGGTCCCCATCAAAATCGTAAAATGTATTGGAGTTAAAAGTAAAACTGAATGGCGTTCCAATATTTGCCAATTGTGTCCCTACCGGATTTAGCAATACCGGCGCGGTGCTTGGAACTGTGATCGTGAAAGTGCCAGAAGTAATCCCACCATTTTCATCATTCGCATTCATTTGGATTTGATAGCTATTCCTACCAAATGGCGTTCCATAAAATCTGCGTAAGGCTGGATCAAAGGAAAGCCAACCGGGCAGTGCATTAGTACCCACTAAGTTCGCGGAGTAAATGAGCTGATCCCCATCTCCATCAGTAAACGAACTGCTCGCAACAATATATTCAAAAGCTAAACCGGTATAGGCCGTTTGGTTTCCAAGGGGTTGAGCTAACATCGGAATGCGATCAGGGACAATTAAATCGAATGTCGTTGATATGGTACCTCCGTAGCCATCGTCACCATTCACTTGAATGCGATACGTATTTTGATCTCCTGAGTGCGGTGTGAAAAGGAACGTGAGTGTGCTGGTATCAAAGTTAACGCAAGAAGGCAATGGCAACCCGCCAACTAGCTCTGCAGAATATGCGAAGTTTGCATTCGGGTATTCAAATGTTCCGGCAGGAAGAGTGAACATGGTCGAATTGCCCACATATACTTGTTGGTTGGGTATTGGGATAGCAACATTGATATCGCCGACGTGAATAGTTATCGGATCCAAAATAGTATTGCCTAAGTCATCTTGAGCAGTAACATTTAGGTGTAACAAACCGCGATCTGATGGGCTCGGTGATCCGGATAACACTCTTGAACCTGCATTGAAGATCGCAAGTCCAGCAGCTCCATCCGCACTAAATATATTGTTATTGCTTAAAAAAGTTTGATATGAATCGCTAGGTGTAAGAACCGATGCAACGATTTGAGCTTTTAGCACATTTGTAATATCGATGATGATTAGGTTTAAATTATAATCACTGGATGCGTAAATATAATTTCCATCTATAGTAAATGACGAGATACCAAGTACATAAATTGTTTTAACAAAAATTGGATTAGAGAATGTAGTAATATCATAGATGTTTAATGTCCCAGAAACTCCGCAAAACGCATAATTCCCTTTTATTGAAATCAAGTCAGTGATAATTGGCATTTTAGTTATTAGTATGGGATTTGCAGGAACGGTAATATTAACAACGTACAGTCCTGTATTCCCAGTTAAAAATGCATAATTCCCAGAAACATAAATCCCCCCCCCGGAGGCATCATTACTTATAGTCAATGAACCGACTACAGTAGGGCTTGCTGGATTGCTAAGACTCACTACTTTTAAATCAAAAGTATTAGCCCCAGAGGCTCTATTCGCAGAGAAGTACAGATAATTGCCTACTGCAGACATTTGAATACTAGTAGCACTGCCAAAAATACTTAATGTCGTTACCAAAGTTGGGCTTGAAGGAATAGCGATATTAATGATTTTTAACTGGGTAGAGTCAATGATATAAGCATAGTTTCCTTTCACAATCACGCTTAGAGCGGAAGTAGGTAGAGAGACCTCCCCCGCAACAACCTGATTATCTGCATTGCTAATATCGATGATATATAAAGCAGTGTACTGAGTAACATAGGCATAGTTTCCTGCAACATAGACACTAGAAGCAACTGACAATCCCAAATAAAGCGTGCTAACAGGTGTAATGGCTCCCATATTCATCGAAATCCAAGCAGGGGCAGGCTGGCCATTTGCCTGTTGTATCGACAGTTCTAGGTTTTGGTTCGGATTAGAAAGTTGGAATTGAGATTGTAAATTGATATTGTAGGAGAGCTGGCTGCCTGGCTCAAGAAAAAAATCTGGCAAGGGATTAAGAAGTGTGATAGGCGCTGTTCTTCTCATCAGGGAACCGACAGAACCTGGCTTAATTTCCCTTACCTGACGCACCTCTGGTACTGGTGCGGCTTTTGTTTGGCTAATCAAATGAAAAAGCGAGGATATCAGAGCAAGTTTGGAACTATGACCTGTTATTACTGTAGCAAGATATGCAGAGGCTGTGTTTGCAATGACTTTCTGAGATTGAGCTAGGATTGTAGAGGCAAAACTTCTGTCAGATAGCCTTAAAACACGTCCTTCCTCGTACTTTTCTTCTTTGATTAACTTCCACTCATCCCCTTCTTTTTTGAAAGTGGCTTTTTGCACATCGATTTTGTCGGATCCATGTTTCTTTTGGGTGTAGATAAGCTTTTCTGGACCTTTCTCAGTAATAAACTCTTCACAAAAACCATTCTTTGGACAAGCGGTGCGGCTATGCACTTCTTTATCGGTCGCAAATACATGGTTATCTTCATAACTTGTTCCGCCGTACTCATACGTTTGCGAGTAACCATTTGGTTGAAATTTGACTCCCTCTAGTTGAGAAAGAAGTTTCACATCTCCGCCGTCAGATTGAGCTTCAGCCATGTCCATAACACGCTGGCGAAGAGTGGGATTCTGAGCCATTTCCCTCAACTCATACTCATCTAAATAACCATCTGCAGCCATTCTTTGGGCTTTTTCCTCTTCCCTTTGAGCTCTTTGGTGAGGAAGCATCACATGATCATTCACCCAAGGTGATAAGGCGTAGCCTGAAAAATAGAGATAACCAACAAACAAGCGATTGAGCAGATCCCAATGCTTGGATTGGTCCTCTTCCATTGGCGTCTTTCGCCTTTGATAGAAGTGCTTCAGCACAATTTCTGCTTGCATAGTTGCTTGAGAACCCTTGAAAGTCATCAAAGGTTCATCAGGCAATTTCAGCAGCACTTCATCCCCTTTTTTACGCAAAAGGCCTTCGGCTGAATATTTCTCTTTCAGATCCGCAAACTTCTCCCCTCTCCATCGCTCAGCGCTCGCCCCATAATCAACCCGTGATGAGCTGCCTACAAGCTCTTGGAGATAAGTTGACACCTTTACCTCCCAAAGAACACCGCCATTCCTCT
>JABDDJ010000095.1 GCA_013287645.1 Chlamydiota bacterium | reverse complement strand
GGCAGGCCTTGATAAGAGGCTCATAGGAAATTAATTTTGCTAGTTTATAGAGCTCTTCTACATCGGTACTTGAATCAATAGATGTAGGATCGACCAAAAAATTCAGAAATTGCTGAATAGTAAACATAGAATACTCTTTAAGATAAAATCCACATTTCAAATTTGGATACATTTGCGTAATATCATAAGTTAAATGAGGTATCTGCCATGTAGTTAAAATGTTTTGTGAAGTATTAAAATAGGGGATTTTCTGTAGAGTTATTAATTGAGTAAATATCTGAGTACCATTTGCACATCTAATAACTACATCATTTTGAATATTCAATTCGCTATTTACAAATTCTAATCTTTTTTGGACTATATTAGCCTTCTCTTCTAAACGCTTAAGTTCCACTTTTTTTTGCAAAATCATGCTATTCTGCATTTTTTCCGCTTCTTTGTACATTTCTTTAATAGTATCGTTAACTGACTGCTCAAGAAGTAACTTTTCCTGTTGAGCCTTTTCTAATATTTTTGTTCTTTCATCCTCAATGCTTTCTTGCGCTTTTAAGTAGATACTTTTTTTAATCAGTTTATGAAATCTATCCTTTAATTCAGGTAACCCTTTAGCAATTTTTTTACACGATCTAAGAGTTGCTTCTTGATTTAAAAGATATTCCTTGTTTACTTCAAAAAATTTTATAAGAGATTCAGCATCTTCTTCTTTATTTCCAGAATTTCCTGCTAAAGAGCTAACGGTCCTACTAATCCATGTACTCTGTTGGAAAGTCACGGGATAATATCCCTTTGTCGTTCGGATAAAATTGAGACACTCATGGCCCTGTTTGCCAAACTGTAAAAGATCACTACAAATTGTAACAAATTGTTCTCTATCGCATGTCAAGGGAACCATACAAACCTCGATTTATAATTTTAAGTAGCTGAGGAGTACGTCTCGCGCTTGTTCGAGATGCTCCTGGGTATGAACCGTCGAGACAAACCACGATTCGTAGGGTGAAGGCGAAACATAAATTCCTTTACTAAAGAGGTATGCAAAGCATTCACTAAATTTTTGTGTATCAAGCTGAGAAGCATCATCTTTATTTTTAACGCTCTTCTTCCCAAAGAAAAGATTGAACATTGCACCTCGGTTTTGGATGCATGCATTGATATCATGCCTCTCAATATATTCTCGCACAGGTTTGACGATAACATCCACTTTGCGCTGCAGCTCTTCGTAGGTTCCTGGCTTATCGAGAAGTTCAAGCGCAACCAAACCTGCTGTCATTGCAACGGGATTTCCTGAAAGTGTGCCTGCTTGATAAACCTGTCCCAATGGCGCTAAAACTTGCATGATCTCTTTTTTTCCACCAAATGCCGCTGCTGGAAATCCTCCTCCAATCACTTTGGCAAGGCAGGTTAAATCGGGCGTTATGCCATACATCTTTTGTGCTGTCTTCTGAGGCATTCTATAACCGCATTTGACCTCGTCAAAAATAAGTACCGCTCCTATCTTGTGTGTCTCTTCTCTCAGCATCATTAAGAATTCCGGATCTCCGGGCACCACCCCCATATTGCCACCAACGGGCTCTAAAATGACTGCAGCGATATCGTTGCTATATTCTGGATTATTCAAAAAGTTCTTTACTGTATCAATAGCGTTAAAAGGGAGCGAAATAGTATGGCGGATAACACCATCAGGAATCCCTGCAGAAGTAGACGTCGAAGTTAAATTAAAAACTCCTGATCCTGCTTGCACTAGCAGGCAATCAGCATGTCCATGATAATGTCCTGAAAATTTAACAATTGTCTTGCGTCCAGTATATCCTCGAGCAACACGCAGAGCGGTCATTGTCGCTTCAGTCCCACTAGACACAAAGCGTATCATCTCTATGCTAGGAATATCCTCAATGATTTTTTTCGCTAATTTGAGCTCTATCTCTGTAGTAATTCCAAAGGAAGATCCCATAGCAATACGTTTCTGCGCAGCCTCTACTATTGTAGGATGAGCATGTCCATGAATAAGTGATCCCCAACCGCAGCAAAAGTCGATAAATCTATTTCCATCTACATCATAGAGTTGATCGCCCACTCCGCGCTCGACAATCATGGGCTGGTGTTTGACTACTCGGAATGAGCGGACGGGTGAGTTCACACCACCAGGCAGAACTTCGCAGGATTGCTGATAAATTGCTTTGGATTTGGTGTAGTCGTTCATGTAGATCTCCAGTAAAAATTTGAATAAAACTAAACCTATTTTCTGCTTGTGTCAACCTAGAAAAAATGATGCTTCTCGAAAATGGGACAATTCGCTAATGTGGCGAATTTACGCGCCTTTCTCAACGGAGACCCCTTGCAATGAAAGAGACTGTCTGTGAGCGCCTTAAGAAAGAACTAGCTAAAAAACATGCTTGTTATGTCCTAATTACATGCAATAAGCCTTCAGATGACGGTGATATGCAGGTCGAATTTAGTTTTGAAGGAGATGCTGCTTTAGCTTCTTATCTCATTCAAGGAGCCCAATCCTATTTAGAAGAAAAATTGGAAGAACATCCTCTCTACGGTTAATCAGCATGCTAATGCTACTATTTCATTGCGGTAATTCATCCTATGCAATTACTGGAGATGTCGTTATTGAAGTAGTTCCGAGCGTTAAGCTATTACCACTAGCAACAGCACCTTTACAGGTAGTCGGTTTGTTAAATTATGGTGGTATTCCTATTCCTGTCTTAGATTTTTGTATATTAATGGAAGAGCGGCCTTGCCGAGATGCATTGCATACGCGCATCATGTTACTTCAAGGAGCTGTTGAAGAAAAAAGTTTTCAGGATAAAGGAGTTACTAACGAAAAGTGGCCATTTTTAGATGGAGTAGCCGCAGGAACGCAAGGACTTATTCAAAGGGTAGATGCCGATAAACTATTTGCATGGTATACAAAGGTTGTGCAAGTAGGAATCGAAACAGCGTTGGTTATACCCAAAGAATAAGCGATGGAAAGTCTAGAGCATATTTGCCAGCTATTTGAACAGCGGTTGGGTATTAATATACAATATCCCTCAAGTTCGGTCTGGAGTCAAGCAGTACATCGAAGGATGGAAGAGAGAAATTGTCCTGATGAGAAGCAGTATTATGCGCTTTTGGTAACAGATCATTTTGAATTTCAGCAGCTTACAGAATTAATCATCGTACCAGAAACCTGGTTTTATCGGGACAAGGCTGCTTTCTATTATTTGTCTGAATGGGCTAAAAATTTTTTGAAAAATAAACCCAACCACACTCTGCGCATATTGAGTGCGCCCTGCTCTAGTGGAGAAGAGCCCTATTCGATAGCAATGAGCCTGAATGAAGTAGAAATCTCTTATGCTAGTTATATCATCGAAGCGATCGATATTAGTAAGATTCTGATAAAAAAAGCCACAAAAGCGATTTATGGAAAGAGAACTCTTCGTAATACTGACGATCATTTGTTAAAAAAATATTTTTATAAATCCGCCGCCGGAGAGTTCGCTCTCATTCCCACACTCCATCAGCACATCTATTTTAAACAAGCAAATCTACTTGATACTGGACTGTTTTCTAGCCGTGTTAAATATGATGTCATTTTTTGCAGAAATCTTCTTATCTATTTACAACCTAACATTCAAAAGAAACTCATCCACATCCTAACAAAAATTTTAGGACCTGAAGGCCTACTGTTTGTTGCCCCTTCCGAAATAGAAGCTGTTCGATCTCAGGGCTTCTATTCAGTAGGTAACCCGCGAGCTTGCGCGTTAATTTTTGGCGAAAAGAGCCCCACACCACAGATAAGAGAAGATCTGAATGATAGGCTCCACGAACTGCTCCGCCCAGCCTCTCTCCACGAGCTGTCTCAAACAATCAAACTCGAATATCCAGAAGGACTCAAAGAGGCGATGGAGTTGGCAGATAGAGGTCGATTTGATGAGGCTCATAAAAGATGCATAGAATACCTCAAAACGCATAAAGAGGATGCTTCTGCCTATTTTTTATTAGGGGCGATTTGCCATGCTTGTGGAGAGTCTCGTCAAGCAGAGGAGTATTTTCAAAAAACAATTTACCTAGCTCCTCATCATCATGAAGCCCTTGTTTACCTCGCCTCCCTATTGGAAAAACGAGGAGATCATGAAAAAGCAAAAATTTATAGAGACCGTATACAAAGAAGTTTAGAACAACATCAACTAAATGAATCATGGATCCAGAAGCACCAGTAGCAAAACCTATTGAGCATCTTAGTCACTTTGCTGAGCGCCTTCTTGAGCGACAGCCCGAATCTAGCTATGTCAGCATGTGGGAAGAGCTGCTTAAGCGCGAGAAATCGACTGCTTTTACAAAGCAGGAGAGCTCTCTAATTCTCTTTCGCCTTGGGAATGAATGGCTCGGATTGGCAACAATCATGGTGCAAGAGATTCTTGAGATTCGCTCCGTCCACACAATACCATCAACACATAGCCCAGTATTTCTCGGCATCGTCAATGTAAGAGGACAGTTAAGAGTATGTGTGAGCATGCATCGCCTTTTAGAAATTACTGAAAAGAGCGGGGATGTTCCCATTTATGAACATTCGATTGTTGGAAAAAAGCACCCTAGAATGATTGCGATGAGACGAGGTGCCGAAGTATGGGTATTTCCCGTAGATGAAGTTTATGGAGTTATCAATTGCGATTATAGTGCGTTGAATAATATTCCAGTCAATGTATTCAAGTCTTCTGCCAATTACTTTAGAGGCATATGGGAATGGCAAAAATTGAGCATTGCAGTGATAGAT
>JABDDJ010000094.1:2297-4763 GCA_013287645.1 Chlamydiota bacterium | reverse complement strand
CATGTCCTTGAGGTGAATAACCGAGGTACATTTGACCTCCTTTTAAATAGAAAAAGAAGGTGATCTCTGGATTATTATCTGCGATTTTATAAGCTTCTGCCAAAGAAATCCCGCGAGCAATTCCCACAACATTGCTCCAGTCTCCAAAACCATATTGAGCCTGATTAGGGAATCGAGTATAGTTTGATGCATTTGATGCACTTGCTGATGATATTTCTGGAATTTCTGTCGAAAAGCTGTATTTAGTTGTACATAGAAAAACAAATAATATAGCAACAATTGATGATACTTTCATAATAACCTCATTAGTTTATAGTTTAACGGCTAGTAGATCATAAATAAAAAAATAAAATAAATCAATTAAAAAACTATATAAATCTGATTTATTCGTAGGTTTTGGGGTCGGTTTTGGTGACGGTGTAGTCTAGAAGGTGTTGGTTCACTAAAGAAGAGATGCGAGTACTGAATTGATGCTCAAACTGCTTGGAAGCATCTTCGGGTTTGATGAGATTAGCATCGACCTGCTTAAAGAGAGCAATTCGCTGCTGGAGGATCTCTGTGACAAGATCGGGATCTTTTGTAATAGCCAAAAGGGTTCTTTTAGGTGCGAGATAAACGCGTAACTTTGAGCGTGGATCGAGTGTGATAAAATCTAAAAGTGAGAGATATCCCTCTTCCGTATCTGGTTCATGATCGACATCGGTATCGTTTTTAATTTTATCTATAGCCTCTTTTTCACTATCTTCTTTTTTGGCTCCTTTGAGGACTTTGTAAAAGAATTCGTCGAGTTGTTTGTCGCCAAGGTCGAGGTTAGCTAAGTCTTTGGAATCGGTAAGTTTCTGGCCTTTTGGAAGGCCTTGTGCTTTGCTTTCGAGGGCACTGAGGAGGTCATCAACGATCGAAGGCCTATTATTAGCTGCATCACGATAAAAGCGTGTGTTTCCATAAAGCTCTTCGATAAGGCTTTTGAAAACGTAGCGTACCTGGCTGTAGAGATCAAAATCTTTATCTTTGGCTTCTTTATTGATAATGGGGAAAAGGCTGATTTTAGAGGTTCCTGAAGTGCCTCCGCCTTTGTTTTCTTCTTTGCTTGTAGCGGGAGTATCATTATACCATTTGATATTCCTTAAATTAAAAAATTCTCTTTCTGTTTTTGACATGTACTTTTCGAACTGATTACGCGTTAAGATAAAGCTTATATAGCTATCTAGGCGTGCATAAGTTAGCAGGCTGAGCAACATGAGTACTGTTAATACAAAGAGGAGTATTTGCATCTGTTAAAGTGTGTAAAATATTACGTTGTTACTATTTGGGAGCGGAAATGTAAAGACCATATTCTCTCCTTTAGTCTGTATCTGCACTTTCATCATGGCGGGAAGCTCATAGTATTCAGATTTCCAATCGGTAACCCATGACCCCGCTGGTCCAGGGATAAATAGTTTTTTCTTTTTGACGTTTTCACTGATTTTAATGACGCGAGTTCTGTCCATAGTAGGTGGAATAAAAAAGGAGAAGGTGAGGTTGTCGACATTTTCTAAAAGGATCTCTTTTTTCATGGGTGGATTTGTGCCTGCTTTCCAGCGCTTAAAAGAGGGCCATGTAGCTAGAACAAGACGATTTTGGTTATCTAAAAATAATCTGGCAAGAACGTGATTGGAGAACTGTTTATTTAGATCGATGCCATTGTCATATGTAAAAATGAGGTTAGATGTCCCATGTTTAAAGTACTCTGAAGAGTTTCCTAAGGTTGTGAAAAATGCAAAATCATTTTTTGGAGAACATTCTGAGATAGCTTTAGGGATGACATTAGCTAAACGGCTTTCTAGATAGGAGAAGCGGTAAATTTCGCGTAGAGAGTTTTCTGTTTTGTTATTGATCTCTTGAATTTGCATGTAGAAATAGGTAAGAGAGGTCATTACAATTGCTGTAAGGCTGAGGGCGATGATAACTTCAATGAGTGTGAATAATCGTCGCGATATTCTCACGTTTTGGCCTCTTTTTTTGGTTCTGTATTTTTCTTTTCATCAGGCTTTTCAGGGGTCTCTCCAGGCAGTTGTCTGGGAATGAATAGATCGTATTCGTAAGTTCTTTCTTGTTGTTTGCTTTTAGGGCCCGTTTTAAAATTAAAGGTTAACTTATATAAATAGAGGGTAAAGGGTTTAACTTCTTTGGGTTTGTGCTTGACCTCTTTGAATGAATAATAGCCTTCGTAGGGGAGTGGCCGTTTATTGAGGGAGGTCATCTGATTTTTTTCGACTGGAAACTTTGCTCCAGCCTCTAGTGCATTCCAGGGGATTGCATTTCGATAGAGCTGTTCGACAACGGAGGCATAAAGCTCATTGACAATATGATCTAGATCAATTTTATCGACAAACTGCATCTGGTCGCGATAAATGGCGACATGGGGAGTAATGAGTGTGATAAAATCTAAAAGTGAGAGATATCCCTCTTCCGTATCTGGTTCAT
>JABDDJ010000094.1:0-2287 GCA_013287645.1 Chlamydiota bacterium | reverse complement strand
GAGTAATGAGTGGAAGTGCGCAAAGGACTACCAGAAAAAAAGCGATTAGTACTTCTAAAAGAAGAAAATGCCTTTTAACTTTTTTTAGGAGCGGCTTGTGATTCTTTTTTATCATTTTTTGGCTTCTCTTCTGTCTCGGTATCCTTAAATTGGCTATTTTTTTCATTGACTTCTGCTACTGTCACTTGAGTTACAGCCTGATCATACTTTCTTTGTACTGCTGCATCACAGGCAACATCTTCTTGTGGAGAGGATGTAGTTTGCAGAAAATGGGGGAAACCTGGAAGGCATATAAAGGTCTCTAAAGCTCCTGGAGAGCCTGGAGCGGCTGTCCCTAAACGCATGACTCCTTGGCTCATGACTGTGCCACCAGAGAGAAATCGGATATCTAATGGACCTTCTCCACCTTCGAGCGCATCTTTAAAATTAATTGCATGGATCTCTTTTAATAAGGGCCTATTTCTGGTCAGCTCCTTATGCCAGCGTTCAGAAAGCTTATCATCTAACTCAATGCGGTAGTTAAAGCCTTCATCAGTGCGCTTGAATTTGACATGCACATCTGTATTAAGGACGATCATCAGCTGTTGAGCTAACCTGAGAGTAGTCAAAACTTGGTAAGCCTCGGTGCGGAATTTTTGGTCTCGCAGTGCTTTTCGGATGCCAATGGTGGCTAAACCACTTACCAGAGCAATAATTCCGACAACGATTAGGATTTCAATCAGGGTGATGAAACGTCGCTTTTTAACCTGAGTATTACTTGCCGCCAGCCTTTTTTTCATAGTCTTCATAATTTGTGGAGGAGACGCGAATCACACCATCCTTGACTTCTACATCAAAGCGTTTGCCCCAGGCATCGTTAATAAAGTCGTTAGGATTTTTGATGAGAGGAGATTCGATGATATATTTGTCCCAGCTTGAGTCGATATTTTCAATGGATTTAGGGTCTTCAGCAACTCTTAAATTTAAAATTGTCTCTACGCGTTCCATGGCGGTTTTTGTTTTGAAGGCCTTTCCTTTTTCTAAAGATCCTTGGTAGTTCAAAACAATAACACTCATAATGATGGCGATCAGTGCGATAACGATAATGATCTCCATGAGAGTGATAAAACGTCTTCTTACTTTATACATGGAATTTGCTCCTTTAATATGTCTAGTCTGTCAGTGAGCTTATGTCTGTTAATGGTAAAAGTACAGAAAGAAGTACTCCTGCTATGACTGTTCCCATTGTAATTAAGATCACTGGTTGGGCCATGGCCATTAATCTATTTACGCTTTTTTCAAGTTCATCTTCAAACATATCGGCTATGCGTGTGAACATTAATTGAATGCTGCCTGATTCTTCGCCTACACGTACCATCCGTGAAACAAGAGGGGGAAGCCAAGGAGAGCGGGAGAGTTCTGTGCCTAGGGTGCTTCCTTCTATGATACGACCTTCAGCTTTCTTCATGTCCTCCTCAAGAACAACATTTCCCATGACGGAACGGGCAATGCGGAGAGAGTCGATCATGGTGAGTCCGCCTTGTTGTAGAGTACTCATTGTACGGCAGAAGCGGGTCAGTGCTGCTTGTTTGACCAGGGTATTGACAAAAGGAATTTTCAAAGAAAATCTTTGTAACCACAGTTTGCCAGCTTCGGAACGCAGACGAATAACTAATACTGTTATCAGTATGATGATTGCGGGTAGAATGATCCACCACCAGTTGCGAAAAAAATGGCTGACGCCTAGAACAAGCTCGGTAAATCCATTCAATTTACGGTTTTGAAAAAGCCCTTCGATGGAAGGAACGACAAAACCGATTAAAAGACCGATGACCAGTAGAGAAAAAACGGCTAAGATACAGGGATAGATCATAGCTGTTCCGATCTGCTTTTTTAATTTTTCGCGTTTTGTGAGAAAATGGGCTAAGCGATCTAGAACAATTGGCAGAGCACCTGCAGATTCACCTGCTGTAACCATGCCGATGTAAAGTGTATCGAAACAACCCGGAAAGGAACTCATGGATTTAGAGAGAGAACTTCCCCCCTTAATCTGCTCGCAAAGGCTGAGAATCACATTATGGTACTTCTCTTTACGTGTCTGCTCTTCAAGCGCTAATAAACTTTCGTATAGAGGGACTCCTGCGCTGATCATTTGAGCAAGTTGCAATGTAAATGCGACTAGATTCTCCCCTTGAAGCGACCCAGTTCCCTTCCTCGAGGTCTGCATCTCTAAGCTGGTAACTAAAACTCCCTGATCACGCAGCTTATCTTTTGCCTCTTGCATGCTATGGCTATCGATCAAACCTGA
>JABDDJ010000093.1:0-4705 GCA_013287645.1 Chlamydiota bacterium | reverse complement strand
ATTATCTTCTCCAGTTAAATAAAAAAAGTAGGGTTTGAGAGACTGCAAATTAATATTATAAGATTTATTTTGTAATTTCATTGCTGGATTTTGACGGCAAAGAACATCAATAATTGCAAAGGATTTTAGTTGTGTAAGATAGCTTAAGGGTGCTTGTACTGTATCATTAACAAAAGCTAAATACACATGTTTAGTTAATTCAGATAGGGTCTTTATTATATTAATTCTTTCATTTTCTGGTATTTGGCTCCAATATTCATCTCCCTCTTCACTAGTTGGCACAGGCAATTTTTTTAAAGCCTCACGCACAATCCACGCTTTCTCTCTGTATTGAGATAAACGTTGCTCACCCTCTTCTGTTGAGATGGGTACAGTGTTCTCGGTTTCAAGCATATTTATTCTTTTTTCAACCGTCATTTGGATTTGAGTCCAAAATTCATTTCCCTCTTCACCAGGTGGCACAGGCAATTTTTTTAACTGCTCTCGCAAAAGCCGCGCGTGATCTCTGTTTTGAGATACACGTCGCTTACCCCCTTCTGTTGAGAGGGATGCATTGTTCTCGATTTCAAGCATATTTGTTTGTTCAAACATCATTTGGAATTGCTCTAAATATACTAGCACTTTACTTGGGCTTGGACGGCCAATTTGAAAGTTCTTAGGAGTTTCTAGGACATTTGTTTTCTTAGTAACTTTAACTTCTAATTCCGCCTTCTCCGCAGATGTATATGTCGTTGAGCCCTGAGTAGCAAAGTTAGTAATGGACAAGTTCTTCTCTTGGATAGAAGGTAACTTCTCACGAATTAATGCAATTAATGCCTGGCCAGTCAGAGCCTCTTCCTGTGTGATAGCAGGAGGGTTTCGATGAAGATTTTTTTCTATCGAGAATGCAAATTGATCGAGAGAACGATGGATTAAGGCAATCTCTTCGGCATTTATATCAGCATCAAATGCTTCGGGATGGAGGGTCAGTTTCGAGTAGGTATCGTAAAGAGCCTGAATTTTTGTATACATAATGAGGTGTTTAAGTTGGGTAATATCGCCTTTTTTAAAAAAATAATTGCGATGAATAAGTCTCATGGCTTCTTCTGGACAAATGCCTGAACGATGTGATTTCTTAGCCTGTTCTTTTTGAATTTCTGAGGATTTTGGCTCCCCTACTGTGAGAAACAGTTGATAAATCTCGATAGGGTCTAATTCTTTATCAGGTTCTTTTCTATAGTAGTCCGAAATAAGTTTAAGGAAACTTTCTGAGAGTGCGGATCCAAAAAAGCTAGGATCATCCAATTCAATGGGTGGAAACATAAAAGAGGGCTTTACATGAGTATCGATAGAAGCTAAGGGATGAGCAGAGACTCCTTGCCCTGCATTAAGAATCGAAGCTCTTAATTTACCCTCAGTAGTTTTTTCAATGACACAGGCAAATGCATGACCAGTCTTTCCTCGCTCTCCATGCGTTTTTAAAGGGATAACGCACTGGGACTTCTCGTTAAGATTATTTTGAATAAATTGTCTGATTTCTTCAGGGTTTCCAGTATCAAATAGTTGAATAGCCTTTTGATATTGAATGACATAGTCAGAAATTTCAGTAAGGGTCTGCTTGTCTAGACTAGGTCGTCCCGGGCCTACGTATTTATCATCTTGCCATTTTTTAATACAGGCACTCCAGTAATTGGCCTGATCTATTGAGTTTCCTTCTTCGTAGGGGGTTCCCTTGAGAAAGATATCTCCAAACATCAGAGCAAAAGTTTTCATGCTTAGGTCTGTCTCAGCTTTTGGAAGATCGCTAAGTCTTTGTTTTTCAATGGTTAATGGATCTAATTGGATAACTTTAGTTTCTTTTTCATTTCTATTTTCAATATCGAAATTATCTTTAGAGGTAATAGGTTGCATAAAACCTCAAAACAATCTAATAACATATTATTAAAATAGCATAGTTTTAGTAAAAAAACATTTTTAAATTATATTAAATTCTTACTGTAAGAGCCACGAGCAAGAAATAAACCGAAAATTTTCAAGTGGATTGATGCTAGAGGAGAAGGACATATTAAAAAAGCTCTATAAAATTAGCCCAAATTTCTTAAGAATTTTAGGCAATCTCATAGAGCATTGTGATTCCCTTGGTGCACCCATTAAGATGATTTTTGTTTGAAGAAAAGTGCATCCAGAGCCAGTTTGCCAGGTCCTACTATCATTAGGAAAATCATTGCAAAAAATAGCGTATAGTCATCTCGAGCTTCATGCACAACTGCCCAAAAAACCAGATTGAGGTGGAACTGGAGGTAGTGGAAGGGGAGATGTTCCTAAATACATGGTGATTTTTGTCGTAAGAAATGCTACTACCATTTCTCCTGCAAACAAGAGAGCAAAAAGATTGTTAAAGAGGCCAAGCAACAAACAGATTCCTCCAACAATTTCTAGCAAGCCAACGGAGTAGGCTGTGAATTCAGGTAAAGGGAAACCGAGCAAAGTAAAACGCATAACACCCATGCTAGGAAAAATATATTTTAAAATGCCCTCTCCTATAAATGTCAGGCCAGCAAAAAGACGAATCAATGCTATCGACGAATATCCTTCAGTATAAGGATTGAAAAGCCAGTGGAAAAATTTTGACATACCTTTAATCTCCTCTTTTAGTTCTGTCATAGCAATTGGCAAATTTGGTGTATAGATTTTTTTTTAGAAGCCATCTTGCCCTATAAAAAGGAATCGATTACAAAGGCAACAAGTGCTTTAAAACTTTGAAAGGAGTGAGATCAGAAAAATGAGTACTTCAAGCAGTATATCATTATTTATTGGGCGCTTGTGTATGTGTGCTATTTTTATTATTACTGGCGCATGGAAATTTTTAAATTTCAATGGAGTTTCGCAAGAAATGGAAGCCAAGGGTTTCCCTATGGTTACTTTTTTTTTAATCACTGCTGCTATTGTAGAAATTTTAGGGGGTTTGTCCTTATTTTTAGGATATAAAACACGTCTTTGGGCTGCTATACTAATGTTGTATCTAATCCCTGTTACCATCATTTTTCATGATTTTTGGAACGCCGCTGAAGCCCAAAAATACATGCAGGTCATCGAATTTTTGAAAAATTTGACTATCATTGGTGGTTTATGGGATGTCATGGGAGCAGGTCCTGGTCGAATCAGTCTAGACTCCCTTACTAAAAAATAATCTACTCCACAGGAAGAGGGAAATTACTCACATTCTTATTTGAAAAGTATTCAAGCACATAATAAACCTATTTTATTACTTGACATTTATATTAAAATAGTTTAAAATAAATTTTATATCAAAATAAAGGGTTGCTATGAGTACAGTTCTTAATTCTTATCATAAATTTAGCAGTTGTGTTTGGCATCAAGTTGATGCAATTGCAAAAAAATCACCTAATGGAGCTAGAGCATTATCCATTCCTCTTACTATAGAAAGTATATTTAAAGTAATGCTTCTAGGCCCTGCTTGTTTTATTGAAGAACTTTGCCGCATCCCTCAAGGAAAAAATCATCTGCTTGATGCAGGTGTGTATGCAGGCCTTACTCTATTTTCGCCTTTGGTTGCTCTAATAGAAACTGTTATTATGGACATACAGATAATTAAGGACCCTGTAAAATGTGCCGAAAAGCGCGCTTTTTGTAGCGATATATTCCTGTTTACAGCAAAATTGAAAGAAGACGCCGGAGCTTCCAGAATTAAAAATGAATACTGTTCTACAAATAAAATAGTAGATGAAAAGCAAATAGAAATTGCAAATAAACACATTGATAAAGCAATCAATATTGTTATTAAAGAAAAAGTAAAAGATGGAGTTTCTTTTGATACAGATTGTTATAACAGTATCAAACAAGCTATTCTTGACAACGTAGAACTTAAAGATACGATTCAAAAAGAAATCGACCAGCACTTAGAGCAAATTCGAGAGATTCAACGTAAAGAAAAAATTGAGCAAGAAAAGCTTGAATTTGCTGATAAATGGGATGATTTTAAAAAAGCTTTCTCTGCTAAAAAAGAGTATTTCATGAAGGGTTTTCTACAATCGTGTGCACAGGCTAGAATAGCTAAAACCGAACGAAAGGCTGAAAAAAGCGCAGGATATAGAAGTCAAATTCTTAGCTTGATTAATAGCGGAAAACTAGATGATATATATACTAATGAAATCAAAATCAAAGAAAGAAAATATAATGAAGCTATCGAAATTTATGATAATTTATTGAAACCCATCATAGAAAAAAGCAGCGCAGATATTCTTTCTACGAACGGTCGAGACCTCATCGAAAAAGCTGATTCTAACTGTTCTGGTTCTTTTTTCTATATTAGCTCAAAGAATATAGATTTAACCCCACAGCATGAATTAAGTAATCTTTTCTCTAACTATAGAGCGAAAATTATTAATGCCTCAGGAAAACTTGCAAGCGAGTTAAAGTTTAATGAAGCAGAGAGTCCAGAACAACAAGCTCGCATGCTATTATCATGTCGATCCACTACGTTTGCTAATAAGTTTTCAAAATCATGCGTAGTTACAAGAATTGCAACTGGAGCAATTGAAAAAAATATTTCAGCAGATAAATACTTTCTTACTCAGTATTTATTACTTCAAGATGAAGTGGATGCCAAAAATGCTGTTTACCTTAAGGCTGTTAAAAAATTGTCAGAAATCGCTCCTGAAGATGAAGCAAGAAAGACTGCTTTGGAAACATCCTTTACTACCTT
>JABDDJ010000092.1 GCA_013287645.1 Chlamydiota bacterium | reverse complement strand
ACATATCGTTCCTAAGAGCATTTCCAACTTCGTCAATCAAAAATTAGCTGGGATGAACGCAACCCTTAAGCTCATCGGAACACTGGTTATAGCTGGTGGTTCTGTTGCAGCTATGGTACTCACATATCCTAATCCTTTCGTCGTCGGCGCCGTCGGCGGAGCATACGCCTGCTACATGCTGCGAAATGCAAGCAATAAGCCTGATGACTCCAAAAAAACTCAAAAACCCAATTCCAATCCTGACCTAAATCCTGCTGAAATGCCTCTCACTGCTAAGTTTAGAGTTGCTAAATCTCATCTGTTTGAGCACGTTCAAACCCTAAGTGGACCTGCTCTTCAGAGTGCTAAGGATGATTCTAATACTTTTGTATCCAATTTCATAAATAATCTGACAGTTGTGCATAAGCCAAGTAAAAGTGAAGTTTATAATGTTCAACTGAATTGGCTTGAATTTGAGGATATCCAACAACAAGCCCTTATAAATGAGCTTGTTAACTTTAAAGATGAAGATGAAAATGATGATCAGTCTTCTACTTCTTCATCTTCTTCTAGTTCATCATCCTCCTCTTCCAGCTCATCCTCTTCCAGTTCATCATCCACCTCTAATCCAATTGCAGAGGAAGCAGCAGCTGCAGCAAAAGCCACGCAAGAAAAGCAAGCAATCCAAAAGGATTTTGATTTGTTGAAGAAACATATTAGGGAATATTACCCTACTAAACAAATTTTGGAAGTATTAAGTAATAATGGTGATGAGGATGCACTCATTGAGAAGCTTGATTCTGTAGTTTCTGCCGCCGGGTGCAAGGATAATCAAATTTTAACAAAACTAACTAAGAAACAAAAACAAGAGTTAGTTCAACATTATATTAATGGTAAAGATCGTTACAAAATCTTTTATATAGTTAAATTTGGTGAATTACCAGAATGTAAAAATGATGACGAATTGCGGGAATATATCACACATCTAGCCAGTGATAATCAAGTAACTCTGAATCAAGTTTCTTGTAATGATTTCTTGAAAGTATTGAAAAGTCGTATTGCTGAACGTGCTAAAACAACTCAAACAACAGTTGTATAAAGCATAGTTTTGCTGAAATATGAGCGAGCGCAGCGAGCTCCCTGGAGTGCGGTGCTCTGCACCGCCTTTTTATAGGTCGCTGCGTTCGCTCAGATACTATTTGGCAATCGTCTTTTATCTTTCCCTTTCTCTTTGATTACTGTACAATAATCAAAAAAGGAGAAAGACATGTCAAAGGGTGGATTACGCGTTGGCGCGGGTAGACCGCGTGGATCGGGTAAATTCGGGGAATCGACAAAGGCTATTAGAGTGCCTTTGAGCGATGTTGAGCAGGTCTTAAAGTGTATTCAAACAAATTTCTATCGCCTTCCGCTGTATCAGCATAGGATTTCGGCGGGATTTCCTTCTCCAGCTGAGGACGAGATTGAAGAAAAGCTCGATCTAAACGAGCTGTTGGTCAAACATCCTACGGCTACATTTTTCTTAAAAGTTTCTGGCACATCCATGCTAAAGGCCGGCATCCAAGATGGAGATATCCTGGTTGTAGACCGTAGTCTGGAACCTACTAGTGGTAAGATTGTGATTGCTTCTCTGAATGGAGAGCTGATCGTAAAAAGACTGCGCTGCGAAGGCAAAAAAATACAGCTTGTGGCTGAAAATGATGCCTACCCTCCTATCGACATTACGGAAGAGATCGACCTGCGTATCTGGGGTATTGTGACAAGCGTCATCCATAGGTTTTAGCATGAGCTATGTTTTAGCGGACTGTAATAACTTCTATGTCTCTTGTGAGCGGCTCTTTAACCCTAAGCTGGAGGGTATTCCGGTCGTCGTGCTTTCTAGCAACGATGGCTGCATCGTGGCGCGTTCTCAAGAGGCAAAGGCGCTGGGCTTTCAGATGGGAGAGCCATACTTCAAAATCAGGGACTTTTGTGAAAGACATGGTGTAGTAGTCTTCTCATCTAATTATGAATTGTATGGAGATATCTCTCAGCGGATTATGCAGGTTTTGGGGGAGATGGCGCCGGAAATCGAAATCTATTCCATCGATGAGGCCTTTTTAAAATATCCTTCTCACATCACTGCTGAAGAACTTTACGCTACCTGCCTGCAGCTGCGAAGAATGGTAAAAAAGTGGGTGGGAATTCCAGTTTCGTTCGGCATTGCCCCTACGAAGACGTTGGCAAAAGTGGCTAATAACATGGCTAAGAAGGATCGCGAGCTGGGTATTTTTGATTTAAGTGATCTTGAGAAACAGCGTCGGATTTTAGAGGAGTATGAGGTAGGTAAAGTGTGGGGAATAGGAAGGAAATTAAAGGAGCGATTGAGTCGTATAGGAATTCATACAGCATTGCAGTTTAGTGACTTAGATCCAGTCCTGGTCAGGCGCCAAATGGGTGTTGTAGGTGAACGCATGCTCTGGGAGTTGAGAGGAGTGAGCTGCTTAGACTTAGACAAAATTGCACCCAAGAAAAGCATTACCTGTTCGCGCTCTTTTGGAAGGATTGTGACAGAGTTCTCAGAATTGGCAGAGGCGCTCTCTACCTTTGTCAATTCGGCTTGTATTAGGATGAGAGAGCAGGAGAGCTGTGCTTCGGCTTTATCTGTCTATCTAGAGTCTATTCTCGACTCGCATGAGGGTACGCGTCGTTATTTTAGCCTACTCACCTCTTTTGACATACCAACCTGCGACACTCCGCAGATGATTACAGCTGCCAAAGGCTGCTTGAAAAGGCTCTATTCTGAATCGGAGCGTTATAAAAAATGTGGAGTAATCCTTTTAGACCTAATTCCAGAAAATGCAGTCATGTCAGACCTATTTTTAGGGGCACCCGATCCTAAACGACGTACCATGATACACACTGTGGATGCATTGAATGCGCGCTTTGGAAAAAACACGCTCTTTTATGGAGCGATGGGGGTTAACCATTCCTGGAGAGTGCGCTGCGACCGTGCGTCACGCCACTACACAACAGACTGGGCAGATCTAGCGATCGCTCAAGCTTATTAATTTTTAAACGCAAAGGCGCAAAGCCGCAAAGAAAAAGGAAAATTTTCATTTTTTTCTTTGCGGCTTTGCGCCTTTGCGTTTAAATTTATACTAAAAATACTCGAAATCGACCTCACGGCGTAGCTTGCGATGGATACGGAAGATGGCGGCAGGAATTTGCGAGGGGTACAAAGTAATTTCTTGGGTTTCCCCTTCCCAAATGTAGTAGCGGTCTGTGAGTAGTTCATGGATGCGGTAAGATTGATCGGCTTTTAGCCCTAAATCGAGTAAAGGGACCTTTAGCTTGCCTGTTTGAGGATTGAAAGGATCTAAGCTCACAATGATTAAAAGGGTATTAGCAGCCTCTTCAGAGGACTTTCCAAAGTAGATCATCTGATCATTGGCAATCTCGTAAAATTTTAGGTTATTAGTCATCTGCAGCGCCCGGTTTTCGTGGCGCAGCTTATTGATCAAGGCGACAATATCTTTGATCTCTGGCGCTGGATTCTGCTCCCAATGCTTGATCTCATACTTTTCGGCATTGAGGTACTCTTCAGTGCCTGGTACGGCTTCGTTGACCATGCGTTCGAAGGTGGGGCCATAGATTCCGTAGTTGGAAGAGAGTGTAGCAGCTAGAATAAGCCGGCTTAAAAAAACGGCTCTTCCTCCATACTGAAGCTCTTCGGAGAGGATGTCGGGGGTATTGGGCCATAGGTTAGGTCGAAAGTACTCTGCAATTTCGGTGGCTGTTAGTGTTGTCAAATAATCAGTGAGCTCCTTTTTTGTGCGCCGCCATGTGAAGTAGGTGTAGGATTGTGTAAAGCCTGACTTAGATAGCCAATACATGACTTTAGGGCGGGTAAAGGCTTCTGAGAGGAAAAGGGTTTCGGGGTAGGTCTTTTTGACTTCTCGAATGAGCCACTCCCAGAATACAAAGGGCTTAGTATGTGGGTTATCGACTCTAAAGATGCGTACTCCTTTTTCGATCCAATGGACAACAATGCTTTTTAATTCTTCCCAAAGTGTCTGCCAGTCGTCGGTTTCAAAGTAAAAGGGAACAATGTCTGGATATTTTTTAGGGGGGTTTTCGGCATGCTGAATCGATCCATCAGGGCGGTGCAAAAACCATTCGGGATGCTCTTTAATATAGGGATGATCGGGAGAGCACTGTAACGCGATGTCTAGAGCGATGTCGATTCCATGGCTTTTGGCAGTCTTGACGAGGCGCTCAAAATCTTCGACTGTTCCTAGCAGAGGATGGATGGCTTTATGTCCTCCCTCCTTTGCTCCAATGGCCCAGGGGCTTCCTGGATCAGTTCTAGACGACTCTGGCTGGTTGTTTTTTCCTCTACGCTTCGTAGTACCAATCGGATGAATAGGAGGAAGGTACAAAACATCGAATCCCATTTTAGCAATCTGAGGAAGTTTACTTTCGCAATCGTTAAAGGTACCATGAGCCCCTAAGTGCGCATTGCATGAGCGGGGAAAAAGCTCATACCAGGTGCTAAATCCTGCTTTAGAAGGATCAACTATGATTTGAAGTGTTTTGGGATAGTGCGTAATCCAGCGTTTATCGACCCAGGCTTGCAAAGTGTAGGAGTAGAGTCCCAGTTGAGTGACTGTTAATTGCGCTTCCCAACGGTCATTCTCGCGCAGTACCATAGGGATTTCTTTCCATGGCTCTTGGTCGTCAGTGCGAAAAAGCAGCTGAGCCGTGACTTGCGAATGGCCATCTGCAAAAATATCGGCTGCTATGGTAACTGTGTCGCCGATAATTCTTTTGACCGCAAATCGCCCCTCTTCGATTTCG
>JABDDJ010000091.1 GCA_013287645.1 Chlamydiota bacterium | reverse complement strand
GCGGTATTTACGTTGAATGACTTCAATCTGTGTTCTCAGTTCACTCGCAGTGATAAAATGACCTTTCTTCACTATTTCGTCTTCCCAAGTTGAGATAATTACCTGAAGAGGAGCATTTGAAAAAATTTCTTGTAGATTTGGATTATTTTTGAAATGTTGATGAAGCTGGTTGCTTTTTTCCATGACTTCGAAAGCAATATTCATCAGCTCCTTAATGACTTTAACTCTATTTAAAAAATGAAAGAGTTTGTTTTTAAAATCTTCATTCTTAAACATATCCATCATTTCCTTATCTTTTGAAATTAAAGAGTCATTAATTTGCGTTAAGGTAAGTTGATTTTGAGCATCGGGGAGAGTTAAATTCATAAGAAATTTAAAAAAGTTTTCTTTAACTTCATCAAGCTGCATTTTCTTAAACTGTTCTAAAAAGTTTCTAAAAAATTTTCGTCCCAAAAGGATTGCAACCCCATATAGGTCAGGTACAGGCGTAACTACTCCCATCTGTGTTAGTAAATCCCAAAATAAATATTCTTCGGAAGTTCCACTTTTACCAAAATAGCAAGTCATGTCATAGTCGCCTAAACGGGTATGAACTTTACCCTCTTTGAGCTCAAGAAAAACGTTCCCTGCCTTAATGTCGCGATGAACCACTCCCTTTTCATGAAAATATTCTAAAGTCTTACAAATGTCGATGACAGATGAGATAAAATGGTCTAAATGAAATGGGATTGTTGCTGGATTCATTTCATAGCTAATCGGAATTCTACCATCATATAGAGTTTTGTTGAGGTCGCTATTGTACCACTTTTGTTTCAACATTAAGGGGTTTACTGGAGTGCCATTGATATCGGGAAGTCTTAAAGAAGGAGGTTCTGCGATGCACATTTCTGGATTTTCTTGAAAAAGCTTTCTGTGGTGTTGAATCCCTATTACTAACTTCTTTTCCATTTTAGAATTAATTAATTCAAGAATAACATAGGTGCTGTAAGCTAGACTGCGCCTTCCATACCGATCTGGCTGAATACTTATTGAGAAGGAATGAGCTAAATAATACGTTTTACAGTTTGTTTTGGCCCATATAGAGTCTTCACTTGTCTTGTAAAGAAGAACGTCAAGAACCTTACTATGAGGCATTTCAATCCAACAATTAAGCGTAAGAGTATCTGAGATTTTGAAGCTTAATTCGGTACTTTTTCCGCAATTATTAGGATTAAGGATTAGCTCATGCGCACTTAAATAGATCTTTTCAAAGATTTCAGGAGTTAGACTATTTCCTAAATGTGTTTGAAAAGCAGGAAAAAGTTGTAGATGAAGCTGAGGTGTAAATGGTACAGCACTTTGTGGGAGCATTTTTTGATTTTTCAATAGCTCAATCGTTCGATTGACATCAGCTGTATAATAAATATCTCTTTCCACTTTAGTTTGGGTTGTCAGTTTGATTATCGAGTCGTTGCAATACAAAAGAAAGTGATCCAAGTATCCACCAAATGTCATAAAATAGGTGTCTTTAGGGAGTGAGGAGATGAGCTTTTTGCTCTCATTAACATCTATTTCTTGAAAGAAAGGAAAGTGTTCATTGATCAACTGCTCTTTTCGTTTTTGAACTTCGGAAAGAAGTTGAGTTGTTAGTGATAAATATATTTGGGTTTGTTTATTTTCTTCCATTTCATCATAAAATTCGGTAAAATGAGATAATTGATTCAGTTTGTTTTGTATACAAATTATCTTAGTAAGACGATCTAAGTAACTATAGGCATATTGTAGTTCGTTTAAAAGTAATAAAATTCTGTCTTCTATTTCTTTTCCATTTTCTATCACTCTTTTTAAATCATGCACAGAATTTTGATTTGGAAAGCGCTCACTCCAGACAATTCCTGTTTTTAGTGAAGTGACTTCAGCAACCAATGCATTAATATTTTCTTTTGTTTCACGAATTCTATTTATATTTGGTTCATCATCAAAACTAGATAATAGATTTTTTACTACATCAGGCTCATGAATCCTGTATCTTAGCAATTTAAATTTTGTATATAATAAACTAAAGTTATTTGACAAAACTTTAATACAATTATCAAAGGATGGAGTAAGGTTTTCAGTTTTAAGCTTTCCTAGTTGATATTCATCTCTCACATTGTGCAAAGCCTGAAAGGACCCCTTAACTATATCAATATCTGTTAAGCATGAACTCATAATATCTTTAAATAAACTGAATGAACTAGCTGCAATCGAACTCATAAAAAACCTAAATAATTGAATGTAAAACAGTTTATGCTACAGAAATCTCAATTTAAGGTCTATATCAATCGATGTCGAAAATAAAAAAGGGAGGCATAAACCTCCCTTGATCTTGTGATTCTAAGCCTATTCAGCTAAAAATTAACGCATAGACATGTGGTGATGGCGTGTTGGCAACTTAGCTGTTGGACGCTTCATGGAGAGCATACGTGGACGGGCCTTAGCAATAGCTGCTTTTGGTTTTGCTTTCACTTTTGCTGTTTTGTGTCCATGATGAGCATGTCCATGTGATGTATGATGTGCATGTGCCTTTGGCTTTGCATGATGCTTAGCTGGCTTTTTCGCATGGCTTGCTTTCTTAGCACGTGGTTGTTTTTCGCTATGAATAGACTCTTTGCGGTATAACTTTGCTACTTTTTCGAGTTTAACGGTTCCAGTACGAACGCGTTGGGAAGCAGCTTTGTTTCCACCTTCAGCTTTATCAACATCAGATGTGATGTTATGTAAAAGCTCTTTCATTTCTTTAATCGTGTCTCTCAAAGACATGATCGTCTCCTTTGTGTTAAGATTCATTATCATGAATCTGTGTGTTGACTTTGCATATACTGTGCAACATAATTGACTATTCAGACGCTTGTTTAACTTAAAGGACTGGTGGATGTTCCGATCTACAAATAGCTCTCACATCAACGATCAATTCTCTAACAGCATCACGGGACAGTCTATATTGCAACAATTCCCTCTAAACAGCACAATTTCATATTTTCTATTTTTTTCCAAAGAAGAATTGTGTTGGAAGTTCATTTTACGCTATTTTTTTTGGTTTATTGCCCCTTTACTCCTCTATTTCGAAGCTATTCAAGCTTCCTCCTACCCTTACCAACCTGCCCAATATTTTCAATCTTGCGCACCGAATAGCCAATGCATTGATTTAAAAAAACTTTCCCAATTTCCAAAACTCTATCCCGATAGTCCATTGCAAATTTACGTCCTCTACTATATTGGAAACGACTATTTAGCCCGCAGCCGTTTAAGCAAGAATCCAGAAAAATATCTTTTAAAAGCATTAGATGCATTTAAACAAGCCCAGTTTGCATGGCTCCGTTTTATGGCTAACAGTGCGATTTCAGCCGCTTCATCTGCTCAGTATCTCTCTGTGAAGGAGGCGGCGGCATTAAAAAGCGTTGAGACCTATCTGCTGTTGGCTGATGGAGCATTTGGTCAAAAAAGAGAGTCTCTCTTACATGAAGCTAAGAATTATCTTTCACCTGTTAAATCGAACGAATGGCTTCCAAAATACTGTTATCTTGTCTTCTGCCTACATCTCAACCACTTTGAAACAGAAAAAGCTGATGAAATGTTAAAGCAGATTATGGTTCTCTCCCCTAATATAGCGGCGCTTGCATATCTCAAACTTGCCCATTATCAATTTTCAAATGGCCAAGTTGCTGAAGCACTACTCGCGCTCAATCAAAGCGACACTTCTCTATTGTCGACAACAGATGCTATTGATCTTTGGATCCTGTATGCTTTATGCTTGAGGGATCAAGGTCGTTATCACGAAGCGCATCTTACCCTTTCCAAAGCGATCAATAGCCCGGTCGCTTCTTCTGAACGTCTCAGAGCGATGTGCCTGCGCGCAGCTATTTATGAGGATGAAAAAAAGGATGATTTGGCACAAAACCAATGGAAAACCATAGCATCTAAGAAAGGCCATTGGGCAGCGCTTGCTCAACAAAAAATAAGGAAAGACTATGCTCGACTCTCTACTACAGCTCAGCAGTAATGCTCTGATTCTTTGGATACTGATCCTCTGTTCCATTGTGGCTGGCGGCATTTTTATTGAGAGGCTTTTTTTGCTTCGCAAATCGACCGTTGACACTAACCAGCTGATCATAGATTTGCGACAGTCTATTCAGGAAGGAAACATCATCGAAGCTGTCCAGCATTGCGAAGAGGCAGGCGGAACACTCGCTGCGATCTTAAAGGCGGGCATTATGCGACATAACCGCTCACAAGATCAGATAGAGAGAAGCATGGAGGCTGCAGGACGTTTAGAGATCGCACATCTCGAGAAAAATGCCAAGATCCTTTCGATTATAAGCCATATAGCACCCCTTATCGGGCTTTTGGGAACAGTTCTGGGATTTATGCAAGCTTTTGCGGAGATGCGGCTAAGCGGAATGGTTGATATCACTGCAGCACGCATTGGAGATGCCTTAGAATATGCCTTATTGACTACAGCAGCTGGATTAGTGGTTGCCATTCCCGCGCTTCTTGCTTATAACTATCTCGTCAGCAGGATTGAGGCATTTGTCTTAGAGATTCAGACCACATCCACAGAGCTTGTTGATCTTTTGATCAGTAGAGAGGAAAAGTATTGATGCAGTTTAGAACACGCCTTAAATCGACTAGTTCGCTCATAGATATGACCCCTCTTGTCGATGTCATTTTTTTGCTGCTCGTCTTTTTTATTGTTACATCAGACATCTTACCACTTAAGTCATTGCATATTGAGCAGGTGGCCTTGCCGATAGAAACAGCGCCACTTACTACACAGCTCACTGTCTTTGTCGATAATGAAGAGGTGATCTACGTAGGATCCAACAAAGCGATTATCGATTTAGAAAGTTTGCAAGATTATCTTGAAAAAGAGTCCCAGAAGTATAGTGAATCACATCGAGGGGTAGTACCTACGCTAACATTAAAT
>JABDDJ010000090.1:3427-4979 GCA_013287645.1 Chlamydiota bacterium | reverse complement strand
TGGATTTAAATATTCCCAAACCGGGCCCATAGTAGCTTTTTAAGCAGTTTTTTGTCAAGAATCTTGGTATAATAAACATAATTTGACACAAAACAAATATTTATATTATAATACAAAATGTAGTATAAATTTATATTTAGGAGATACTATGAATGTTGGAAATTTTCCAAATTATTCAGAAAATCCATTCAATCAGCAACCAGACGATAAAATTAAGAAAGAAGTTAATCCCTCTGAATCAAGCGAACCTGTTCCAAATTCTGCCGACAACGGTAAAAATGAGAAAGAAGTAAAGAATCCTTCAGAAGAATCAGCAACCCAAAAACTCGTCAAGGGTACTGATAACGATGAAGCCACTGGCCAAGGGCAACACATATCGCAAAAAGCGACAAATGACTTAGGGGGGCGTGCAATCCAAAACGGAGCTTTAATACTGGAACCTCGTAACACAAAAAGTTCAGATGCAGACAAACTAAGGGCGCAAATTCTAGCTTTAAAAGCAAAGATGAAAGCTCAGGAAGAAGAAGAAGCAAAATTACAGAAATCAGAGGATTCGATTTCAAATAAAGTTGATGCAAAAAACACCGAAATAAGTGATGAAAAACAAATACAATCTGCTGAAAAACAAACTCAATCTACTGAAAAACAAGTCGAGATTAAAGAAACGAACGTTGTTGCAATAGCCGCTCAGGCTGTGAATATCAAATCAACTAAGGATGTGCTTTTGAGCGCAGATACGCACAACTTACTTAAAGATCTCCATGCGTGGTCATTAGATAAAAATGGACATTTAGTCCAAATCCACCGAAACACTATTGATCCACACGACGACAAGTTATTCTTTACTCATATCGATAAAGCCAAAGGTGGAGTCCGCCCTATTTTGAATAGAAGCAACCCCCACCATAAAGCGATCTTGGACGATCCAAAAAAGTTTACCAAATTGAAAGAGCATTTGGCTAAACATCATGGAGTTCCAGTTCTGGATCCTATTCTTTTGGATAACAAGCATTTTACAGCTTTCTTACAATTGATGAACCTTGTTTATTCGAAAAAAGTTCAAATACATGAAGACGACAAAAAGGATAAAGCACCCACTACCGATGGAGATGAAAAAGTGGATAAATCTCAAGACTTGTCGGACGTAAAGCCAGATTATGCGAAAAAATATCTAGAGGAAATGAATTACTGGCTTACAAAACTTAGTTTCATTCTCCGAGCCGATGAGAGACGACAAGAGTTCGAAAAAGCCATTATCAAAGCAAAGAACAAATTAGAAAGAGAATTCATTTTGGAAGTCATGGAAAAAGAACTAGACCGTCTAGAAGGTATTCAAAAAGGGCACATTCAGGAGCAGAAAGAACCCATTATTCTCAACATTAACCCTGAAGATTTTTTAAGAGAAAAGGGGTTTAAATTTTAACAAAACATGATTGGACATTTTTGTCGGAAAAAGAGGATGTTATATGAGCAGCCATTTTTCCAAAAACAAACCTAAAGACGAAGATTTTGACGAGGCAACCTCCTTTGTCAGAGGCCATTTGGTAAAGAG
>JABDDJ010000090.1:0-3417 GCA_013287645.1 Chlamydiota bacterium | reverse complement strand
TTTGACGAGGCAACCTCCCTTTTCAAACAAGCCTTTCGCCTTGAGCATGGAGACGGAGTCACCAAAGATGAGTTCCAAGCTTTCAACCTTTATCAGCAAGCCGCCGCTTTTAGCCACAAAGAGTCCATGAACAACCTTGCCCTTTGTTACTTAAAAGGGAAAGGGGTGGAACAAGACTGTCCGAAAGCAATTCAGTTATTGAAACAGTCGGCGGATTTAGGCAATGCGGAAGCGATGTACAATCTTGCCATTTGTTATCACGATGGCTTAGTGGTAGAGAAAGACCCTTCGGAGGAGCTTTTATACTATTGGCAAGCTAGTCAGCTCGGCCACGCTTTAGCCAAATCCATGTTAGAGTCTTGCCAGAAAAAGAGAATGGAAGAGATTGTTCAAGAAGCTTCTCGCTTTGCTGATGGGCGCGGTTTACCGCAAGATTATAAAAGAGCTGCTGAGCTCTATAACAAGGCTCTCGAATTAGGCAGTCCAGAAGCGATGAGCAGTTTAGGGAAATTGTATGAAAATGGCTTGGGGATTGAGAAAGACCTCATTAAAGCTTTTGCCTTTTACCAAGAGGCGAGCAGGTTAGGAAACGCAGATGCCATGACTAATTTAGCTCGTTGCTATGAACAAGGCATTGGTGTCGAAAAAGATCTAAGCAAAGCAGCTGCTCTTTACCAAATGGCCTCTGACAAAGGAGATTACTTTGCTTTAATCGACCTCGGAAATTGTTATCGGTATGGGGCTGGAGTCGAGTCTGATAAACGTAAAGCCTTTCAGTTTTTTCAAGAGTGTGCGGAGATGGGGATAGGCCGTGGTTTAATTGCTCTTGCTCATTGTTACCGATATGGGGACGGCATCGAGAAAGACGAAAAGAGAGCTGTAGAGTTATACAAACAAGCAATCGATCAAGGAGAGAGCTCGGCAATCGTGTATCTGGGTGAATGTTATGAGGAAGGGTGTGGGGTGGTAAAAGAGGAGCAGAAGGCTTTAGAACTCTATAGAAAAGCGGCTGAAATCGGTTGGGTATTTGCGCTTGTGCAGATCGGTGATTGTTATCTTAAAGGTGCTGGAGTTAAAAAAGATGAGGTGCAAGCCGTTGAATTCTACCGAGAAGCGGCTGATCAAAAACTTCCAGCGGCTATACGTCGTTTAGGCGAATGCTATGAAGAGGGTCTTGGTGTCTATAAAGACTATATGAAGGCATTGGCGTTATACCAACAAGCCAGTGAATTTGGAGACTTGAATGCCATGAAGGATGTGGCTCGCTGTTACATGCAAGGCATTGGAGTTAAAAAAGACGCGACTAAGGCCATTCATTTGTATGAACAAGCTGCTGAAGTGGGAAATCGATCAGCTATTGGTGCTTTAGGAGAATTTTATGAACTAGGGATTGAGATACCAAAAAATGAACTAGAGGCAGTAAAGCTTTATAAAAAGGGAAGCGACTTAGACTGCCCTCTTGCCATGAAGAATCTAGCCAGATGTTACATGAAAGCAATCGGCATCGAGAAGGATGTCCACTTGGCTGAAGAGTATTATCGAAAAGCCGAGGCCATGTTTCTGTTGGGTGATCATTATTTGTATGGCGATGGCGTTGAGAAGGACGAAAAGAGAGCAGCTGAGTGTTATAAGCAAGGCGCCGAGATGGGGTGTTGCTTTTCCATGAATCATTTAGGGAAATGTTATGAGAAAGGGTTGGGCGTTCCAAAAGATGAAAAGGAGGCGGTAACGCTCTATAAAAGAGCTAGTGATCTTGGCGCTTATGTAGCGATGAGCAACTTAGCAAGATGCTATATGGAAGGAATTGGGGTAGAAAAGGATGAAGCTAAAGCGATTCATTTATACGAAAAGGTCGCAGAAAAGGGCAAAGATTGGGCTATGGTCATTTTAGGGGAGTGTTATCGTCGCGGTAGAGGGGTTAAAAAAGATGGCAATCGAGCAATAGAGTGGTACAGACAAGCTGCTGACAAGGGAAATGTGGATGCCATGCACATTCTTGGAAAGAGCTATTTCTCGGGAGACGGAGTGGAACAAGACGCTCATTTGGCGGAAGAGTATTACGACAAGAGCGGTTTTTTGTACATTCTGGGCAATAATTATATGTACGGTGATGGGGTAGAGAAAGATGAAAAACGAGCCGTAGAAATTTATAAAAGGGGCGTTGCGAGAGGATGTGCCGTTTCCATGTGTTGTCTAGGCGAGTGCTATGAAAAGGGGGTAGTTGTACCCAAAAATGAATCTGAGGCGGTAGCGCTGTATACAAGGGCTAGCGAACTTGGATTTGTTCCAGCCATGGTAGATTTGGCCACATGTTACCTGGTAGGAATTGGAGTGGAGAAGAACGAAACAAAGGCCATTCAGCTATGTGAGAAAACTATTGAATTAGGTAGTACATGTGCGATGTATTTGTTAGGAGATTGTTATTGGAATGGCATGGGTGTAGAAAAAGACGTAAAGCATGCTGTAGAGCTCTATAAACAGGGAGTTGAGGGGAATTGTGAAGTTTGCATGCAACGGTTAGGTCAATGTTATGAGGATGGAGTAGGTTTGCCTAAAAATGAGCTGGAAGCAGTAGTTTTATACAGACGTTCAAGTGAGATGGAATATATACCTGCGCTGTGCAGCTTGGGTCTTTGTTATCTCAATGGAATTGGTATGCCAAAAGACAAAAAAACAGCTGTAGATCTATTAACCAAATCAGCCTCACAGGGATATCTAACGGCTTATCAATATCTTGGCGATTGTTATTTTTTTGGGGATGGTGTTGAGAAGGATGTTCATCAGGCAGAAGAGTTTTACAAAAAAGCTAATGCTCTATTTAGGATTGGAGATCATTATCGAAAAGGGAATGGAGTAGAGAAAGATGAAAAACGCGCTGTAGAGTTCTACAGGCAAGGTATTGAAACGGGCAGTGAAATATGCATGCAACGTTTGGGAGATTGTTATGAGAATGGTCTTGGAGTGCCAAAGAACGATTTTGAGGCTGTAGCACTCTATACAAGAGCGAGTGATCTTGGGTATGAGCGCGCCACAACGGATTTGGCAGATTGTTATAGAAAGGGAATTGGCGTGAAGAAGGACGCCGTCAAGGCTGTTCAATTGTACGAGAGGGCTAGCAAATCAGGAAGTACATATGCATTGGTTTTGTTAGGAAGATGCTATCGGGATGGCATCGGTGTTGAGGTGGATGCGAAGCGGGCTGTATCGTTTTATCAACGAGCAAGCGAACTTGAAAATCATGATGGTATTAAAGGTTTGGCTGAATGTTATTTCTATGGGATTGGAGTAGAGAAAAGCGAAGCTAGAGCTATTGAGTTATATCAAAAAGCCGCTGAAATGGGTAATACATCAGCATTGATTGAACTAGGTAATTGTTATCGTTATGGGCAAGGAGTTCAAATTGATAAAAAGAAGGCG
>JABDDJ010000089.1 GCA_013287645.1 Chlamydiota bacterium | reverse complement strand
AGCCTTTTTAAAAGCGCCTATTTCGACACCTCAGGGAGGAGGATTTAAGAGTTTGAACGTGACCATTCGCGGAGCGTTGGGCCTGTATGCGAATGTGCGGCCCTGCGTGGCATATCACCCTTTTGTAGAGACGAAACATCCTGGAATGGATGTGGTGATTGTGCGTGAGAACGAGGAAGATTTGTATACAGGCATTGAATATCGCCAGTCGCAAGAGACAGTGCATGCATTGAAGATTATTTCTAGACCGGGCTGTGAAAAGATTGTGCGGTATGCATTTGAGTATGCGATGGCCTACAAACGAAAGAAAGTGACCTGCTTTACGAAAGATAATATTTTGAAATTGACAGATGGGATGTTTCATCAGGTTTTTGAAGAAATAGCTGTTGAATACCCTGGAGTGGAAAAAGAGCATTGGATTATCGATATAGGTGCCGCAAAGATGGCGGATACCCCTACGGCTTTTGATGTGATTGTGATGCCCAATCTTTATGGAGATATCTTGTCAGATGTGGCTGCACAGATAGCCGGGTCGGTCGGATTGGCAGGATCGGCGAATATTGGCCCTCATAATGCCATGTTCGAGGCTATCCATGGATCGGCGCCTAGACGCGCAGGACAAAACCTGGCAAATCCATCGGGACTGCTGCTAGCGGCCGTGATGATGTTAGTGCATGTAGGGCTGTCTGAACAGGCAGCTTTGGTTCATAATGGATGGTTGAGGACTTTGGAGAACGGAATTCACACCTACGATATTTTTAATGAGAAAATGAGTACGCAAAAGGTGGGAACGCAAGAGTTTGCGCAAGCTGTCGTTTCGAATTTAGGGAAAAATCCCGAAGTGTTAAAGCCGGTACACTATGAGGCTACGGCACATCTACATAGCTTGCATAAGCATACAAAAGTGGAAAACAAAGTTTTAAAGAAAAAACTTGTTGGAATGGATGTGTATATCGATTGGGATGGTGATGTGGATAACCTCCATCAAAAACTACAGACAGTTAACCATTCGACATTATCACTAAAAATGATTGGTAATAGAGGCTCATCGCTTTGGCCTCAAAAGATGCCTGAGACCTCCTGGATTGATAGCTGGCGCTGTCGCTATGTCGGTGAGGGCCTTTCACAAAATGATATCGTATTGCTGCTGACAAGGTTTGCTGAAGCTGGAATCCCCTTCACACATACAGAACAGCTGTATACATTCAATGGCACTCCAGGATATAGCCTAAACCAAGACGAACAATAAAAATTAGCTCTTGGTGCCTTCTAGTTTTTTCCGAGCTCTTCGAAAATTTTCCAGAGCTGGCTATGGCGATACCCCCTACTTGTCTCGGGATCATACCGAAGCATGACATCTTCAAAATAGTGACGTAGCTCTTTAACACCACCCTTTTGGATCCATTTTTTTAGTAGGATCTCTTCTTGAGCAGAATAACCAGTGACTTGTCGATTAAAGAACTTCACTTGAGCAATGAGGAATAAAAACCTGTCAGATTTAAGAAATTCAGGTGGAGGAGGGATATATCCATTTAATAGTCCACTATAGCCTCTTTGAACATTTGTAACTTCACCAGTACGAATGTCATAGTAGAATCCTCCATCACTGGCTCTTCTTTGATGGATAGTGTCATCAAGAAGATCTCCAATAATGACTTCCCCCTCTCTATAATCATAATAGACTGATCCTACCCGATACATCTTATTATCGTAGGGTTTGCGTACATAGAGAGGATCTGTCCTAGATAAGGGTAGATAAGCTTCGGTAAAATAGATTTCAGAGCTAAATGCTTGATGGACTTTATTTTTAGCTGAATAAGTAATTTGAATATCTTCTCTAGGTAGATAATAGGGAATTTCGACTCCAATTTTTTTGAAAGTTTCTACTTCTTTCTCTACCTCGAGCTCAAATTCTAACTCGTTTTCAAGTTCAAACTCTAACTCTTCTTCCAATTCAATTTCTAACTCGGTTTCTAAACTGTTCTTACGTCCATAGACTTTATTAGGAAACATGTTGATCATAGACGGAGAATACTTCACCTCATTAAGCTCTTTGATAACTTGAGAGAGTTGATGTTTTTCACAAAAGTCTGTGCATTCTTTACGTAAGTCCGCTAGTTCTTTCAAAGGTAGTTCTTTACACTCACGAAGCTCTTTATTTTTCTCAAAATAGCTCCCTGGTTCTTCATAGGTAGGAGAAGCTGGAGTAATAATCAAATTTAAAAACGGTTCAAACGCATCAAGAAAAGCATCAAGTTCCAGAGGTAAAAGAAATTTTTGAACTCCTGTACCCACAATATCTTCTAGCTCTTGGGTCTTTGCACGATAAAGATCGTCAGAATAAATCAGAGCTCCATTAGAGGCCTTTATAGCAATAAGATCATCGATGGTTTTGATTTCAGGGGCATAGCGTGAACGGGTAATCATGACCTTTTGACTCTGCAAGCGCATACGCCCTTCATTCTGACAGAGCTCTTCCAAAGTTCCTTGATCATTCGTTATCAACAAACTACAGCCATCTGCTTTAAGTTTATTGTCCGATCCGCGAGTAAAAGCTTGAGAGTAGCAGAATCCTCGATCTTCCAGCTCTGCTGAGGCATCACCGATAAAATTCAATTTGCCATCTTCTTGGTAGTAGCCTACTCTTTTTAACTTGGGATTAACTCTTAACAAAGTTTTCGCTAATTCTTCCGGCTTATATTTCCTATAGGCTCCCGGTCCGTCAATAATTGCGCAAAGCTCGGCTTGTTGTTGAGCGAGCAGTAAAGCTTGTTTAGGATTTTGAGGGTCATAATCAAATAGTATATTACCATTTATTGTTCTGCTGACAAGACGGTAGACCATCTGTGCTTGAATATTTCCAATGGCTTCGTCATCAACGTTAAATTGTCGATGCAGGGCATATTTACAGCCGATAGTTGCCGATGTGCCTGAATCTGCTCGGCTCATGGAGACAATATTTTGCGGGGTCATAGATATAACTTCGCCGCTGACGCGTAGGGTATCAAGGCGTAGTTTTAAGAAATATTTTACATGATCGTCGTTGTCGTTTAATTCAGATAGGAGGGTCTGGATAGCATTCAGATTAACTTTATCAAGGTCATGCGTGGGGAAGATCTCTTTGAAGCGTTCATGTGCGCTTAGATCATTGTTTAGCAGATCAGTTTTAAGTTTCTGCAGCCACTCGCGCAGCTCAGGTTCATAGACTTTTCCTTGATAGTAGTCTTGGATAGTATAGTTAATTTCTTCAATGATAGTTCCAAACTTAGCGTCATGCTTCTCGCCTCCTATAAGAGTAAAAGTACGCTTTCCGTCCTCTGTTCGATCATATCTTGTTTTGCGAGCATGCTTCAGAGTCAAGGGGAGGTAAGTACAAAACTGATCTTTGTAGAAGGAGAGAATATCTTTTTCTCGAGGAGTCCATGGGTCAATTTTTTGTAAAATGTCTCTATTTTTTCCAAGAATATAATTTAGAATTTCCTGTTCAGTGACATCTTTTTTAGCCTTAGCTAGAGAGTTGGCAATTTGATGCGCCACATTGAGTATACAGGCATTGCGAGTTTCAGGAGATAGGTCACTTTGGATGTTCTCTTTAAGATATAGAGTCTCTTCTTTAAGCAATAGATCATAAAGTGCAAGAGATTCTTGAATTAAAAAGTCTGCCGGCTTTCTATCGTTATTGTTCTTGATAGCAGTTTGAATGCGGTTAACGGGTCGATTGGGTCGATCAAATTCATCTGTTTGTTGGATGTTTTTATTTTCTAGAAGAATGAGGATCTTTTTCAGATAGGTCCAGTGCTCTAATTCCATTGCTTCGATAGGGATATTTTCTTTTCGCAGGGCTAAAAAGAGACGACCCAGTTTCCAGAATTTTCCTTTAAGCAGAGGATAGGATTTATAATCTGTGACAATGCATCCCCGGTTTTTGATAGTAAGCAGCATCTCTTCATATATTTTTTTAAAGATAGAGACTCGATTGATCTTTGTCTGTTTTTCTCCCTGATCATTCTTGAAACTTACTGAAAAGGATTCAACTAAAGATCGTTTTAGATCAAACTGAAGGCAATAAACAGGAGTATGGCAAATCTCTCCTAAAATCTCTTTTACAATGCTTACTGTTTCAGGAAGAAGGGACGAGGATGTCCTGAAAGTCACCAGATTTTTTCCATTCGCTTTCAACAAAGTTCTCAAAACACCCAATACTTTTGTTTTACCAATACCTGTCTCTGATAGAATTATCTTTTTAGGATCTGCTAGTAGGTCCTGTAGTAACTCAAGCTGGTGAACTCCACTTCCGGTCTTACGGAAAGTAATAAATTGGTAAGCTTCAAAAATTAAGAGTGCAGGATATTCTTGTTCAGAATAGTTCCGGCAGCGTGTCAGTAGCTGAAATAGTGCAGTAGAATCATTTTTCCAAACTTCTGACGAGACTGGTACTTTTGAATTAATCATCTCTGAAAGTTTTTGATGGCAGGTCTCGGCAAGATAAAGCTTTACCTCATTACTAAAATAGTAAAGTAAAGCAATTTCAAGCTCTTTGTAATTAAGTGTAGAAGGGAGAAAACCCTTAGTTTTCAATTCTTGGAGAGAGCCTTGTAAAAGTGCCAACCGCAGCTCATCAAATGTGGCCACACGCTGAACCTTACCTAGTATTGCTAGCTGTTCTGCAGCGTTGCTAGAATGCGAGATCATTTGGTTAATAGTATGTCGAGACTCTTCTTTCTTTTGGGTCAGTAAACTAATCTTTGGTTCCAAAATTTTCTTAAGGAAGCTTTTGCCTACGTTTCTATCATGTAAACGATAGAGGTTCTCTTCATGATTATTTTTATATTTATCTAAATGGCTTCTTAATTGAGTTAAAGCCTCGGTTTGACAGGATAAACTGCCCATCGAAGGAAGATTAACCTCTGGAAGTATCACTTTTTCTTTGTCAAAAAATTTATCGATATCTTTCTCACCAAAGAGCAAATAGGTTCCATTTTCAATGAATTGAAATGTAGTAGAAATTTCATCGTCCTCTAAACGGCGATCAGGTTCAA
>JABDDJ010000088.1 GCA_013287645.1 Chlamydiota bacterium | reverse complement strand
ATTCTAACAGCGATTGCGCAGCTATTATGACCCCTAGGAAAACCCTTCTGTTGGGATGGGGCGAAAAGCAAGAATATGCTCACCCTCCTAAAAATGGGGAGCCGGCTTTTTTTATTTCCGATTTTTTCCTGACCTCTCCCAGGCCCTGGGTGCAATTTAAGCATGTGAAGGAGTGGGTGCCTGAGTTTGCATCTTCTAGGGAAGGTGCGAAACTTGATTGGCAACTCCCTAAGAAAGAAGACTTTATGAATTCTGTCCAGCAGGCAGTCTTTAGCATCAAAAAAAAATTATTTGAAAAAGTCGTTCCCTACGCCTTCGCTTCAGCAAAACACTCTATCTCTGCTGATTTACGTCAAAATCTCCTACACAGCGCCTGGGAACACGCAAATAAATTCCGTGGATTTGCCTACGGCTTCTGGCTGGGAAATGAGGGTATGGTAGGGGCTTCTCCTGAGCAACTATTCATTCGTGAAGGGAATTCTCTTTCAACTCTAGCGTGTGCTGGAACTGTCCGCACTATAGAAAAAGAAAACACTAGCAAGCTAGAGCATGAGCATCAATGTGTTGTCGATGGGATTATCCAAAGTCTCTCTGACATGGGCAACGTTGACAAAGCTGCATCTTACTGGCGGCAAGCGGGAAATTCTCTCTTTCATCTTGTTACGCCTATCCAAGTTTCTTTAAACCAAAATGCTTCCTATCTTGAGATTGCAAAAAGATTGCATCCAACACCTGCAATTGGAGCATACCCAAAAGAAAAAGGTGCTCCATGGCTAGCAGAGTTCGCTTCGCATTCTCCTCGATGGCGCTATGGGGCTCCCATAGGCTACGCTTGGCCTGATAGGCAAGAAGAGATCGCTTACGTCGCCATTCGAAATGTACAGTGGAATCAAGACCTATGGCGGCTTTACGCTGGATGTGGCGTAGTTGAATCGAGCAATCCTGAAGAAGAGTGGAACGAATGGTACTCAAAGTTTTCAACAATTAGAAATGTGACAAATGTATGAGCCGCGATCTAGTCGTTTCTATTTTTACGGCTCTGAAGGAGCTAGGTGTTGAGGAGATCGCTCTCTGTCCTGGTTCTCGAAACGCGTACTTTGTGCAGTATTTATCCAAAGAGCATGGATTCAATGTTTCGACCTGGTATGAGGAGCGCTCCGCAGCTTTTTATGCTCTAGGAACAATCAAGCGTTCTGGTAAGCCGGCTGCTATCATCACAACATCCGGCACCGCCGCTGCAGAGCTTCTTCCAGCTACAATGGAGGCTCATTATCTTGGGCTGCCGCTTTTGCTAATCACCGCCGATCGCCCACGCAGATTTAGGCTCTCAGGTGCTCCACAATGTGCAGAGCAGGTAGGGCTATACACTTACTACACGCGGTTTGCCGAGGATATTGCTTGGGGCGAAGATTCCACACTGCACAAGAATTGGAAGAAGGATGGTCCTGCTCACCTTAATGTATGCATGGAGGATCCACGTGGGCAAACGGAAGCGCCGACAACTAAGGAGCCTGTCTGGGCAAAGTACCATAATCCTGGGGGAATCGAAAAATTAGAGGAATTTCTTGATAAAGCAAATTACCCTCTAGTTATAGCATCAGGGCTTTCGTCTTCTGAAGTAGAGCCTGTCACACGCTTTTTACTAAAACTGGGTGCGCCTGTATACCTTGAGGGTACTTCTAGGCTTCGAGAATCGACGGAGCTGGCTCATCTCTCTCTGAGAATAATCGAAGGCATCTGGAAACGTGCCAGCGATAATGGTTATCCGATCGACGCGGTCCTGCGTATCGGTGGAGTGCCTACACTGCGTCCTTGGAGAGACCTTGACGATAAAGAGGGGGCTATTGGCGTTTTTTCGGTTTCCTCACAGCCATTTCCTGGATTACATTGGGGTGACTGTTTAACTATGCCTCTGCAAAATCTCCATAAAGTTAAGGTTCAGTCAAAAAATTCTGTAACTATGACCTGCTGGTTGGGTAGTGATAAACCCCTGCTATTAAAGCGCGAAGATCTTTACTACAAATATCCCTCAGCAGAGCCTAGCCTTGTACATCATCTGTCCAAGCATATTCCTAAAGAAGCTTTAGTCTATCTAGGAAATAGCCTACCCATCCGTGAATGGGATCTTTCAGCCTCTTATACTCACCCTCACGCAGAGGTGGCTGCAAATAGGGGAGTGAACGGCATTGATGGGCAATTATCAACCTTCTTCGGCATGTGTGAACCTCGTCAGCCTTGTTGGGGTATCTTTGGAGATCTCACAACTCTTTATGACATGGCTGCACCATGGATTTTGCAGCAAAAAAAAGATTTAACACCTATTTGTGTTGTCATCAATAACGGAGGAGGCATGATCTTTTCAAGGATGTATCCTGAAAAAGCATTTCTTAATAATCACTCCCTGCGTTTCAATCCATTGGCCGAGCTATGGCGCATGGAGTATCATCTCTGGAATAAAATACCGGAACAATTGCCCAAAAACTGGGGTAAACAACCGACTATAGTAGAGATCATTCCTGATGACACTCAAACTAAAAGCTTTTGGGAGCAATACTGCCAATGAAAAAATCAGCAATCAATCTCTTTCTCCTACCAGGGTTTATGGGGCAGCCAAATGACTGGCAGGGAATCATTAAAGAAGCAAATAGCATCCATATTATTACGACAGACCTCTATGAAGAGGGACTTCCCCATCCTGAAGAAGGACTATGGGCCTGGGCTGATGGCTTTAATCGCACTGTTTCAAAGCAACATGGAAGTTCTAAAAATATTATTTTAGGCTACTCCCTAGGCGGACGATTAGCTATGCATGCATTCCTAAAACAGCCCTCTCTCTGGCAAGGAGCCATATTCATCTCTGCTCACACTGGCATCCAGAATGATAAAGAGCGCTCCATGCGAAAGCTCCTTGATGACGATTGGGCCAAACGATTTCTAGAAGATCCCTGGAATGACCTCATGACTGCATGGAATGCCCAGTCAGTATTTAAAAATGATAAACACACCTTTACGAGAACTGCCGAAGATTATGACCGTACTCTTTTGGCGGACACATTACGTCACTGGTCTCTAGCCAATCAAAATAGTCTAATTTCTCTGCTTGAAAAAATAGAACTTCCTCAGCTTTGGGTAGCGGGACAAGATGATCACCGCTTTAGCGCTATGGCACAGCAGATGCAATTCGTCCATCCGCTTTCCAAAACATGGATCGCACCGAACACTGGGCATCGAGTGCCCTGGCAATCATTAGATTTTGCTAATCATGTCAACACCTTTATCAAGGAAATATTTATATGACAGCAGCTTTAACCGCTCCCTGGAAGGCAATCCAGGAATTTCAAGATATTCTCTATGAATCAAACGGAAATGGCATCGCTAAAGTCACCATTAATCGCCCTCGCGTGCGTAATGCCTTCCGCCCCGAAACAGTGCAAGAGATGCAGCAAGCCTTTGATCATTGCCGCAATGACAGTTCCATCGGAATAGTAATTTTGACCGGAATGGGAAAAGAGGCCTTCTGTTCTGGTGGAGATCAGTCTGTACGAGACAGTGCCGGATATGTCGGACAAGATGGTGTCCCACGGCTAAACGTGCTCGACCTACAAAAACAGATCAGACAGCTCCCAAAGCCCGTTATCGCCATGGTGGCAGGCTATGCGATTGGAGGCGGTCATGTGCTGCATGTCGTCTGCGACCTTACCATTGCAGCTGACAATGCCATCTTCGGGCAAGTTGGCCCAAAAGTAGGCTCGTTCGATGGGGGATTAGGGAGCAGCTACCTAGCTCGGATCGTAGGCCAAAAAAAAGCGCGTGAAATCTGGTTCATGTGTCGTCAATATAACGCTCAAGAAGCCTTAGAGATGGGGCTCGTGAATTGTGTTGTTCCCTACGAAAAACTTGAAGAAGAAACTTTACGTTGGTGTAATCAAATTCTTCAGCATTCTCCTTTAGCACTGCGCTGTTTAAAAACAGCTCTAAATGCTGATTGCGATGGACAGATAGGCTTGATGGACCTGGCAGGAAACGCCACGCTACTCTACTACATGACTGAAGAGGCTCAAGAGGGTAAAAAGGCCTTCATGGAGAAACGAAAACCCAATTTCGCGAAATTTCCTAGGTTACCATGACACAGCCACAATCGATTGCAACTCAACCCCCACAGTGGAAAGCTTGGCTGTGGGCCAGTAGGCCAAAGACCCTCACTGCAGGAGTCATGCCAGTACTAGTAGCTTCAGCATTAGCCTATCATCAATGGCACCTATTTTCGCTATTAACACTCTGCTGCGGCCTACTTTCAGCTCTATGCATCCAGATAGGCACAAACTATTCCAACGATGCACTCGACTTCATACGAGGAAGCGATACTAAAAAAAGAGTCGGTTTTGCACGGGCTGTGCAGATGGGGTGGATCTCCAGCAGTGCTATGCTGAAAGGGTCCTATCTAGCCTTTGCATTAGGTATCCTCTTCAGTATACCCGTAGCCATTCACACGCCATTTGTATTAGGTATGGTTATTTTATGCGCACTCTTCAGCTATCTTTATACGGGAGGGCCCTATCCATTAGCCTATAAAGGATTAGGTGAACTCTTTGTAATCCTATTTTATGGCTGGGCTATCACCGGTACTGTCTACTATGCTCAAACTGGCTTTATCGATATTTCCGCATTAGCAGCGGGGCTGCAGCTAGGATTGCTCTCTTCCGTAATTCTCGCACTCAATAATTTACGCGACATTTCCCAAGATGCAGAAGCAAATAAAAAAACTCTTGCTGTCCGATTTGGAGTTCTTTTTGCAAAACTCGAAATCATTTTTTGCCTAACGCTAGTTTTTTTGTTAAATCTATTTTGGTGGCAACAGAGTGCCCCCTTATTAGCTATTCTTCCGCTTGCCTCTTTGCCACTAGCTTTGCGTGTAGCCACAGAAACCTGGTCTACACCTCCTTCAGCTAGTTATAATGCCATTTTTGGAAAAGCCGCACTTCTTCACATACTCTTTTGCACACTATTTTTAACCTCCTGTATACTTTCATGAATATCGATTATTACCTTTATGATCTCACACCAAAGCACCCAGGATTACACCATACAAAAGGTGCACTGCTGAGAGTCACTCAAAAAAATAAAGTTGGATACAGCGGCCTTCACCCTTGGCCCTCGTTTGGCGATTTGCCTATCGAAACCCAGCTCAAAAAAATCCAA
>JABDDJ010000087.1 GCA_013287645.1 Chlamydiota bacterium | reverse complement strand
AACAAAGAATTCCTCTTCAGTACCTCTCTTTTTCGGATCTGAATTGGCGATTATCTCTACTGTAACATAAGGATTACTGCCCTGAAGTAGGAGTGGATTGCCCTCTTTGGCATTCAGAAATTCTTGCAGGTAAGCGACAAACTCTCTGTTCTTGCCAGCAATGAGTATGATATGCAAAGGAATATTCCACGTAGGACTATTGGCGAGAAGCTCGACGTGAGGAAGTTGCTGCCCATTTCCTCCTGCAGATAAATAGAGCACTTTTTCATCTTCAGCAATACCTCGTTCGACACGGTAGTCTGCGGCTTCATTCGCTGTCAAAAATGAATAAAATTCTGCTCTTAATGGAATCCCGACGCCTTCAATCAAATGATCGTCAGTAAGTGGGAATTTACTCTCTAAGGTATCTAGGATTCCGCTATTAGGCACAAGGCTCTTGAAATGGGGATAATCGGGTGGAGTCTTATCAAAGACTTCCCAAAACTTCAAATTATAATCTGTGGGAACATGCAAAATAGGAATGCCTAACTCTTCTGCAACCTCCATAATAGGATTTAGGTCCATATGGTAGGTTGTGATAATATGGTCAGGGCTATCCATTAGCAAAATTTCCCTAATCTGCATCTTAGTCCAGCTATCGTTTAAAACACCTTCAGGAGGTACGACACCGTCCTTTCCAGAAATATCAAAAGTTCTACGAATAAAGAGTTCGATACTTTCTTTTGCATTGATGACTACGTAGAGCTGATTTTTTAAAATCTCATTAAAAATATCGACACTACTCAAAGGATGGTCATTGTAGTTGATGCCGAGAGACTTGAAAATCATTCTATAGGGGTCTTTACCAATTAATGCTCCGGTGGTTAGATCATGAATCGAGGAGTGGATATTTTCCTTGCTGAGCATTTGTTTGATTCCAGTAGCGGTAATTTTATGGCCTGTACCGTAGCTACAGGTAAAGATCATGACTTTTTTATTTGAAGGGAGCTTTTGAGGATCGAGTTTTTCGAGAATGATATTTAAACTCTTCTCGATTTTATTTAGGTCGCTGACATAGAGAGCTTTGACAGTTTGTAATAGCAGCTGTTCTTTGGATTTTTCTAACTGATCTTTAAAATATTCATTGATACTCTCTTGGCGAATGTATTGAATCCGTTGGATCAGCTCTTCGGACAGTGCAATCCATTCTGCAGATATTTCAACAGTGTCACCTGTTTCAATGGAATTTAATAAGGGTAGTAACTGTAATTTTAATTTTAAAATGGATTCTTTTAGTTTTCCAAGTGCTTTTAATTCTTTGATGACTTCGTTAACGGTGACTTTATTTACTCTAGTTATACGATCACTTATAGAAGCGAAATTATGATAGTCTGCAAATAATACAACATCTAAATATTTAATGGATAAGTCCTTCAGTTTTTTTTGAATGTCGTAGAGACCTGGAACTTTATCAATGGTTTGGAGATCTTTAGATGCCTCTTGTAGCATCTGGTCAGTTATAGTAAATTCTTTAGATAACTCATCTGGTAATAAAGAAGATACTAGATCAATGTCTTGAGATGAAACGGTGGGATGATAAAGATAAGCTAACTCGTCTACAGCCTTACGCTGTTCGGCGGGTATCGCGTAATGGATAGCTGGGGGTGAGTTGGGTATTTCCATAATGTACAATTATTTAATTAAATATTAATTATACACTATTTTAGATTTAAAGATCAACTAGAAATTGATATTTAACTTTTAACACTATAGTATTTAACTAATTTGTTAATAACATTAAAAATAACTTTTATATTATGCATACTTTATTAAAATTATTTTGTTTCCTTGCTGTTTTAACTTATTCTGCTCTTTTTTCTAATGAAAAGGCATTTGATGAGGGATTATCCCAAGCTACTTATTACCAAACACCCCTTGGACATAGCCTACGTTACGCACATTTTGTAAGCTCCATTGAAGGCCCTAAACATACAGTATTTTTTTTACAGGGACGCGGGACCTCTCTTGAGCTCTACGGCGACCTGATTATTCCCCTTCTAAATCGCGGTTTTGACGTCTGGATGTATGACCTGCCAGGACAAGGAGGCTCCTCACGCATTCTTAATCCACTCTATCATGATCCACTCACTGTCCAGTATATGCAGCATATCGATAGCTTTGATCTCTATCTTGAAGACGCCCGAGCTTTTTTATCAGACGTTGTCATACCCAACGTCGTGGGAAACCTCTATTTAGGGGGTTACTCAACAGGGGGTCATCTAGCTCTACGACTTTTACAAGACTTTCCTGAACTCCCCTTTCATTCTGCATTCGTCATATCCCCTCTTTTAGCCATTAAAACAGCTCTGCCAAATAGTTTGCTATCCTCTGTCCTATGGAGTGCTTCTTTTGTAGTTAACTTAGAGAAGTATATGCCAGGCGCTGGGCATGAGGACCCAATTTATACCACGCCTTTTGAAGGTAATATCTATACTAGCGATGAACAGGGATATCTGACCCTACAAGAACTATGTATCAAGCATAAGCCTCTTATCATGGGTGGAATAAGCATCGGATGGGTTAAAGCAGCTACTGATTCTCTAAGAATCCTATGGAGTAATCAAAAAATATCTATCCCTGTGTTAATTGCCACTGGGGGCGATGATGGTGTTGTCGATGTCTCTTATAATGACCTGTTTGCCAGGATGCTGCCGCACTTTGTGCATGTCTTTTACCCCGAGGGACGCCATGAACTTTTTCGTGAAACCCCTGAGATCTGCGCTCAGTGGTGGGCCGATTTCGATACTTTCATTAAATAATTACTTATTTTTTTGACTCGCGTTAAATATCTTTTCTAATTTTAAAGCATCTTCTTCTGAAATTAATTCTCCATCCTTTTGAACTCGCTCCCATAACTGAGGATTCTTGGATGTTTTCCATTTACCATTGCTATGATCTTTTATTTGCAAATCATAGGTTTTTGTATTCACACGCACAATAGCTGCAGAGTATACATAATAATTATAATTTGATTGATGACTATCGATATTGTTAATCATTTTTATACTCCTTTTGCAACTTTATCTTGTTCTTCCATAAAATCAATAGCATTTCTCATCGCAGCTAGCATAATCAGCTTTGAAGCTGAGGATACATCGAGAGGATTAAAACTTCCAGTTCTTACCTTTTCATAAATAAGATGTTCTCTTTCTTTAGGACATAATTCTGATCCATTCATAATCGATTCTAAATGAATTTGCAACTCAACAATAAGATACTTAGCCTTCTCACCTTCTGACGAAGGAACTGGCAAATAGATCTTCGCATGAAGACCCACATATCCCGATTCGCGCTCTTCAGCCCATATATTTTTAAATACTACCTTTCCTTGCTTTTCGTTGGCATATTCAATTACTCCTTCTACAATCTTTTGAACTTTTTTAGGATTGTCTGTATAGATTGTGCCTCTTAAAGCGTCTCCAATTTTACTCAACGCTTGTTGTTTTGAAATCCCAAGAAATTTAGAATCTTGATTGACTTTACGTTCCAAACTAGCTTCAGATTTAAGAAAACATGCATCTTTAGGGCCGAAATTTGCCACTGAATGCGCAGAAGCGGCAATGTCCTCACATTTGTCATGAAAATCTTTTGAAAGTGCCTGAGCATCATGAAGAAGCTCTCGAACACTTGTTGCACTATTTTGCCAAAGATAATTATCCAGGCTTGGTGAGGGTATAATGCCAATCTCTCTGGCAATACGGTTTTTGGCCTGTACCCACTCTACATGTGCAGCCATACCATCACAGGGTATGACAGCTTCGATTTTGCGATTATAAACCCCGCCTCCAAAGCGATCATTAGCTAATCGCGCTGCTTTTCTATCTACCTCGAACATCTGTGGATGATCTTCTAGATCAGCTTCAGGAGTAAGCTTTGGAAATATCGGCATTCCTTCTTTTAAAAAAGATTGATACTCAGACCAAGTTTTGGGATTTTCTATGATTGTTTTATCATCTCCAGCGCCGTACACAACCTGAATTTTACTAATATCGATGCCCTTCGATTCTAAATCTTTTAATGCTTTAAATATTTCCAATTTTTCTGGCTTGTAATGTCCACTTTCAGAAATAAAATGTTTTAGAACTCCCTTTTCTATCAGAAACTTTCCTGCGGTAATGACCGATTTTCCTGCAAAAAAGCTGGCATGCTGGAATTTTCCCTCTTGCTTTCCAGCGAGGTAATATTGATGATCCGGCCCCAACACAGTGATGTAGAATCCATCCGGCAAAGTAGATCCATTTGCTCCTTTGCATATAACCTTATCGCCATCCATTTGAATAGAACTGCGGAATTTTGCTCTCTCTTCACTATTAAGATAGACCACACCCGACGCTTCCTCTAACTCATTTTGGGAGAAAAGGCCCGAGTTTTCCTGAAGTTTCAAATATTCCCAAAAGTCCATTTTTTCATTGAAACCGTAAACTTTCCAGTTGTTAAAGGCTTTATCCAAAATCTTTGGATGACGATGCCACTTGTCTAAAAATTCTTTCCAATATTCTTCACTTAAGATTTTGCTTTTTCTCGTTCCAGATGCCCCTTCTTCAACGGTATTACTCACCATATCTCTCACGTAACCAACTGCTCGGCGAAACTTCCCAATAGCGGGAGTATCCCTGACAATATGATGTTCTTTTGCTAATTTAAGCATGCGTTGATCAAGATTCTTTAAGTCATGCGTTGTATCCACCTGCTTTAGTAAATTTAATTTAAAATTGAGTTTTCTGTAGCATTTTGCAAATTGTTTCTCATCACTATCAACAACTAGAGTCATTCGTTGTAAGATATTATTCAATTCTTTAATTATAGTATCGGTATTATTCTCTTTAACAGGAGACATTTTATTTATTAACGTATTTATTTCGTTCCAACTAGGAGGAATAGCTGTGTTCTGTGATTGTGTTACCATACTATTACCTATTAAAAATACTAATATCTATAAATTATTATAATAAAATAAATATATTAATAATTACTTAATTAACTAAATGATAAGATTACATCCATTCTGAATTCTAGGAGAAATTGTGACCATATTTTACAACTAACTAATACTTAGAGACATATAAAAAATGTTAGTTATATGAAAAACAACGTATATTTTTAATAGACTTCTTTCGCATTCGCTTTGGTTATACATAGGGTTCTTGCTCATCAAGAATCTTATGTACAACCAAAGCAAGTTTCGAAAGAAGTCTAGTTATGCAGTTATGCAGGCCCGGCCCCCAATTCAGGCCCGGCCCCCAATTT
>JABDDJ010000086.1:373-5352 GCA_013287645.1 Chlamydiota bacterium | reverse complement strand
TCGAAATCTTTTTTTAGAAAAAGGATATGAGAGGACTACACTCCAAGATGTAATGAACAAAGCTGCAATTGGCAAAGGCACTGTTTATCATTATTTCAATTCTAAGGAAGCTTTACTTGAAGCAGTCGTTGAAAATATGGTTGATGAGTATGTTACAAGGCTCTGTGCCGTTTTAGATAACACTGAAGGCAGTGCCCTAGAGCGAATGCAAGCATTACTCATAGCTAGCAATGTTACAAATGAACAAGAAGAAATGATTGAACGGCTACATCAAGCAGGCAATATGGGCCTGCATGTACGCTTGTTAGCCCTTACTTTAACGAAGATGGCACCTCTTTATGCAGATGTGATTCGACAAGGATGTGATGAAAATCTTTTTAAATCCGAAAATCCTCTGGAAACTGCTGAAGTTCTTTTGGCTGGGATTCAGTTTGTGACAGACTCCGGTTTTTATCCTTGGAAAGAAGATGATCTTATACGTCGTTTAAATGCAATCCCTGCTCTTGTTGAAACACAGCTAGGCGCTGCAAAAGGGTCTTTTAATTTCTTAAAACAAAAATAAAAATCCGGAGTTTTTTTCTGTATGCGTAATTTTAATCATACTTCAGGAGAATATTTAAAGATTGATGAGTCTGAAATCTATTGTGAAATCTTTGGTGAGGCAAAAAATCCAGTATTATTATTTCTTCACGGCGGACTTGGCAATATGGAAGATTTCAATGATATTATTTCTGAGTTTCCAGATAAATTTAGGATTTTAGGGATTGATAGCCGTGGGCATGGAAAATCCACTCTGGGAATGAAAGAACTAACTTATGAGTTGCTTCAAAACGATATTGAAATAATATTAAAGCAGTTAAATATTAATGAGTTGACAATTATTGGTTTTAGCAATGGCGGGACTGTAGCTTATAGATTAGCTGCCTTGACCAACTTAAAAATAAATAAATTAATTACTATTGGCGCACCCTGGTGTACCCAACATATCGAACATTTGATGGAGGCCTATTCCAAACTCACAAGTGACGTTTGGAGGCAGCAGTGTCCATCAGATTTTGAGTCATATAATAGATTAAATCCCAAACCAGAGTTTGACGCACTGTTTAAGCAATCTGTAAGGATGGCACTCGACATAGGCACTACAGGGCGCCCGAATGAACACGTGAAAAATATTTCATGCCCTTCATTGATTGTAAGGGGTGAAAATGATCCCATTGTATCCCTCTCTGATATTGTTGAACTATCTAAATTAGTAAAAAACGCATGCATCTTAAATATCCCTTCCGCAGGGCATGAAGCATACAAAGATCAGAGAGGGATCTTCACAAATAAACTAGAGGAATTTCTTTGTTAATAGTGCTAGTCTTTAAAATAGAATTTGAGTTTTTCTCTATTATTAGTTTTTGATTATCTAAAATTAATTAATCAATGTTTGAAGGTTTATGTCGATTCAAAACCATATTATATTAAGCGAGTATGCACTAGTAAAATTTAATGTTCATGGTCAAACTTATTCAAATACACATGAAGGAATTAGCTCATTTGTCCAAGGTTTGCTTTTAACTAATGACACAGCATCCTTTGTCTTTACAGAAGTTGTAGCATGCCGCGCTATTGTTATGCGAGATACTATTACTAGAGATCTCTTTCATGATTTGAGTATGTGGAATGATAAAGGACCTTTTACTTCCGAGCAATTCCTGCAAATAATGCAGTATGATCATAGCATTACAAATGGAACCTGGGAAGAACATATGCTTAAGTGGACAAGAACTTCCCTATAAATTCACAATCATTTGATACTTCAATTTGCATCTGCTTATAAGCATTCGAAAGCTCATCTTTGGTAATGTTAAATGAATTAATTAAAAAATTTGTCATTTGAACTGTATCTGCTTGAACTATTACATCACCGAAATCAAATACAACAATACGAGTATCTTCATTTTCTACAGCATCCACATTCATAAAGAATAAACAGACACACGCAAGAAAGATAAGTAATTTTTTAAACATATTAAAGACCGCTCCAAACTTTTCTATCATTCTGATTTTATATTTGTCTCACAGCTTGTGAGACTTTTACTTATGCTCTAAATCATAATCATTCAAATTTATGTCTCCTTATTTGAATCGATATCAAATCTTTTTCGTGCATGTTCAATCGCTTTATGCAGCTTTTCTTGAAGTACTTTTTTGGAAGGAAGTTCGGTGAGATATTCGGCTACATGGATGCCAGATCGTCCCAACTCTAGCAGTTCGATCCGCTCACTCTTTTTTCCAGCACATAAAATGAGTCCAATGGGAGGTTCTTCTCCTTTCCCGCGTTCATGCTTATCTAACCAACGAAGATACAACTCCATTTGACCTTTATATTCAGGTCTAAAGTCATCTATTTTGAGTTCAATGGCGACCAGCCGTTTGAGTATACGATGAAAAAATAGCAAGTCGAGATGGAAGTCTTCATCGTCCACAATGATTCGCTTTTGCCTAGCCACAAAGCAAAAACCAACGCCTAACTCAAGTAGAAACTGCTCTAACTCTCGCATGATAGCATCTTCCAAGTCCTTTTCCAGATAGCGATCATTGAGATTCAAAAATTCCAAAACGTAAGGGTCGCGACAATTTGCTCGTCAGGAAATACCTCTGCGAATTGTAACATCCTACGAAGGCTTTTTTTCTGCAAATCCCTGACCAAACTCCATAGCCAATTGTCGCGACAGTGTCGCGACAATTTCCTTTCCATAAACTGCACGCTTTTCTTGTAGAATTTCTGAACGGATTCGACAACCAATCCTCCAATAAAGGGCAGTGAGACTCGAATTGATTGCAATAGCTACAGATTGCTTGGCCTGTTCGATCATTGATCGGAGTTCTTGAAGCAATTCTCCTGCGTTAGCGAGTGGTTTTACAGCTTTTGGCTTTTGAAGACCAGTTTGCTTTTTCATAAAGACCTATTAATTTTTATATGGTTCGTACATGACTTATTCATCAGCAATCCTCAAACTACCGCATGCTACAATAGCTGAAAATCAATCAAGATAGCAGTCTCAAGGCATTTTAGTCTATTGTAATTTTAGGTGACATCATGTGATTTGATTCAGGTCTATATTCATGTTTATTAAGAAAAAAAAGCTCACAAATGGAAGATCAGGTATAAAATTTATTTAATGCTTCTCTAATCTTCTCTACATTTTCTTCTAGTGTATGAGTATATGTATCAATTTCAATGTCGTATGCCACATTTTCGTGAACTTTAAAGTACTGTCCTCTAGCACTTCCAAGACAGCGGTCTCCTCTGCTTTGTTCTCGTTGTTCTAGAATATCTAAAGGAGTGGTAACACCTACATAAAGAACACTATAATCTCTTAGAGCGGTTTTCCATTCTTCAACTTGAATAGCTCCAAAAGCTACATCCTCGATAATGAGATTGTATTTTTGAGAAGCAAGTAAGATGGCTATATCTTTCAATGTTCGTGTAATTTTGTTCGCAAATGGGCCTGCATGGATTTGATAGATAGGATGACCAGTGGGATCTGTTGCAGGTTCCCATGAAAATCCCTCAGCAGCGAAGCCTCCTTCCCAGTTGTTAACCTTTGGAGGCATGAAATCAATTAATTTATCAATTCCGATATGAAGGTAGGGCTCAGAAAAAGTATCCTGGAGACGTTTAGCTAACATGGTTTTACCCGAGCTAGAGGGACCATTTAAGTAAACTATTTTAGACATATACATTTCTTCTCCGTTTTTCTTTCTAGACGATGAAAGGGACCCTTTCATCAATCAGCTGAGAACTAATCTCAGCTGATTTTTGTGAGTTAAGAAAGCTTTTGTTCCGCATAGCTATTCATTGCTGTAGACATAAAGTCAGGGAGTTTTGGATGGATCGAATCGAGTTGTTTTCGGAACTCAGGGTGTTCTGAATACAACTGAGCCATGGCTTTGTAAACCTCCTTTGTCGCATCGTTGGTTTGCTCCATAAGATTGTGGTGCTTTTTAATGATCTTTTGCACCTCATCGTTTGCAGGATCTAATCCTTTTTCGATGCAGCGTACCAGTTCCTTAAAAAGGCCGTGAGCTGTCTTATTGATATTATCATAGTATGCTTTCCCTCTTTTCTCGACATCTTTAGCGTCTTTGGTAGGGTTCTTTACACTTAAGACAACGAGTTTTTCGGCTGCGGAATAAGATTGGCCTTCCTTAGCCTTAACTAATGTGATGTTGAAACCATCAAAAAATTCTTTATCTTTCATTTTCTTTTTCCCTTCTAAATGTTTGATTGTATTATCGATGGTCTTGATCAGTTGTCCCATTTTCTCCCACTCTTGGTTGATCGCCTTTTTGTGGGAATAAAGAGCTGCAAGTTGATCAAAGTCGGGCTTGTCTACGACTCTTTGAATTTGCTTGAGAGTAAAACCCAATTCTTTAAAGAAAAGGATTTGCTGAAGCTGGAGTAACTCTTTTTCTTCGTAATAACGATACCCATTAGATCCATAATAAGCCGGTTTAAGAAGACCTGCCTCTTCGTAAAAATGTAGTGTGCGAACCGTCACACCAGAAAGTTCGCTTAATTTTTTAACTGTATAAGCCATCGATTTCCTTACTTTCAAAATCACTTTGATTTTAAAAGATGACTTTATTATACACAATGACGTATGCGTTAGGGTCAAGCTGAAATTTTTTTTGTGTCAAAAAAAATGAAAGTTACCTCTTTTGGGCTTTTTATCTATCTGATAGGCAGAAAAATCCTAGGGCAAAAAGCGGTGATCACTTCTTTTAGAAGGTCAATCTTTACTGTAATTGTCCCACAACTTGTGGGATTTTTTGATATGCAAGATAAAATGCCCTCATTCTAAACACGTTACTTCGAGAGAAGCCGCCTACCCCAGGAAAAGAGTTTTGCAGATCTTTTGCCAACCTCTCAATGACTTGCGTGCCCCATCCCTCTTTTTAATTGATTTAACAGCATCGCAATAATT
>JABDDJ010000086.1:0-363 GCA_013287645.1 Chlamydiota bacterium | reverse complement strand
AAAGGTAAACGAGGAAATAATAAAATTTTATTGTGAAATTGGCCGTGAAATTACTGAACTGCCAATTTCCCAATAAAGTTTTATTAGTTCCTCGTTTACCTTTATGATCGCCTTGGCTTGTGAAGAACGAATACGAAGCTTAAGGTCTTCCAAAAAAGCTCTATATCCGTCGGGTATGTGACTGGTTTCCTGAGAGGTTTTATTTAAGTTTTTTTTCATGTTTTATCTCTTCATGTAAGAAAAGGGGATAGGCTTGGATATTTGAAATTTAAATCATGTTGACAGACATGTGTGAAAAGTAGAGTAGCCTGGACTTGAACTACCTACCGTCGGGTTATGAGTCTGTCAGCAATCTTCAAACTA
>JABDDJ010000085.1 GCA_013287645.1 Chlamydiota bacterium | reverse complement strand
CTTCTAAAGGAGGGAAAGCAACTGAAGAATCCTGCCTAGACGCTGTCAGATCCGCCTACTCTTTTGTTAAATCAAAATGGGAAGTTCCGGATAACCATCTATTTTTTCTGGGCCAATCTATTAGTAGTGGACTTGTGGGTGCATTAGCGGAAGAACATCCTGATATCAATCCGATATTTGTGGATGGTTACTCGAGTCTGACAGATGCTACATCATTCATTCCTATTGTCGGTTACCTGCTTAAACCATTATTATGGGCACTTTATAAACTGAATACATTAGAAGCTCTTCGATCTCTGCGAGGACGCGCATGTATCATTTCTTCTCAACAAGATAGAGTGTTTGACGGCTCTCATCTAATCAAAATGATGAAAGCAGCAAGAGAGGCTCAACATACTGCAACTCATATCATGGTTAATGGTGAACATTGTGAAAACGAATGGATGACTGATCCACAAGTACTCTCTCAATTTAAAACTTATCTGGAGTCAACGATTACGAAGGCCATGGAATATAATAATATTTCCGATCTAATTCAACTAGAAACCTACCTCTACAAGTATTCTTCGACCCTATCAAGAGCTGAAAAACAGGCACTTGCAGAACGTGCAAGAGATATTATTCTTGAGACTGTTCACACACCTGAAGATATTATTAAAGAGTTTAAAGTTCGAAATTACCCTGATAACTCTACTGTGCATTACAGTTCTCCGCTTGATGTTATCTACAACTGTAAGTATGGAGGGGGATTGATCGAAGGCATACTAGAAACGAAATACTATCACGCCATTGCATCATCGAATAATGAGTTAGCAAAAAAGTGGGTGGACTTTGTGACAACGGGTAGGTTTAGCGGGTACGGAAAGGGGATAAAAGAGCATTGGAATAATCAAGCTAAGGATAATGTTGCGTAGACTAGTACGTCATAGGGGGTTTAAGGGGGATAAATCCCCCTTAAACCCCCTTTTCTGTAAGCAAAAAAATTCTCCTTGGAAAAAAAGATCGGATTTTGTTAAGCTGCCCTCATTAAACTCCGGAGTATAGCGCAGTTTGGCTAGCGCGGCTGCTTTGGGAGCAGTAGGTCGGGGGTTCAAATCCCTCTACTCCGAATTTGAGATGCCAAATGTTTTATTGGAATCCTCCTAGAGAGATCTTTCACGTCCCATACATCGATCGTCCGGTGATGTGGTACGGTCTGTTGTTTGTGCTAGGATTTGTCGTTGGCTACTGGATTGTGATTCCTATGCTAATGACGGTTTTGCAGGATAGCCAGTGTCAGGAAAGTGACCTTAGGGCAGCGAGCCGGCGGCTAGCAGATCGTTTGATGTGGTTTGTGATCGTAGGAGCAGTCGTAGGTGCCCGTCTAGGCCATGTCTTTTTCTATGCATGGCCGATGTACAAGAATCATCCTTTAGACATTTTAAAGACCTGGGAAGGTGGCTTAGCAAGCCATGGGGGTGTTGCTGGGATTTTAATAGGTCTTTTTCTATTTCGTCTGACTATTTCCAAGCTTTATCCTAAACTGACTTTCGTTAAACTTATCGACATCTTGACCATTCCTGCTTCGTTGGGGGGTTGTTTCATTCGTCTGGGCAACTTTGTGAATCAGGAGATTTTGGGCACGGAGACTTCTGTGCCTTGGGCGGTGGTGTTTGGTGATCCGGCAGATGGGAGTTTTCCTGTCCCTAGGCATCCGGTACAGCTGTACGAAGCTGGAGCTAACCTTCTGATATTTTTCTTTTTATGGGTACTATGGCGCTTTCCTGCGATCCGATTGAAAACGGGCCTGATTGCGGGTATTTTCTTTATTCTTAACTTTGGTTCTCGAATTGTCTTAGAATTTTTTAAAGAGCAGCAGCAGAGTTTAATGATCGATGAGAGCTGGCTGACGATGGGTCAATGGTTAAGTATTCCTTTAGTGGTATTGGGTGGGATTCTCTGTTTATACGCTCTATTGCAAAATAGATTTCAAAAAAATACTTTTTAGTTAAGATGCGATCACTAAACGTATCATTTGGGTATTATCTTGAAACGTCACCACTTGTACTATCTTTTAGTGCTTTTTTTGATTCAAAGTTGTTGTCCTCATAAATTTATTCCTTCTAGCGAGGCACCACCGCCTCCTCCGGCCTTTTGTGTTCCTGAAAAAATTCGTGTAGCCTTAGTTTTGGGCAGTGGTGGAGTGCGTGGTTTGGCGCATGTGGGAGTCATTGAGGAGTTAAAAAATGCAGGAGTCGATTTTGACTTGATCATTGGTTGCAGTGCTGGGAGCCTAGTGGGGGCACTGTATGCCGATTGTCCGGATATTTGCCACGTCCAGCATGCAGTTGGCTGTATGAACACGGATACCATGTTAGACATTAATATTTGGGAAGCTCGTTTTGGACTTTCTCAGGGGACTAGTTTACTGAGAGTTCTGGATGAAAATCTAGATGCTGAGACATTTGAGGAGCTGCAAATTCCTCTTATTGTAGTGGCGACAGATATTTATTCAGGAGAGCTTGTTCCTATTGGGAGTGGTGACTTGGTAAAAGCTGTCAGGGCATCATGCTCTATTCCGCTGGTATTTGTACCTGTGGAGCTGCATGGACGTATTTTGGTGGATGGTGGGGTGATTAATCCTGTTCCGGTCTGTCTAGCTAAGGAGTTGGGTGCTGACATTGTTATTGCAGTGGATTTGTGTGAATTGTTGCCAACGACTTTTCCTACTAACCTGTTTGGGATAGCTTCACGTAGTACTGAGATCGCCTTTTTGTGGCAAAACAGCATCTGTGTGAGGGATGCGGATGTGATTATCCGTCCAAAGATGTGTGGAATCGGGACGTTTGATGATTCTCAGAGGGAGGTATTGCTGGAGGCTGGTAGACAGGCTGCGCGTGAGGCGATTCCTAAAATACAGAGGTTGTTGTGTAAGTTGCCTCCAAAGGCCCCATGCTGTCAGGGGATGAAATTGGTGCAGTTGAATTGTTATAATCCGGTGATGCCTGCGATCGATACATCGTTAGAGTACTCTATTGCTGAAGCAGAGTAAAAAAGGGTATTGGATAGGATTGCAATGTCATTTAAGCCTACTATATAATCTTCTTTTTTTTCTGGATCTTGTTCGATTTTAATTGCCTCTATCAGTAGATTTGAGGCTAGATCGAGCTCTTGCAAGAGGGTGTCTGAGGATTCGAAAGTTCGTGAGTATAGACTTTCTACAGTCTTTTCGAAGATTTTTTTTGCCCAGTTGACTTTGAATGTAATTGTGGGATCAGAAATAAATTGGAATTCTACTAATCGTGGAGATAGTTTGGGTATTGGCTCTTGTGGCCGAACATCAATTTTTTTATTTATTAATTTTTTTAATGATTTTTTATTTTTTTTGGCTTCACGTATTCTTCGTCTGATAATACGTTTTGCTTTTGAATCTGTTTCCAGTAGTAGAACCTCTCGAAGGAGTTCAATAGCTGCGTTATAATTATTATTTATGTCATCTGCAAAGGTACGTAGATGTTCCGTCTCTGAGTTCAAGATAGTGCCTGCAGCAGAAATTCTTCTATAAGCACACTCTTTGGCATAAGCAGATAGCTCTAAAATGGATTTATTTTTGTACTTTAGTATTTGTTGTTGGATCTCTGGATCAGTTTCTTCTGTGGCAGCGCGGTTAAATTCTATAATAGATCTTTTATACTGATAGATGACTTTATTCTCGAGTAAGCACTTTTTTAAAGTACGGTGTTCGGAACAGCGATCTGCTCTTGCTTGCAATACTAAAGGTTTTTGATAGTAAGCATCGATTTGTAAAATTTTTCGAAAGTCATCACTAATGCACATAATGACCTCCAACAAAAAATCAGTTTATAATTATTAATAATTTCTCAATATTTTTCTCATATTCTTATACAATCGAAAAGTATCATAAAATTCACAAAAATGGTAGCTTCATAGTGAGATTTTTAGAGGAGAGCTGTTTTTGAAAGAAGAGAATTCCCTAGAGTTTTTTAAGAAGACTCGAACTGCTTTTTTATGGACACGTATTTTAAATATTCCCTTTTGGGTCATTTATAATATTCTCTATATCATTCTCTTTAAAGAACTAGGGGCAACTCCACTCCAAATTACAGTAATTATTGCATTAAAGCCTGCAGCTTCTCTCCTTTCCCCCTACTGGAGTTCTTCTATTCATCAACGACAAGATAAGCTTCGATCCAATCTGATTTGGGCAAATATTATTAAGTTTCTTCCCTTTATTTTCTTTCCTTGGATTTCGAATACCTGGTTACTGATCTTAGCGTTTGGGCACTATATGGTTTTTGTCCGTGGAGGAGTTCCCGCCTGGATGGAGATTATCAAGCAAAATATTCAAGGTACGCAGCGTGAAAGAGTTTTTGCGTTTGGTTCTGCTATAGACTACCTGGGAAGTGCACTACTGCCGGTAGCTTTTGGATGGGTTTTGGACGTGTACCCTGGAATTTGGCGCTGGATTTTTTGCTATAGTGCCCTTTTGGGGATTTTTTCGACTTTCTTTTTGTTGCGTATTCCTCTCACAAGCACCCAGACAACGCTACTGTCATCTGCCGATTCGTTGTATACCAGGATAGTAAAGCCTTGGAAATCCTCTTGGGAACTACTATGGAGAAGGCCCGATTTTGCGAAGTTTCAGGTGGGCTTTCTACTGGGAGGATCTGCTTTGATGATGATTCATACAGTTCAGTCGGCCTATTTTGTGAATGATCTTCATCTCTCTTATGCTGAAATCCTCCTTGCTTTGGCTATGTGTAAGGGCATTGGTTTTGCAGCTGCATCTCCCACTTGGGTTAAATTATTTGACCGCTTAAACATCTTCAGATTTAGCAGCATCGTGACCCTTTTGTGCGCTTTATTTCCTTTACTACTGTTTTCAGCCACAGTTCAGACTTATTGGGTTTATGTGGCATTTCTAGTATATGGTGTGATGCAGGCAGGGAGTGAATTAAGTTGGCATATGTCTGGACCTGTCTTCTCTAAAAGTGAAGGCAGCTCTGTCTATTCGACAACAAATGTTTTGATTGTAGGTTTAAGAGGCTGTATAGCCCCTGCTTTAGGAAGCCTCATTCTAGCTTGGAGTAGTGCTTCTGTGGTGTTATGCTTGGCGTCGGTTTTATGCATTATTGCGACTGAGCGGATGTATCGATATGGATTAGCGAGGAAAGAAGATGAGAATGGCAATTTATCCAGGGTCTTTTGATCCCCCTACGTTGGGTCATTGGGACATTATTCAGAGAGCTGCAAAGCTGTTTGACGTTCTGTATCTAGCTGTGGGTGTGAATAACGCTAAGAATGAACCATTATTTTCGTTCGAGGAGCGTCTCGGGATGTTAAAGACACTCTCTTCAGGTATATCGAATGTCCATGTGATCTCTTTTGAGGGCCTTGTGGTTGATTTAGCCAAGAGGCTAGGCGCTAAAATGATCGTGAGGGGAGTCCGTGGAGGCGCTCACTTTGATGAAGAAGCATGCCAAGCTTCGATGAATAGAGCTATGGAAGGTATAGAGACGCTATTCTTGTGCGCAGATGGACGTTATGCGGGCAT
>JABDDJ010000084.1 GCA_013287645.1 Chlamydiota bacterium | reverse complement strand
GTCTCTCGTACGGAGTAACCGCAAGGAAGCGGAGCTGTCCAAAAACGGGTAACAAATCTTGTTGCCTCACTCGGTTCTAAGGAACTGCGGATAGCGGAGAGACACCTTTTTTTACTGCGGTTGTCCCGTAAAAATCCCTGCAGTAATACTCACTTGTAAAATCACCTCAAAAAGCACAAAAAGTAGCATGCAGAAGAGAAGAGGCTTACCCCCAAATAGGTGGTAGGAGTCTTTATACTTGAGAGAATAGCGGCCTTTCCAAACCATTAAGATGGGGAGCAGACCAAGGAGTAAAGCACAGCCATACCCACCTGCTAAATCGAGGGCTTCCAAAAATAAATTTGACTTCCAGAAAGCAATCAGTAAAGGAGGTAAAAACACCAATGCCGCTAGGAATAGCTTTCCTTGCGCATCTTTTTTAATTTTGAGCCCATCGGCCAAGAAGTCAACTAATCCTAAGGTTACTCCAAAAAATGAGGTTAAAAGGGCGATGAAGCCGAAAAAACTGCTGATTAGGATTAACCATGGATTTCTGATAAAGTAGCGTAATGGTTTTACAGCATTATCTCCATTTCCAAGCGCTTCAATGAGACCATGCTCTCCAAAAGTAGGCACAATGCCTAAAATAACTGTTTGCCAAATGACATAGGTCACAAAAGGAATAAAGCTTCCTAAAATAATTGCTAAACGAGCCTTCCGAACATCATGATGCAGATAATTGACAAGGGTAGGTACTGTACCTTGGTAAGCAAATGCGGCAAAAGAGACCGGTAAAGAGAACAGTGATAAGGTCCAATTTTGACGCGTTAATAGTTCGAAGTCAATGTTTGGAATTCCTAACCCTATAATTGAAAAATAGAGAGCCGCCATCACGAGGACAAGAATTCCATTCACAGCGGCGACTAAACGAGCGCCTAAGATGACAAAGGGCGCAAAAATAATGAGAAAGAGTAGTGGCCCTAAAAATTTTGACTGAATTCCTAGGAAGTCAGAGATAAAATCCCCACAGCCAACGATATAAGCAAGGGTCAAACAGTAAAAGAGAAAGATATAGAGCACCCAGGCAAAGACTTTTCCCCAAGTGCCAAGAGTTGTTTCAGCCATCGAGATGATGTTGGCATCACGCTGTAGCCATAGAGCAATTTCTAAAAAAAGAAGCCCAGTACCTGCCATAAATAGCCAGCAGCAGAGGTAAATGAAGAGAGAGGGAACATAGCCCCCTAAACAGGTTAGAACAGGCAGAGCGAGCATTCCCCCACCAATTGTTGTCCCGGCGATTAATAGTGTCCCGCCTAATAAAGAACCCTCTTTCAACATGACTATCCTCAGACAAATAGCTAAAGCGTATCACAGGCAAAGATAAAGGACAAAGACAAAAGGACGAGGACACAAAGACAAGGGACAAGGACCTTAAGGACAATGAGGACTTTGAGGACAAGGACGATTTATTATGTCCTTGTCCCCAAAGTCCTCATTGTCCCTAAGGTCTTTGTCCCTTGTCTTTATGTCCTGGTCCTATTCTACAGTGACTGACTTGGCGAGGTTGCGAGGCTGGTCGATATCGGCTCCACGGCAAAGGGCAATGTAGTACGCAAATAGTTGCGCAGCAACACTCGAAGGGATAGCGGCTAGTTCATCGAGAGTTTTCGGCACGATGATCACATCATCTGCAATACCTTCAAGACCTTCACAACCCTCTTCAGCAATAGCTAGGATAGGCCCGCTACGCGCTTTGACCTCCATGAGATTACTGATAAACTTCTCGTAAGTCTGTTTATTGGCGCAAAAAGCGACTGTGGGGCAATTATCGCTAATCAATGCTATCGGACCATGCTTCATTTCGCCAGCAGCGTAGGCATTGGCGTTAATATAAGAGATTTCTTTAAGTTTAAGAGCGCCTTCCATAGCTGTGGGATACATGTAGCGACGGCCCAGAAAGAAAAAATTATCAAAATGAGCATATTTTTTAGCCAGCTGAGCAATGCCTGGGGCGATATCAAGAACTTTTGCTACTTGGTTAGGGAGTGCATTAATTGCGTTTAGGAATTCCTGTCCCTCTATTTTTGAGAGGTGCCGCATGCGTGCCATCTGCAGAGCAAATAATGCCAAAACCACAAATTGGCTTGTAAAAGCTTTTGTTGAGCAGACTCCTATTTCTGGTCCAGCATGCAAATAAAGGGTATTGTCAGCTTCACGTGTAAGTGTGGAGGACTCCACATTGCAGATCGCGAGTATCCAAGCTCCTTTCGCTTTTAATTCGCGCACCGCAGCAATGGTGTCGGCAGTTTCACCCGATTGGCTGATGGCAATGACTAATGTTCCTGGGACAACTACAGGGTTTTTATAGCGGTACTCTGAAGAGATCTCGACTTGTGTGGGAATGCGTGCCAAGTCTTCGAGTAGGTAGGTTGCTAAAAATCCCGCATGCCAGGATGTACCGCACGCTAAAATCAGAATACGTTGAACAGAGAGAAGGTCACTGGAGCTTAGTGTTAGGCCTTGAAAGTTGGCTGTCCCATATTCGTTGATAAAGTGGCCATTGATGGCCGCCAGAAGCGAGGTGGGCTGTTCAAAAATTTCTTTTAATGTGTAGTGAGCAAAATCTCCTTTTGAAACATCACTAGAAATGCTTGTTAAGGTTTCTAGCTTGCGGTCAATGCGCTCTAGATTAGCATTAAAGAGTTCTATTTTGTCTTTGTGAGCCACTACAATCTCGCCATTGCCTATATATAGGACTTCACGTGTGTAGGGCGAAAAGATATTTGGATCCGAAGAGACAAATGCCTCATCTTTTCCTAAACCTACCGCAAGAGGCGCTTGATGAGCAAATGCAACAATTTGGCCTGGCATGTCGCGATGAATTAATGCTATAGAAAAGGCCCCTCTTAGTAGTTTAAGAGACTCTCTGATCGCTTCGAGCAAGTTCCCTGAATAAAAATGTGAGACTAGATGCGCTACAACTTCTGTGTCCGTGTCAGAGACAAATTTGACGCCTTTCTGCTGCAACATGCTTCGTAATTCATTATGGTTCTCAATAATGCCATTGTGAACAAGTGCAAGGGTGTTTCCAGTATCTAAATGGGGATGGGCATTAATTTCTGATGGCTTGCCATGTGTTGCCCAACGCGTATGTGCAATGGCTACGCGTGCATCATTGCTGAGAGTGTTAGAGACCGCTTCTAGCTCGGCTACCTTTCCACGCTGCTTAGCAAAGGTAATCGTACCATCTTCTAAAACAGCAATCCCTGCAGAATCGTATCCGCGGTATTCTAATTTCTTTAATCCCTCTATAGCAATCTTAACCGCATTGCGATAACCCGTATATCCGTATATTCCGCACATAATGGCTCCTTACTTTTTAGAGGGGTTATTCGCTGATGCGATCTCTTGTTCTATCACTGCTGCAATCCCCGACGCATACTCATTGACAAGTTTCTGTTTTGGTCCTTCTACCATCACACGGCAGATGTCCTCTGTTCCTGAATAGCGTACGAGAACTCTGCCATTATCCCCTAATTTATTTGTTATATCTTGTATAGCTATCTGTGTAGCTTTTAAGCTATCTAGAGGCGGTTTACTTGAAATCTTAACGTTCACACAAACTTGTGGATACTTGTGATAGAGGTTACAAAGGTCAGAAAGTCTTGAACCCGTCTCTTTCATGATTCTCAAGACTTGCAGTGCTCCTACCAGACCATCTCCAGTGGTATTATGGTCTAAAAAGATTAAATGTCCGCTCTGTTCTCCCCCTAAATTCGAGTCATGCTCTAGCATCTCTTGAATGACATAGCGATCTCCCACAGGTGCACGATGAACGGAAATGCCCATCTCTTCAATGGCTTTGACAAAGCCAATGTTGCTCATCACAGTCGCGACCACACTGTTATTTTTTAAGACCCCTCTGCGCTTCATATCGGCTGCACAGATGGTTAAAATTGCATCTCCATCCACTATCTGAGCATTCTCATCGATCATGATCACCCGGTCGGCATCGCCGTCTAAAGCAATTCCAATGTCTGCATGACGCTCAATGACTGCCTTTTGCACATTTTCGGTATGTAATGAGCCACATCCCAAATTAATATTTAAACCGTCAGGCTTATTGCCAATCACAAAGAGAGTGGCATCTAGTTCCTGAAATACCAGAGGAGCAACCTTGTATCCCGCGCCGTTAGCGCAGTCTAGAGCGATAGAGACATTCTTCAAGGAAAAATTCTTTGGAAATGTCGCTTTGACAAACTCAATATAACGCCCATCGGCATCGACAACTTTACTATTTCTGCCCAGTTCCTGATCCTGAGGAAGCGCAGAACTGTAGTCGTTCACACGTACCCACTGTTCGATGGTTGCTTCCCATTCGTCGGGTTGCTTATACCCCTCAGAAGTAAAAAATTTTATACCATTATCGTAATAGGGATTATGCGAAGCTGAGATCATCACTCCAGCGGCTGCTCGATAAGCTCTTGTAATAAACGCAACACCAGGCGTAGGCAGAGGACCTACCATCAAAGTATCTACACCCATCGAGCACAAGCCGGCGATTAAGGCATTTTCAAACATATAGCAAGAGAGCCTTGTGTCTTTTCCTACGACAACTTTAGGACGTGAAAAATGCTGTCTTAATGCTTTCCCTGCAGCTCTTCCCAATGCTAACGCTGTCTCTACAGTCATCGGTGTTATATTTGCCCGTCCTCGCACACCATCTGTACCAAATATTTTCCGCGGATAAGAATTTTCCATTTGTCACCTGTACTTTCCTTTAGAATAACTTTTTCTTCTATAAAATGCGATTACAGATTACAAGCAGTTATTAAGTCCCTTTATGCAAGGATTGATAATGGACTTGGGCGATTTTTTTCAGCTTACACCTATACCTTCAGATGTCATGGGAGGGACTTATAGTCCTTATCTTGTGGCTTTATCCTATTTGATAGCTAGCTTAGCCTCTTATGTAGCTTTAGACATCACTGAACGTATTAGAACAAGTGCACAATCCTTCCGTTCTCAGCTTTATTGGCTGATCGGTGGAGCGTTTGCGATGGGAATGGGTATATGGACAATGCATTTCATTGGAATGCTTGCCTTCATTATGCCTATGACCATGGATTATGACCCTTTAATAACGGCGTTATCCTTAGTCATTGCAATTATAGGTTCAGGATTTGCTTTTTTCCTAGTAAAAAATGAAAAGGTCGAGCTTGCTCCCTTGATAATGGGCGGTGTTCTGCTCGGTATAGGTATAGCTAGCATGCATTACACAGGCATGTCAGCTATGCTTAACGTTAAAATTCACTATCTCCCCTCTCTCTTCATCTTATCCATTGTAATAGCTATTGTTACTTCTGAAGTTGCTCTTTGGTTAATGATCAAAAGCAGTACTCCAGGTATTAAATACCACAACCAAATGAAGATTGGCAGCTCTCTGGTCATGGGCCTAGCCATTTGTGGAATGCACTATACCGGAATGGCTGCAGCCATATTTTATCACACAGGTGCACCGCCTCAAGAATCCGCCCTGCAAGCTTTAAATCCCAATCTTCTCTCTTTTTATATTGCTGTTACGACAATTGCCATTATTTCGATTGCTCTCCTTGCAAGTAGATTTTGGATGAATGCCCTTCAATATCAAAACCAAAAATTAATTGAAGCAGAAGCCGAGCTTCAAAAATTGAATCAAGAACTCGTAAAACTCTTTGAACAGTCAAGAGCTA
>JABDDJ010000083.1:2457-5739 GCA_013287645.1 Chlamydiota bacterium | reverse complement strand
AAACCCAGGCCTCCGCTTCGCCCTGACCTGGGCTTTTGAGATGCCGACCCTCCGCTGGCCTTACAGCACGATTAGTTCATCCTAGCTATGTTATTAGGCATTTGCCGCTAAAGGCCCAACGGGCCGTTATAATGTTTAGTATCATGACATAGGTAACAGTTTCTATCAGGACATAGGTAACACTTTTTGATACTCTTCTTTTGAAAATAGGGGGGTATATGCCTTGGGATGAAAAAAAACAAAATGAATCTAAGGAACGAATTTATACAAAAGGCCTTAAATAAGAAATCTTCTATCAGCCAGTTATGCATTGAATACGGCATTAGTAGAAAATCAGCTTATAAATGGCTTAACCGCTTTAAAGACGAGGGTATTGGTGGCCTGGAAGATAGATCCAAGAGGCCCACAAGAGTGGAAATAACGTCTTGTACATCAGTAGAGCTAATTTTAGAGGCTAGGAATAAGTTTCCAGCGTGGGGAGGCAGAAAACTTAGATATTACCTTCTTAATCAAGGCCACGAAGAAGTCCCCAGTGAGGCTACATTTAATCGCACACTAAAACGTCACGCTTTAATAACTAAGGAAGCCTCCTCAAAGAGACAGGCTTATATCAGATTTGAAAGGGAGAAGCCTAATGAGCTATGGCAAATGGATTTTAAGGGACATTTTCAATTAGAAGAAGGTCGTTGTCATCCGCTAACAGTCCTAGATGATCATTCCAGATTTGCAATTTGCTTAAAGGCTTATGAGAGTGAAAAGGAAGCTAGCGTCAAAACAGCTCTGACCGAGGCATTTCGAGAACATGGCCTTCCAGAGGTCATGACAATGGATAATGGATCACCTTGGAAAGGATCTTATCCGTGGCGATTTTCACGACTTACCATTTGGTTAATGCGCCTAGGAATCAAAGTGAGTCATTCTCGACCAGACACCCTCAAACCCAAGGAAAGGACGAGAGATTTCATAGGAGTTTAAAGGATGAAGTTTTGAAATATTATCAATTCAAAGGGCTTGCAGAGACTCAAGAGGTTTTTGATGAATGGCGGCACCTATATAATCATCAGAGGCCACATGAAGGGATAGGCATGAAAAGGCCGATAGATCGTTACAAGACTAGTCATGTAAAATTCCCTGAAAAACTTCCTGAGATTGTTTACGAAAAGAGCGATGAGGTAAGGAAAGTGCAAAAAAATGGTGCTATAGAGTTTAAAGGCAAGGCATTATTCATTGGAGAGCATTTATACGGAGAAATGGTAGGTGTTAGGCCTACAGAAACAGATGGTGTGTTTAATGTATTTTACGCAAAGAATCGGATAAACAAAGTAAATTTAAAGAAATAACCTTAAACGAGAAAAAGTGTTACCTATGTCCTAATAGAAGTTGTAACCCATGTCTTGACACTAAACATATAACATAGCCCAGGTCGGAGTGAGCGCAAGCGAATGAAGGCCTGGGTCAGACACACCCACAAATACGAGCCCTGAAAGGGCGGCATATCACTGTAGGATCTTCCAAATTGCAGATAAATATTTATTGTCATTTTTTCAATTGTCACACAGTGTCCAAAACAAAAAGCTTGAATATAAATAAATACTAGTGTATCTTTACTGTTTGAATATTTATAAACCATAAATTACGTTTTTGTCACAGTAGGTATCTTTATGTCGTCAGCGAGTGCACTCTCATTTAGCCATTATTTTGCTTATGGTTCGAACTTAAACAAGACCCAAATGGAATCCCGTCTCGGAAAAAATGAATTTGTTGATATTGCATATTTATCAAATTATATCTTTAAATTTAATAAGCAATCCAAAATACCTAATCAAGGTTACGCTAATATAGAACCTCAGGAAAATGAAACTGTGTATGGAGTCGTTTATAGAATAACAGTAGAACAACTAAACCAAATGGATCGCTACGAGGGTTTTCTCTCGGAAGGAAACCCCAACAATCACTACGACAGGCAAGAAGTAAACGTGACTCTACTAACGAGAATGACAACTTTAAAAGTGATCGTTTATGTAGCTTCAAATAAATTCCGAATCATTGCGAATAACCTCTTCCCATCAGATACTTATTTAACCACAATAATTGTCGGAGCAAATGAGGTAAGGCTTCCTCAAGCCTATATCGACCACATTAAAGCAAAAGCCCTTGGAAATAATCCAAAACTTCTAACAACTGCAGAGAAGGCCGAAAAGGCAGACACGAAAGAAATTAAAGAGTGAGCATTTTTGCCCGCAGTAGTCAAACGGACGGAGCGGCCTGCAAGATGAGCTACATAGAAGCGCAAACAACTCGCTAGATCACGTCGAACTCATCATCCAACTCAAAAAAAGCTGCGAAGCAGTGACGGCGGGTAGCCACGGCGCGTAAGCCCGTGGTGAATATGTTATTAGCAGTGTCAACTGCGAAGCTGCGGCAGAATGCATTCACGACTGTGTTTTTTATCCAGCAAATGTTAACCTAGCTTTCTAAAATAGGAATTTACAGTTGCATTCATCCACGCTGAGGCCAATGCAAACATGCTAAAACTACTGTTATTTTTTAAAAAAATCTTCGAACATGTTAAATTTACCATTTGTAAAACCTTCTTCCGACTACTTTGCTATAAGGTTGGGATTAAGGCCTCAGAGGGTGAAATTCTCATTTTATGGGAATCCAAAGCTCTAACGCTTTGGATTAAATTAGCTTTTCTAATAGCTGCTTATCCTAGAGCTAGACTGAAATATCATGTTCGTGTTTTAGAGAAACGTACGTCAGTAGCTATTGACTCAGCTTCTATTGGACCCGGTACCGAATTTCTGTCTTGGTTTCAAAATCTCTACGCAAAAGAGGCGACTTTCAATATTATTCGGCTTACAGGTAGACAAAAAGCATTTGTTTACGCTCTTACCGAAAAACTGGGCACCTGTTCACCAAATGTTGTATTTAAGATGTTGAATTCACGCAAGCTGGTTAACGCGTGGTTTACGATTGCAAAACTGCTGGCTGACCGTCCGTTTGAAAGATACAACGAATTGTTTCAAAAATTATCTGAGCTAACCTCTTTCTGCATAATGCCAAGCGATTTGCTTAACCCTAAAACTATGCTAGAGTGGTTACAAAACTGTTTATACCATTGTTCAGAGAAACTGCATGCTATAAAAATAAGCCAAGAAAACCCGCAAGAATGGAGTGTAAAAGCGGATTATTATTTTGTCTGCGAATCAAAAACCAAATGCTGGAAATTCAGTCACGTACGTAAGAACACCCGGATATTTTTCCTTTATCCATTTATAT
>JABDDJ010000083.1:0-2447 GCA_013287645.1 Chlamydiota bacterium | reverse complement strand
CCACCCGAATCTTTTACTTGGTGGGGCTCAGAGAGTGAATATAAATGGATAAAGGAAAAATATCCGGGTGTTCTTACGTACGTGACTGAATTTTCAGCATATCCGTCTCAACCAGTCGAAACTATGATTCACTTAGTGTATTTTAAGGATTATTCTAAGGCCGCAGAAAAATCCTATTGGATGAATCACTGTATTTTTTGTGGCATCAAACAAGGCGATAATGCTCTGCATCATCCTGGGCAAGCCTTTTGGCCTTTAACTATTTCAGCAATCGAACGACTTAAAGTTTATAGTTTTAATCAACCGATATCCGTGAGATGTGATCGAATTGAATTTCCGTGCCTGGATGAAATTATCTCAAAAACGGCACCTTCCATGAAATTTGGTGATGTTACTTCCATTTTTCATTGTAAATAATCCATCCCCTTTGATGTGCATATAAATATACATAAGGGCTGGAGAACTCAGTCATCAATATTTTCCTCAGAAGAATTGAAGGCTAAGGGGCTGCGACGGCGGGTAGCCATCTCCAACCGCCTCTGTTCATTTGCACGGGAAATTTTGTCAACCTTCGCTTAGTAGCCAAGTACTATTTTTTGTGTTCAGAAATTTCAACAATATGCTATTCTCGTTTCGTAAAAGGTGAGGTAAGTAGCCTCAACTGCGGCTAAAATTTGCGGTAATAGATTTTGTAATGACTTCCAAAACTGACTAGAGAGGTGAAATAAGATGAGCGATGCAATTGGGATATATCAGTTCGTTCCCCCATACGTAGAGCAAGTAGTTCTCAGCCATTATGAAAAACAATCGTCTGGGACTCTCCAAGCTGTACAGGGCTCAATACATAGTTCTCGTTCGTATGTGCTTTTACAGAAAACTTCAATCGAGTTTGCTTTAAAAGTAAGATATGAGAAATATACCTCTTTTTCTGCAAATATAATCCATGCAGGGCCACCTTCAATTCCTCCTTCGTCCTCTTTGGGAGCGGTTGGTGGAGCTTCATCTCCAAATCAGGCTTCTTCTTCAGTTTCGACCTCACCTAAGGAGGTTTGGGATGGCAGTTTAAAGCGGCTGGTTTTGTCTTCTTCAGTGACTTCCTTAAAAACAACCGATACAGCAGCTTTGTCGTGCTATAAAAATTTAGGTGAAGTTGATGAATTTTACCGCCGAGTCTTTCAAAAACCACCTGTTGATACTAGAACAAAATTGATGAAAGCTTTTGTGCATGATCCGAATGCATTTAACAACGCTTATTGGATGCCCTCAACAGAGTCCATCTACTATGGGGAAGTTGACCCTAATCTTTTCAAACCTTTAGTTGGTAATCTAGACATTTGTGTTCATGAATATGGACATGCAGTAACGCACTACACATCTAACCTTCAGTATCAGGACCAAAGTGGGGCGCTGAATGAGTCTATTTCCGACGTATTTGCTATTATTGCAAAACAAGACTTTCTTAAGCAAAAGGCAGATGATGCCAATACGAATTGGCTTGTTGGCGAAGTTGTTGTAGGAGGGGGTGCTTTGCGCTCAATGAGCAACCCAGGGTCTGCTTATAAAAACCACCCAATTATGGGAAGTGATCCACAGCCAGCGCATATGAATGACTACGTGAAGATGGCTACAGATAACGGAGGAGTCCATTATAATTCAGGAATTCCAAACCGTGCTTTTTACTTGGCAGCAAAAAATATTGGTGGATCGAGCACTGGTGCAGGACAGATTTGGTTTAACACTCTTATTGCCTCAAAGAAGACCGATGATTTTTCAGATTTTGCTAATCGATCGATATCTATAGCTCAATCTCTACGTGGGGATAACATCTCTAACATTGTTGCAAAGGCTTGGACAGACGTCGGTGTTGATTTAAGGAAACCCGCTACACCCTCGCAACAAGCACCGGATCCTTCCAACCATATTTTTTCTTTTCCGTGTTGTTGTGGCTGTTTGACGTTGGGTGCAATTTTGGCTATTATTATGGCTCCCACAAAATAAGCAGAGGGTGAAAATCTATCCAATGTTGTGTGATAAAAACGAGTAGCTTAAGTTGATTAACAATAAAACTAAAGAGGTCGTATCATGGCAATTCCTCCGTACATGTCGGACGCCGCGGCAAGCCACTATCAGAAAACAGCTCAGACTGGCAATGAGGTTTATCAGCTTGTATCCAATCGCAACGCCGCACTGGCAATGACTCAAATTGGTAGCTATAGTTATGTAGATCAACTAGATGGAGTCAAAAAACAGATTCGTTTTGTTCGACCAGGAGCTCCTTTTTCCGTTCAAGCGCAGATTTTCCGCTTAACCGGACAGGGACTTGGCGATTTGCTTTCGATAGTCCCTGGAGAAAATATCCTAGTCCGTAAGAATGTTTTTCAGACCACTTCTCTGACACTGCTTGATCCCTATTCACAAGATTCGATCATGCGTGAATTAGAATCTTC
>JABDDJ010000082.1 GCA_013287645.1 Chlamydiota bacterium | reverse complement strand
GTGCCCATGGAATCGTGTCCAACGGGCACCATCCCATCCCCAATGGCCTTTAATCCAAACATAATTGACTCCAGGTGAAACACCCATCTCTTCTTCTATTTCTGCAGGCGGTTCTGTATCGACAATAGAGTAAGCGGGGGCTTGAGGCTGGACAACGACGACAGGGGCTTGCTCTACGATGTAAGTATCATGCCTGTGGGCATAGCCATCTTGTACATACAGAGCCCCTACTGCAACCATCAATGTAAGTGAATAAATGTTTCTCATATTGTCCTCTAATAGTTTTTTATCAAATTTATAATTTATTTGATAAAAAATTCACACTATTTTTTTATTCGTAAGGTGATGGCTGCAAAGGAAGGTGTTAGTATGAGACAATTTATTATTGATCACCTTCCTGGTCCAAACTTAATAAAAATTAAAAAAGGGACAGTAAAGAAAACGAAATTTAAGGCTCTTCTAGAAGAAATAATGACTGAATATGCTGACGAGTTAAGGAGCTTATCAAAACGATGATTGAATACCTGTCAGTAGAGAGCCGCGAATGCGGCAAAAGCATGTAAGAGATTAGTTTCGTAGACTGCTCGTGGAGCTCCTCCTTCATTTCCCTTATCCACAAAATCAATCAGAAGGATATTGGGATACATGCCATATTTTTGCTTGGCCCTCTCCATTCTAGCCATCAGCAGCAAATAGCTATTAAGGCGATTATAGTCCGTCGCATTTAAGGCAGAATCGATCCAATTGGTTATCCATATAGGAATCCAGTAGACTAAGGATCCACTCATTGAATCGTCTGGCAGAGAAAACTTCACAAAATGGTTCATGAGAAAAAAATGGCTGACTCCTTTGAGGTCTCTTCCTCCGCCGCGGAATTCTTCAGGAGCTAGTTGAAGCAGTTGATCTCGAGTTAATTCAAAAGTTGTTTCTCGATATAGAGAGACATAATCTAACCCATCTCTTATGTCATCACTGATAATAATAAGTCGCTTATTAGAGCGTCGAAGTTCTCCAAGAGTGGGCCAATCTTTCTTTTTATACTTATCTCCTAAAGTAAATACGTAGTTTGTGAGTTGAGCATCCTCTAACAATCTAGCTACGTAAACAGCCTCTGGAATAGGGTCATCTTTCATACCATTCGCTTCATTTTTATCAGCTACATAGCTGTTGACAAGTAGTATGATGATTTCGTTAGGATGTGCATCTAAAAGCTGACGGAGCTGAATCAGTTGATCAAGAGCTGGTTCTGGATTCGACAAATATTGCCGCTGATAGGTAGTTACAGGACAATTCCCTCCTCGACCAGGCTCATGGCAAAGAGCAATAAAAGGAGCATTTGAAGGATCAGATGACCATAAATAGGATGAATTAGGATTGAACCAGTGCCAATTTACTTTAAAAGCCCTTACTCCATAGAGATTGAATTGATCTTCTAAGTTGACATTTTGTTGGTAATAGACCCAACGGTCAGCCTTTGACATAGGGCTATTATGCGCCCCTAGAAAAGTAACATGACTTAAACTTAATTCATCAGGCAAGTAGCCGTTTCCCAAAGGAAACTCTTCGGCAGATACTAATACCGTAAATACTAAATAAGTAACTATAAGTAGAGTACGCATAATTACTTATTATATATATTAAAGAATTAATTTCAAAATCAAGCTATTCATCACTCGCTCCCTTGTATAAAGATAATTTTTTAGTTAGTTCGGTGACGATATCGTGCGGTCCAAACAAAACAAGACCATAAAAAATAATCTCTTCGGGTTTAGTCGCTAGTGTTCTGGCCTTCTGATCTTCCCACGTACCCTCTGTCATCGTATTTGTGAACACGGAATAGTGAACTCCAGCTTCCTTAGCTTTGATCAAAAGATCTCCCAGCTTGTTCGAATTCTTCTCTCTAAGAATAATAAAGGGCATTTTAGAAATATTAGGATAAGCAAACCCTTCTGCATTGACATAGTCCATCAAATGCAACTCCTCGTGTCCTGTATGAGCTCCAAATCCTAAACACATATGAGCCACAGCATTCATCAGAACACCTGTGGGAATTTGTTTATTAACGATAGCGACTAATTTATTTTTAAACATGATGTACCTCCTTGGTTATGCTAAATTTATTTCTGTTGAAAAACAGTGAACGGCTTGGGCAAAAACTTTTGCATGATAGGCCTTTCCTTTACGCTCAAACTCGACTTTGACGACCCCTGGCCTTTCAATAAAGTGCCCCTGCTCCACTTGAAACCTATTCAAGGCCTTTTTTCGCAAAAGACCAAAGGAGTCGACATATGCTGCAAGGCCTCCTAAAACAGAGCCTGTAAAGGGATCTTCAGGAATTCCCACCAAAGGGGCAAAGCAGCGCATGTGAAATTGATTTTCAGGATCAAAAGTTTGCGGGCAAAAGACACACAGAGTCACAATGTCATGCTGCTTTGAAAACTGTGCGAAGGTCTTAGGATCACATTCAACCTTCTTTAAGGCATCTAAAGACTTAGCGACAACATAGAGATCTTTATTTGTCTCCTCATACATCACTGGAAAGGCTGAGTTAATTAATTGCTCATTAAAACCACCTGCAGCAGCTACTTCAGAATGGGAAATTGTCGTTTTTTTTAGCTTTATTGTGGGAGTTTCATAAGCAACTTGGATCTCGTCATGGTTGTCTACCCTGGCTTCCATTTTAAGAACCCCACAAAGCGCCTCCACTTCGAACGGATAAAGGCCTTCCTTCTCAATTCCAAAGCGCTTCTCTTTGGCAATCATATAAAGAGCCCCCACAGTAGAGTGTCCGCAAAAAGTGACTTCATGGCCTGTAGGTGTAAAATAACGCATGCGAAAAGCCGCCTTTTTACTCTGCAATACAAAAGCTGTTTCGGATAAATTAAGCTCTCTAGCTATTTTACGCATGGTTGCATCGTCCAACTCATCCGCATCCAAAACAACTCCAGCAGGATTTCCTCCAAATCTAGTATTTGTGAAAGCATCGACTTGATGAACATGCACTTTTTTGAAGTCGGCCGTAGTTTTTAAGTAGTTGTAGACAGTAGCTCGCGAAATCTGTAGCTTTGAAGCGACATACGCAGAAGACTCTTTAAAATCGAGCAACCCTTTATCACGCAACCCAGAAATAAGCTCTCTCTTCTGTTTTGCCGATACGGCCTGAAGATTGATTTTATTCTCTGAAAGATACACCTGAATACTCTGGTCTATCAATTGCTTCCAAGAGTCCATTGTCGTCTGCGGCATTAAGTCAGAGCTGGACTGGATCAAAAAATGGAGCTGATCTTGCAGATTTTTAAAATGAGTCAAATCATAGCGTATTCTCAAATAGCCTACCTTTTTCCTATAGATCATACTCCTCACATTTCTTCCAACACTCAAAAATTCCGAAAACACCTTATCCAGAGAACAGTTTTTTTAAATCGCATTCCTGATCTTCTTTAATCGTCGAAAAAGCATTAAAAACTTCTAAGATATGACCATCCAAATCAAAGACAGTACATTCCACCAACGGAAAAAACAGGCTGACTAACCCCTGTGCAAACTGCTTACAATGCTCCATTTGAATCCATGCTCCTCATTTAAAGTATAATATTATTCTAAATTAGAATTTCTGTCAAATACATTGTGCATTTGCATTGATTTTAATCCCAGTGCCACACATTTTATGAATCAGAAGGACCATAAAAAATAGGGGAGATTACTATGAAAAGAAAAGCTTCAGCTGTTTGGAACGGAGATTTAAAAACCGGAAAAGGCAGCATTTCAACCGAAAGCGGAACTCTTTCAAATGCCCAGTATTCATTTACAACACGCTTTGAAAACGGTGTCGGAACAAATCCTGAAGAACTTATCGCTGCAGCACATGCAGGATGCTTTTCCATGGCCCTCTCAGCTCAATTAAGCGGAGCAGGTATAAAGCCAGAAAAAATCGAGACTTCAGCTACAGTTACTATGGAAAAACAGGAAAAAGGTTGGACAGTTACCGAGATTCTCTTGGAAGTTAAAGCTAAAGTACCTGGTATTGATGCTACAGCCTTTAACAATACAGCCAATGAAGCTAAAGCAGGGTGTCCTATTTCACGGCTTTTAAACACCAAAATCACCCTGAATGCGGTCCTTGAAAACTAAAAATTCAATTTATTCGAATTTGGACCAACGCATATAAGGATTCGTAATAAGGTATTGAGTCACTTTAAACGCAAGCATCAATTTATACATTGAATCTTTCAATTCAGTAGTTTTTTCATCTGGAGAATACACAGGCTTTTGAGTCTTTGGATCTATATCATTGAGCTTTACGTCGATGGCAGCATTATATCCATGGGTTTCTATTGATATAGTATCAAGTGCATCGAATAGCTTAACATATAACTTATACTTATCATCATCAGGATTAAAATTTTCTTCTCGATTTACCGGATTAAATTTTCCTTCTCGGGATAGGAGATCCATAAGGGCATTTCCGTATCCGAATGTCGCTCCACGCTTAGCCGCATCGGTAGCAATTCTAGGCGCTGCGTTTTTAGCCGCAGTCGTTGCCTTTTTAACCATTTGTAAAGGATCTTTTTCATCTTTAATTTTGATGTAATCCTTAATTAAACGTGCCTGTAGTTTTTCGTCCCCATAAAGACTCTTTGCCAGGTGGCCGGTGAGAGTGGAAAACCACTCTTTATCAGATGGGTTTGTCATCATACTAAATTCGTCTTTTAACTTTTGGGCTATTGCCTTATCTTCTGGCGATAATTTATCCATAAAAGCCCAGGGAGGGGGTGAAATACGGTTTTTTAGGGAGGTGATTAGCCTTGATAGTCCTGCTGTGAATGAAGAAGCTCTAGTCTCCTGTGGTTTGTTTGGTAATTCTTTAATATCTAAGTTAAAAGCCTGATCCGATCCTGCAACGTCGACTGTTTCTTGTGGTGTTTGGTGGGTCTTTGACAATTGTTGAGCACCTTGAGGAGCGCCTTCTGTTTTTGGAGCGTTTTGATTATTGAATAACTTGATTCTATCAGCGATATTAAAATTAGGATTTATTTGCATAAGTTCATCCCTGTAGTTGCATTTTTAATTCATCATATCGTTCTTGCCAAAAAGCACTCAGTTCCGATGGGTTATGTTTAAATTGCATTAGAGCTTCATCGAAGTATTCCTTGGCTTTTTTTGGATCTTTGGTAAGTGAGAGGGAAGCGGCAAGTATAAAATACTCAGGCTGAAAAGGATTCATAGCAATGGCAGCTTCTATGTTATTTAAGCCCTCTTCCCATGCATGCGTAAAGTAAAACCCGAGGGCTCGTAAGAACAGATATCTGGGTTCTGTTGTATTTAACAGAGCAAGAACAGAAAAAATCCCTACCTCTGCTGGCCATTCACTGTTAGCGAGACATTCCATCCCCAGATTTTCAAGCGGGAGCAGCGTTTCGGGAGAAAGTCCCAACCCATTCGATATATCGATAACCCCTTTATTATTCACAAAAGCATTAGTATCATGAATAGATTCGAACGCTTCTTCTAGGTAATCAATAAGATTAAAGATCTTCTCTTGCTCTTCTTCGGGTAGATTTCCCATTTTTTCGGCGATTGCTTCAATTCCTTGATCAACATAGGAGAAAAATGCCGGCATCTCCATCATTTTGGCAAGCTCTTTCACAGCAATCTGGCGTTGTAATTTAGGCGATTTAAATGGGTCAGGCATAAAGTCGTCCTCGCTTCTGACGCATTTATCCGCTAGTTCTTCGCTTAATTTTTTCCAGTCGCTATTAGTATATTCCATAATAATACCATAGTACTACCTAT
>JABDDJ010000081.1 GCA_013287645.1 Chlamydiota bacterium | reverse complement strand
TTTTGAGACGCTATTTTCCAAAATTACCTGGTGTGATTATTACAGTTATTTTTGTTACTCTAATTACATATCTCTTTCAACTACCCATCGAAACGATTGAGGCTAAGTTTGGCGCTATTCCTCATGTCTTGCCTAGTCCATCTATACCTCATTTTTCTTATGAGTTATTCAAAGAGGTCTTTCCAGATGCGATTACCATAGCGCTGCTGGGAGCTATCGAATCCTTATTATCCGCTGTTGTAGCTGATGGGTTGAGTGGAACTAAACATCGTTCAAATATGGAATTGGTCGCGCAGGGTTTTGCAAATATCGGTTCAATCATATTTGGAGGTATTCCTGCCACGGGAGCTATTGCTCGAACGACAGCTAATATTAATTTGGGGGCAAAAACACCCGTAGCAGGGATGATTCATGCAATTACTCTTTTGTTGCTGATGCTCTTTTTTGCGCCATTGGCAGGTATGATCCCTTTAGCTGCACTTGCAGGTGTTTTGCTATTTGTAGCGTGGAATATGGCTGAATTACCTCACTTCTACGAGATATTGAGAGGGCAAAAGGGAGATGCTATTGTTTTAGTGCTTACCTTTTTGTTAACGGTACTCATTGATCTTACAGTAGCAGTGCAGGTCGGTGTTGTTTTAGCAGCGTTTATTTTCTTGAAGCGTATGACAGATAAGACAACTGTTCAGATTTCACAGCTGCTGGTTCGAGAAAATGAGCATGAATTGCCTATTATGCATGATGGTCAGCTTTTATTTAGAAAAGATATTCCTGATGATACGGTTGTTTTCGAAATCAATGGTCCATTTTTCTATAGCGTTGCCGATCTATTAGATGAGACTCTCCTACGCTTAAATACTACCCCGAGAGTATTTATTCTAAAGCTGAATAAAATGCCGCTGATCGATGCTACAGGCTTAAGAGCGATAAAGCAATTTGCTCAAAAATGTAAAAATAAAAATATTACTTTTATTTTATCCGAGGCTATCCCTGAAGTACAGTCGTTGATAAAAAAACATTTGCCGTCAGTAACAAATATGTAGAATTTAAACGCAAAGGCGCAAAGCCGCAAAGATATAAATATTTCTTTGCGGCTTTGCGCCTTTGCGTTTAATTTTTCAAATTAGGTCTACTCGCCAGAGCCATATTTACTAAGAAGATGTGACCAGAAACGCCGGAACTCTTCTGTATGGCGTACGGCATCTAGCCATTCATCGTGCAAGACTTCGTCCATGGAAGGAAGGGCTTTGTTAGCTTCTGCTTTTTCTAAATGTGCTATAGAAGCTCCATACTCCCCTAACAATGAATAGACGCATGCGAGGTTATAGTAAGCGGGTAGATGTCCTAGCATTAGAGCGCGCAGAAACTTCTCTTCTGCCTCCGCAAGATACTGCTGCATATATGAGGGCCTAGCTGGGTCTTTGACAAGCACAGCAATATAGATTAGGCATGATCCCCATTCATTCCACGAGACTCCATCGTCGGGCTCATACTGGATAAACTCTTGAAACAACTCACAAGATTTTTTAAAGGCATCGATTTCATCCACCGATTCGCCTAAATGGGAATAGGCCACAGCTAAATTATACTTGGCCTGGGTATAGTTTGGATCTATCTCAATCACTCGTGCGAGGATCTGGATGGCTTTTTCATAATGGGTAATATCTTCGACGAGATCTCCAAGAAAATCAAAGGCGCATCCATAGTTATAAAGCCATTCAGGATCCACAAATTCGGCATCGCTCATCTTTAAGTCGAGATCAATAGCTTGCTCATACTTTTCGATAGCTAGCTCTAGCAATGGTTGATGGTCAATAAGCTCGGCGAGTTTCATAGCAGCGACTCCCCAATCATTCCAAAATTGTGGGAAGAAGGGTCCTTCAAGCTCTGCGGCTTGTGCAAAGAAGTCTAAAGAACTTTTCAACAATTCGAGATCGCTTTCGATCTCTCCTAGCACTAAAGTACACGAGGCTAATCCATACCATGCTTTCATGTTGGATAGTTTGATTGTTTTAGCGTGTGAATAGCTTTCAAATGCCTCTTTTAGGAGTGGGAGTTCTCCAAAATAGTATCCTAATTCATATTTACAAAGCCCTAAAGTACACCAAGCGTCATAATTGTCTGGATCTGCCTGGAGAATATTTTGTAGGGTTGTTTCGGCATGGCGCAGCATCGACAGCTCTTCGGTAATTCCTCCACATAAAATAAAGGCTTCACAAAGTTGTACAGCAATGTCGATATTATGCTTATCGGCAACTAAGGCTCTTTCAAGCTGATCACAGGCTTGACGCAAGAGGTCACCATCTCTTTGGATTTTTCCTTGTGTGAGTAAAAGTCGTCCCCAGGAATTGGACAACAAGGGATGCTTATCTTGCAGGATGCGGCAATGGGAATACTGCTCATGAGCTTGCCAGAACAGATTATTTCGGAAAGAGTTTTCAAAAAGACGCTGGTAGCAGACTCCTAAATTAAACTGAGCTGTAAAATAGCGCGGATCGAGACGTATGGCTTTGCGATAGAGATCAAGGGCAGTTACATAGACTTCAGAGCGTTTCATGAGGGATCCCAACTCGATCAATGCGTTTGCATAGTCGTTCCAGAAGAAGGGCACTTTAATGTCATGATCTACAACGTCTTGATAGTGCTTGACGGCTCGCGAATAGTCTGATGCTTCTCCAGATTGACGCGCAAGGGCATGCCAAATCTGTGCTCGTAACCAAGAGTACATAGGTTGTCGAGTAACAATCTGGTCTCCTAGTAGGTCTGCAGCTTTTTGCAATAGTCTTTCAGCCTCCATCAGAGTGTTGGCGTCTTGATCGATCCTTCCGGCTTGAACAAGAACGCTGCCCCAATGAAAGAGGATATTGGCATCTGTTGGGGAGGTGGCGTGGACTAGGGCATAACCATCTGCAGCGGCCTTAAGTAGGTCGGAGCTGCTTGTTTGGCCGGCTAATACGTGCGAGGCTTGTAAAATAACCTTTTGGTTGGCAGGTGCGATCTGCTTTGCTCTTTGGATGCAGTATTCGGCATGTATAGAATTTTCTATAAATTGTTTTTCGGCATGGCGTATGAGAAGGAGAGAAAGAAGTTCACGCTCATGCAAGGAGAGTGCTGCGACGATCTCCTCTTTATCATATTCTAACGCTGAGGAAAAGTCCTCTTTTTCAAGCAATTGTTGAAAAAGACGATTTAAGGGAATTTCATTATTCATAATAACTTACTGATCTCTTTGGCTCAGTGTGTCTTCGAATTTATAATAAACAATTAATATACGCTATTTTGTCATTAAGTGAAAGAATGTATCGCTTCCAACATTTCAGATAACTCAACTAAGGGTTTTTTACAAACCCCATGATGACAAATATAGAGTGTTGTTTTGTTATTGAGCGGTTGATATTGGGCATATTCTGGTAAAAGTAGATTAAGATGAGCGTCATCAGAATATTTCCATACCAAGACTCGATGAGGAATATAGTGACTGAAGAGCATTTGTCGCAGTTCATTGACATGCTGTTTTTCTGAATTAACAGCGATAATCAATGTGGGTGATTTTTGGTCATAGTAGCGACATAAGTTGATGAGGTGGTAGCAGTACCCTGGTGGGTAACTATCTAAATATTTTTTTACAGCTTTTAAAATATCTTCTGACTGTTCTAGATAAGTGGAGCGCCAAGTAATCTGATGTAAACGAAGTAGGTTTTCGCAATGGATTGCATTGCCGGATGGCTCAGCTCCGTCAGAATATTGTGCTTTTCTCAAGATAAGGTAAGGGTCTTGACCATCAGTCTGGTAGAAGGCTCCTCCTAAGGCTTTATACTCATTTTCCAGCTTGGAGGTTAACTCGATAGCCCATTCTAACCATTCTGTCCCCTGCTCAGCTTCAAAGAGTGTGATCAGACCACGTATGAGAAATGCATAATCATCTAATCCTGCATCAAACTGATCATCTCCATCGCGATGGCGTCTTAAGAGCTTTCCATTCTTCCATAAGTGATCATGAATGAACTTTGCCGATGCAACGGCAGCCTCGAGATAGCGTTTTTCCTGAAATGTACTTCCTGCTTGGGCCATTGTATGGATCATGAGTCCATTCCATCCTGTCAAGATTTTGTCATCTTTAAAGGGTCTTGGCCTTTGCTCGCGTGCTTTCCATAAAATCTGTTTTTGTTCTTCGAATAGGATTGCCATTGTTGAGGGGTCAAATCCTTTGGAAGAGGCAAACTCTTCGATACTGTTTTCAGTGTAAAGGATATTTTTTCCTTCAAAATTGCCTTCTTGAGTGACGTGGAAATAGTCGCAAAAGAGTTGAGGCTGTTGGTCATTTAGAAGCTGATGAATCTCATTCCAAGTCCAGGTATAGTAAGCGCCCTCTTTTCCTTCTGTATCGGCATCTTCAGCTGAGTAAAATCCACCTTGAAAATGGGTGAGCTTCCTTAGAATATATTGTAAGATCTCTTCGGTAATGGTGCGGTAATATTGTCTTTTGGTGGCTTTCCACATGAGTAGGTAGCTGTCTGCTAAGAGAGCATTATCGTAGAGCATTTTTTCGAAATGAGGAACCATCCATTTTTCATCGACGCTGTAACGGGAAAATCCGCCGCCTAAGTGGTCATAAATTCCCCCGCGTTGCATCATGACAAGCGTTCTTTCGGCGAGGAATAGGGCTCTTCCATCTTTGTATTGGGCAGAATATTGTAATAAAAGTTTTACATGATAGCCGATAGGAAATTTAGGAGCTCCCTTTAAGCCGCCGTACAGAGGATCAGCCATCTTATAGAGCAGTTCGATAGCTGTGGTGACGGTACTCTTTTCGGGCATTGTATCGCCTGCGACATGAATCGCTTCATTAAAGATATCGATGATTTTTTCGGCTTGCGCATCGATTCTTTCCCTCTCATCACTCTGCCAGACCTGCCGTATGCGCGCAATTAAGTCACGTAGTCCGATCATGCCACGGTTACTGTCTGGAGGAAGATAGGTCGCGGCAAAGAAGGGTCTTAAATCGGGAGTAAGAATCACGTTAAGCGGCCAGCCAGCAGCTCCAGAAATCATGCTTTGGGCAAATTCCATGTAGAGGCTATCGACCTCTGGCAGCTCTTCGCGGTCTACTTTAATGTTGATAAAGACTTCGTTGAGAAGTGCGGCAATAGAAGGATCTTCAAAAGATTCTTTTTCCATTACATGACACCAGTGGCAGGTGGCATACCCGATGGAAAGAAAGATGGGTTTATCAAGATTTTTAGCTAATTCGAACGCTTCGATTCCCCAAGGAAACCAGTCGACGGGATTGTGCGCGTGCTGCAAGAGGTAGGGTGACTTCTCTTTAATTAGACGGTTTGTGTATGTATGACTTTCCCCCATAGCTCCTATAGGTCTCCACTGTCTGTCTCTAAAAGGATATACTAAAGATTTTTTTAGGACAAAGACATTTACTTTTAGTGATCTATTGCACTATCCTAACCATCGCTTATGAGACATTTAACAGCTACAGTATACATTATTTCTGAGGGTAAAGTCTTATTGATTTACCATCGTAAGTTGCAAAAGTGGCAGCCGCCGGGAGGACATTTAGATCCTAATGAATTGCCGCATGAGGGTGCTTTGCGAGAGGCTAAGGAAGAGACAGGATTGACTATTGAGTTAATTCATCAAGAAAATCTTTGGCTTGAGAGCTTGAATGCGAAAAGTATCCCTCGCCCTTACTTTTGTTTACTCGAAGATATCCCTGCTTACGGTACGGAGCCTGCGCATCAGCATGTGGATATGATCTATGTGGCTATGCCAAAGGATGGAGAGCTGGTCGAGAATCATGCTGAAACGGGAGGCTTGCGCTGGTTTAGTCCTGAAGAAATAGTTGCATTAAAAGGCGGCGAAGAGATCTTTCAAGATACTCAAGAGGCTTGCTTGCACATTCTAGATAAAATTAAACGCAAAGTCGCAAACTGGACTTCAGACAAAAATACAAAGAAAAAA
>JABDDJ010000080.1 GCA_013287645.1 Chlamydiota bacterium | reverse complement strand
TTAACTATTGTAAATTCTTCCCATTTGGAAAAAATTTCCGATGGGACAGAAAAACTTACTCAAGATTCAAAAAAAATTTATGAGGAGTGTGCAGCCAGAAAAGATAATACTTCAGAGAATATGCTTTTTGTAAAAGTTCACGATTTAGAAAAACACTCTAAGCTATCACCTAGGCAAGTATGTGAACTGAAAGAAATGCTGATAAGCCCAGAACTACGTGTTTCTCTCGCCATGAAATTTGCACAAGAAAATCCATTATTACTTCAAGAACCAGACATACAGTTTTTTCTTCAATATGCGTTTTTGAATGATACACATCTCATAGAGCGGATAAAAAAGGAACCGACAACCATCCAGACGGTGCGTCAATTTTTTGATGTGTTAATTCATCATTCCTTTCTTAATTTCCAGCCTGATACTGTTATTTTCTTTACTCAGCTTGCAATGCTTACTGAGACGCATATCGCTGAAGCAACTGGAAAGTCCATACCCATAGCGAGGACACAGTACCTATTAGATCGATGCGATAAAATTATTCAGACGGCAAATGAAACTAAAGGGCTTAGTCAGAGTGAAAAAATACAACCTCTTCTGAAACATGTCTACTTTACTAAAGCCTTGATCGCTTCTCTTGCAAAAAAGAAACTAGATCCTGATAAAGATTCAGAACTACTTTCTACGTTGATTAATGATCAGATACTTTACAATTCTTATGATTCTACTATCCCTATCGATCCTAGACTTGAAGCAATCCTTAAATCAAATAGCAGTAATCATACGACTGCCATAGAGGTCTATACTTACCTTAACGCTCTAGATACCTTCAAGCCTGCAATGCGGATTCTAGGCTTAAATTCTAATGTTCTAGAAAAAACTTCGGTGATTTTAGCTTGGCCGACAATCGTTTTTAAAAATACAAAAAATGAAGAAATTCTTATCAAATTTCCAATTATCACAGTAGATGATACCCATGTGTTTGTGGGGACTTGGCCGCCTGAGATAAAGGCAGATCCGATTGTAAAAAAACTACTTAAGGAAAAATATCCTCTTGTTATTGCTATAGGATCAAAAAAAGTTATTGCAGAAGATGGATCATTTGAAATTTCTCATAATGGCAAAACATATGACTTTAAACGCAGATTCACTATAGATGGTAAACCAACATACTTAGAATGGAGAGATACTAAGTCTTTAAATATAACTGATTTACCAGAAGCATTTTCAGGTGCTGAATATTGGTATGACCCTGATTCTAAAAAAGTCTGGATGTTGAATGAAACTACTCAAGAACCTCTTGCCTGTTTAATCCCATCAGAAACAAATCAATATACTGTTCAACATACCACTCCAAGTTGGAAAGCAATTGAAAATGAATTTCTTGTACATGTAGAGAAAGATACTCCGTTAGGTAAACTATTTTCAAAGTACTGTAAACCTGAAAATATAGTTGCTTGGGGATCAAAAGAAGGAGAGATAAAAAAGGTTGAACTAAAGGGATTTCAACTTGCCTTCGAGCTAAAATCCAATGGTGAAGTGTCAAAATGCCTCTACGGAAATAATAGGGAATATGCTGTGAATACTGCAGAGGCCGCAAACCCTCTTGCCAATGCAGTTTATTTAGAGAGCACAATAAACCCATTAAAGAAGGGAATGATACTACCCTTTCAAACGCTCTCCTCTTTGCCATTCCATAGTAAAACGGAGGTATCTTCTGAACAGCCTCTATTTGCAGAACATTTTTTTTATGAATTTAATACAAAAACTGGTCTTTGGCAAAGCCCTTCTCAAGTTGCTATGCTCTATCTAATTTATACCTTAAAAAGTCATGGAAGGTTTAATGAAGCAGCTGAATATTTGAAAAACTTTCATCCTTCAGCCGCATTTGATGCAAAACAACAGAAAATTTTAAATCTTATTCTTACTGGAAATAGTGATGTTCCTGACCTTAGCTTGGCTATCAAAATATATGAAGCATATCAATTCAGTAATAAACTCATCCCATTTAGTACCGGAAAAACTGATGACTCCTTGACTGCAGCCAACACAGGATTATTAGTAGAAAATATTAAACGTTTATTAAAGTTAATGGGCGATGATCTTTCTTTAAATCGGCAATATTACAGTCCTACAGTGCATGATCTTAAGGCATTAGTTAGACAACTGCCAGATATTTTTATTCAAGAAAAACTCAAAAACTTTATTCAAAGGGTAATCAATGAGAAAAAGATTGAATTTACTAGAGATATTCCTAAACTGCCTTCTGAAAAAGCATTCGTCACTATTCCAAAAATAGTGCGAAATCGAATTACAGAAAATATAAATGAAGCAAAAGAAAGAGAAAGAAAAAGAGACGTAAGAAGAAGGCAGCATTTTATAGCGTTAAGGCCTGACCAGATAGGTAATTTTAACCAGATAAATAAATTTGAAAGGGAACAACAAGAAATAGATAAAGCAGAAGCTCAAGAAGTGCAGCAAAAAGATCCGTATAATCATTGGAATTCTTTTACAGTTGATACTTCAGTAGGAAGTGAGCTCGTTTATAAAGGAAACCGTAGCTTAGAGGATATTATCAAAGGGTATATTCCAATCATTTCTAAAAAAACTTATAGAAATCAGAACTTTATTAATATGGAAGCTTTAAAATTTGATGCAGCCATTATCTGGAATCGTTTTTATGAGTTAGCTGAAAAATCAGAAAATAATAAAAAAGATGCAGAAGCTTTAGTTGTTCTATATTTAGCACTACATTTTCCTGAAGAATTTAAAGAATGCGTCCTTCAAGAAGGCAAGATCAATAAAAAGTGCATAGGTGCCTTTTTTCAATCTGAAAAGGTTAAAAAATTTATTGAACAAACTAATGAAGATATCTCATTTTCAACCGAACCTTCTGACTTTAGTTTACCATTGAATCTTGTTCAAGAAAAACCAAAAACAGTTCGGTTTGTTTTAAGCTCTAAATGGGAAGAAGTAAAAAAGTTTTTTAAAGTACCTTTAGGGAGTTTGTTAAGTGGATTTGATCGATTTACACATGATATTTTGCCTAACGCATTGAAACCCTTTTCCCTCTCTTCTGTAAAAGATAAATTTGATAGCGGTTCCTTAGAAAGAGATAAAATTGAAGAGTTGGCCAAAGCCTATGATAAAGAGGTTCCAAAGACATATGAGTCATTCGAAATAAAAGCTAATACTAATGCAGAAGAGTTATCGAAGGATATTCAAACGACAGTAAATAGATCTAAAGAGAAAGTGACTCAATTTGAAAAACAGATTCAAAAAATTCTTGATTACCCCTCTGCAGATGAATTAGCTAATATGACGCCAGAACAACAGCAAGCCATTTATGAGCTGCGCAACCGTTTTGAGCAGGGAAAAATCGAGCGACCTGACTTCAAAAAGCATGTCTTTCCCTCTTTTTTAAGACAACAACCTGAAATCATCCGAGCATCTAATCCATTTCTATCAGATTCCCAGATCGAGAAAATTTACCACTTAACCATTGAATATATGCTTGAACATTCGAAGATAGATCAAGCGAATGAAGCCTTAGGACTAGTCGAACAGGCTAAAAAAAATCCTGAAAAAGCATCAACCTTACTACATAGTGCCGGATTAGTTCTAGCTAAAGAACGCCACTACAACCCCTATAAATATCCTGCATTGCTTATCTATGAATATGCTACAGGATTTATGCTTAGAAATAATCCCGATCAAGCAAAACTACTTAAGACTATATTTAAACTTGTTTTTGCTAAAAACGTAGATCCGAAAACAAAAAAACTGCAATTACAACGTCTCTTCTTTGAGTTTCAAGCAGGCGGTGGCAAAACTAAAGTCATTGCAGCTATCATTGCGGCACAAGCATTAGCGGCACAAGCATTAAATGAAGATCTAATACCGGTATTTTTTAGCCTTCCTGCACTCGTAGATATTGTTAAAGGAGATTTAAAAAGTAGTCTTGAACAAGTCTATAACATTGGTACAACCCCTATATCTGTACCTCTTGATAAGAACTTATCCTTGGAAGAGATCGCACTATTACAAAGTCTTCTGATGAAAGGGGGTTCATGTATTCTTGTAGCCCCAGAGTCTTGGCATAGCTTAAAAATCCAATGGCAACTCGCAATGAATCAAGGAGAGCATCAGAAAGCACATGCATTGTGGGACATTATCCAATTTTTTAAGACAAAAGGGCTTTTCTTCATAGATGAAGAGCATCGCAATGTCAGCAGTCATATCGAAGCTAATAATGCTGCAGGTAGGCCGACAGTCTATCCTGAATATGCAATAGATGTTATAGAAAAAGCTTATAATGCCCTGTGGGGATGGGATGAGCAGCCTCTAAAACTCGCAGATGGAAGAGAGATACATACTGTGATCGATTTTGCTCACAATCATCAAACATCCTTACTCCCAAAAGTTAAAGAAGAAATTTTAAACGTATTAGCAAAGCATCTAATAAGCCAATTTACAGTTCCTCCTGAAGAACAAGAAGCCCTCTTGGCTTATTTAACCGATAAAAAAGTCGGCCCAACACCCTGGCTATCAAATCTAAGAAATAGTTCTGAAGAAAAAGCTAAACAGATCGATTTAGCCAAAGGTTTAATCTGCACAATCCTACCACATGCCTTCTCTCAAAGAGATATGATTAACTATGGACCGCCCAAAAATCCTGATGACGATGTGTACGACCCTTATATCCTAGGCGATCCTGCAGGACCAAAGTTTCAAGATGCTGACATCGCTGCCTGCATGACTGTGCAAGGATTGCGACAGCATGGTCTTAACCCATCCCAGATGCGTCGCTATTTAGAGGGGACCCTCCAAAAATTAATACAATCAAAGTCTATCAGTCAACAAGAAGGGAATAAGTTTATAAAAGCATTCGAAACATTAAATCCACCCTCTCACTATCCTATAAACATGCTTGAAGTTAAAGACTTAAATAATCCAGAACTCATAAATGCATTTATAAATTCCATAGGAAAACATCCAAAAGTCTTAAAAGAATATGAAAGTGAATATGCATTAAAACAAGTCAAGGTCTATCCATACAAATTATCATCTACAAGCCAGGAGCTCTCTTTTGGTGCAGGCGCTGTCATCCATACCTCTGCTACGCTAGGATCACCAGAAATGAATCCCTATCTAGAAAATCCAGACCTATTTATCACTGCACCCGCCTTCATGTCCGATGTTGTCCAGCGCGCTCTTCTTCCACATAATCAAAAAACCTATTGGATCGATGAATCAACTCCAAAACAATTCTTTGAAGACCTTTATGCCAACAATGTCGATTTCAAACGTATTGAAGGAATCATTAATATCGGAGGAATGTGTAAAGATGCTTCTTCCAATGACTGGGCAGAGGCTCTCCTCAAATTTAGCGAAGACCATCAGCTAAATTATGAAGGAGCTGTCATTGCCCGAGAAGAACGACTCGGAAATGTACTCGAAAAAAGGCTCTACATTGTAAGAAAAGACCAACCCGATGTTTTAATTGAAGGGAGTGATGTCAAACAGGCCCTGAAAAAATTGGGACTTAGCGATAAGCGTTTCTTCAAAATTTATGGTCCCGAAATGACCACAGGTACAGACTTATCATTAGAGCCTGATGCACTTATGCTCTTCACCCTTAGCGAAAAAACCCCACTCTCTTCCACAGTCCAAGGCATCATGAGAGAGCGTCAATTCTTAGCCAATCCTATCACCCCGGAAACGTCTCAGGGACTAATTTGGGTAGGTTCTAATAAAATGAAAGGATTACTCAACGAAAAATTTGATGAAGCATCTGCTCAAACAGGTATGCTCTGGGGGAATTTCCAAAGAAATCGAGGAAGAAAAAGAAGCCATAAAAACGCGTGCCATCCAAGATATTGAAATGGTGATACGCTCCCTTACAGATGAAATTGTCGGACCCCATCCTGAACACTATCCTACCCATTGCAAAGCCTATGAAATACCTACAGGAAACGATCCGACCCTAAAATATGGCACATCGATCACCCTTGAAAATACTGAAAAAGTTCTAATGAAGCATGCAACTGATTTTGCTAAAGCCGCCAATATCTCCTTAGAGGACTATCCAGAAGCCAAAAAACGCATCGAAAAATCCATTGAACAAGTAAGGCTCAAAATTGCTGAAATAGAAACAGGAGTAAAACAAAACTTATCCAGTATGAGTTTTCAGCATCAAGAACAGATCCAAGAGATTGAACAAGAACAACAAGTATTCCAAGAGCAGCATCAAATGACCCT
>JABDDJ010000079.1 GCA_013287645.1 Chlamydiota bacterium | reverse complement strand
GAGAAGGGCAGGCCGCTTCATTTTTTAAGACCATTAGTTTTGGCAAACGACAACTTATTATTTGAAGCTCCCCTTAATGCCAAAACGGCTCCTTATATCCGCGATGCGATCGATATTAAACGCTGGATGCTACTCGTTGTCCTCTCTCTGACACCTGTGATTTTGATGACCATATGGAATACGGGCCTTCAAGCCTTTGTCTATGCGAGTGGCGATCAGAAAATAATGCAAGAATTTATGGAGGCATCGATCTCCTTAGATAGCTATTTTGCCTTTGTGAGTAAGTCCAATCGCTATTTGACAGTGATCTGGATGGGGTTGGAGATTTTCATCCCCATTGTCCTCATTTCTTATATTGTGGGAGGGTTTTGGGAGGCGCTTTTTGCGTGCGTACTCAAACGCGATATGACAGAGGGATTCCTTGTTTCGGGGATCTTATACGCCTTGATTTTGCCTCCTACTCTTCCTTACTGGATGATAGCTCTGGGAGTATCTGTAGGAATTGTATTTGGCAAAGAAATATTTGGAGGAACAGGTAAAAACTATCTTAATCCTGCGATGACATGCAGATTATTTCTATTTCTGGCTTTTCCCAGCTGGATGATTGGCAATGTGTGGGTAGGAACCGATTCGTCTACAATAGATGCTAGTTTAGAAAGGATGAACCGTGCAGCTTCTTTGAATGCTTTAGATGGGTATACACAGGCGACTCCCCTTGCGAATTTTAATGTGAGTCACGACATTAAGCAAATTCATGTCGATGCTATTGCTACGAATAATTTAGGTGATGGCGTCCGCTCTTATTCGACGATTGAAAATCAGTTTACACAGTGGAATGAGGCAGGACATCATCAAGCGGCTTTAGGTTCTTTGACGCAAGATCAGCTTAAAGAGTTTGTGACTTCTTCTTCTGGCCTCGCACTTGCTCCAGAGCACTATCCAGATGCGTACCATTTTAGTTCCTTAAATTATGGCTTGGGCACAGATAATGATTGGGGCTATTTTTTGGGAAATAAGTTAGGTTCTATCGGCGAAACATCTGGTTTTGCAATCATACTAGGAGCCCTTTTTATGATTTATACCGGTGTTGCTTCTTGGCGCACCATGGTTGCAATGGGACTTGGAGCATTCCTAACAGCATTTGTGATGCAAAGTATAACTGGACCATGGAGTCCAGCCGTGTTTGGCTTTCCAGCTTATAAACACTTTTTGTTGGGCGGCCTCTTATTCGTTTTGGTATTTATGGCCACAGATCCGGTTACTCATCCTTCTACCTCACTAGGTAAATGGATTTTTGGTCTTTTTTGTGGAATTTTAACAATTATTTTTCGAATTCTGCATTTTTCTTTTCCAGATGGAATTATGTTTGCCATATTAATTGGCAACCTTTTATCACCTTTAATCGATCGTTATGCAGCATTCTATACTCGGTGGAGAAAGACAGTATGAATATTCCCGCTACAGCACATATTATTACTTGGGAAACTTGGTTTACGATGATTTTAATCGTCCATGTTTTAGCAGGATTTTTGGCACTAGCTACCTTTTGGATTCCTTTAGCAACGGTAAAAGGGAGTTCTAGGCATATTTTTGGCGGTCTTTTTTTCTTAGGTGCCGTAGGAGTGGCCGTGATTTGCGGGATCATTATGACGCTGATGCGCATCCGCGATCCGATTAATCCTTTGCCTTCCTTGGCACATACGACCTTTTTTCTCTATCTCTGCCTATTTACAGCTATGGCAGGATGGCATGGATTCCGTGTCTTTTATCTGACTGGAAAGAGCTCTCCTGTTTCAGTGAGAATCGAGATCATCTTATCAAGCATTGTAGGCATCGCAGGTCTAGTCACTGCTGCAATTGGGTTATTGTCGGGAGATTTGCTATATACCCTCTTTCCATTTATCGGGATTGGCTTAGCTTTGAGGCAGCTGCGATTTTGGTCAAGCTGGCCGTATGAAAAATTTTCTATCGTGATGGAAGAGCATATGGTTAGCATGCTGACCTGCATCATCGCTACATTTACAGCATTTTGCGTGATTGCTTTACCACGTATCGTATTCATCGGCCAAGATTCTTTGATTCTCTGGTTTGGGCCCACAATTGTTTTTTTACCGGTTATCTTCTATTGGAAACAGAGGTTAAAGTCGTCTTAAATCTATGCGAAAATGGTTTTTGAGGATATTTTTAGCTGCTTTGATGCTATGGATAGGGTATCGCGTTCATCAACGCTTTTACTATAAATATTTTTTAACAAATTTGACTCTCCCCTATTCGCTGGAGGAGCAGTGGGAACCTTCGCCTTACTCTCCAGAAATCGAATCCATTCTTTCCCAAAATTTTAAATACTTAAGCCAGGGCGCTCAAGCGTACGCTTTGGCCAGTGAGGATGGAAATTATATATTAAAAATTTTTCATTACAGACATTACAAGAAGCTCAGCAAAAAAGATAAATTAATTAATACCCTAAATGGCTATACGATCGCTTATCAATTTCTGCCTAATGAAAGCGGGATTATTTACCAGCAACTTTCTCCGGATACCGGCTTGGATAAATCTGTGAATGTGGCAGATCGATTGGGTTTTTCTCATTCTATAGATTTACGCAAAGTGCGCTATATTATTCAAAAAAGAGCAGCTCCCCCACATAAGTCACATTATGAGCAGATCATCGCTCTTATTGATAAGGAACGTCAACTTGGCCTTTATGATGGTGATAAAGGAGTCTTGCATAATATCGGTTTTCAGGAAGATCAGGTGATCCATTTCGATTTAGGCAAATTGCGCTACGACCCTGGATTTTGTGAGTCGGAAGCATTTGAAATTCACAAAAGCCACATCCTAGCCCGCTTCCCTAAATGATTAAACGCAAAGGCGCAAAGCCGCAAAGAAAAAACAAAAAATATTTTTTCTTTGCGGCTTTGCGCCTTTGCGTTTAATTGCATTTTATTAGCTAAGGTATTACTTTGAACTTATTATGTTGCACTTTCCTCCTGCTAAAATAGTCTATCATAGCTCTAAGGGCACGTTTACGCTGCGCCCGCTCTGTATTGAGGATACCCCTGCGATTTTCATGGCTCGAAAATTGTCTGAATCTTCTTTAAAGCGGTTTATGTCTTTTGCTCATATGCCCAGTTCACTGCTGATTCAGCATGAATGGGTTGCTCAAAAAATTTCTCATTTCCATCTGCTTCAAGAAGATTTAGTCCTAGGATTATTCGATTCTCACCAGCACTTTATTGGCTTAGGGGGTTGGAACAAAACCAACACACTCAATGCAGACTGCTACGAAATCTCCTACTGGGTTTCCAAACCCTATCAGAGAAAAGGGAATGGCTTCTTGATTGCTCAGCTGTTGATCTATGGGGCCTTTGAATGGCTCCAGGCAACGCGTGTGCAGGTAACTGCTCATGTCAGCAACAAAGAGAGCCTACGTATCATTGAAAAGTGTGGATTTCATTATGAGGGCCTTCTACGCAACTATTTAAGTCCTCCTACTCAAGAAATGCTTGCAAATGGAATGGAGCCAGGCTGCGATGCAATGATCTATGCTCTGTTGCCCTCAGATCTGCAGATGTTGGCATGGTATAAAGAAATAGCTCTTCACACTGCCATTACTCCTCTTTATCAAGAATTGGAGCATCCGCATCCTACATCTCATAGCCGAGCGCTTAGTACTCTATAAATATTAATGAACTACTCTATGGTTTTATTTTTATGAGATAATGAGTATACTCAATGCCGTTTATGTTTTAGACACTTTATAGAGTACTAACAATCATGTTAATTCAAGAGATTCGCCGAAAGTTCAATGATTACTTTAAATCACGTGGCCATAGCCATGTCCCCTCCTCTTCTGTTGTTCCGCATGAGGATCCAACCTTATTGTTCATTAACGCTGGAATGAACCAATTTAAAGAAGTTTTTTTAGGGTCTAGCGTCAGGGACTATAAAAGAGCTGTGACCTGCCAGAAGTGTATCCGTGCGGGCGGTAAACATAATGACCTTGATAATGTAGGCCATACAGCCCGCCATTTGACATTTTTCGAGATGTTAGGAAATTTTTCGTTTGGCGACTACTTTAAAAAAGAGGCTATCGCATTTTCTTGGGAACTCTCGACGAAGGTTTTTGGCTTTGATGGCGATCGTATTTGGCCCTCTGTATTCCGCGATGATGACGAAGCCTTTGAACTTTGGAAAGCGTATGTACCCAGCAAGAGAATTACGCGCTTTGATGAGAAAGATAATTTTTGGGCGATGGGCGATACAGGCCCCTGTGGACCATGTTCAGAATTATACTATGACCGCGGAGCTGAATTTGGTTCTGTCTCTACCTTAGCTGAAGACCCCGAAGGAGAGCGCTTTTTAGAGTATTGGAACCTGGTTTTTATGCAGTTTAACCGCCAGCCTGATGGAGTTCTTGTTCCTTTACCCAATCCTTCGATAGATACTGGTTCAGGATTGGAAAGAGTAGTTTCGCTGATTCAAGGTGTGGATAGCTTATTTTTGACAGATATCTTCCAAAGCCTGATTCAGCGCATTGAAGAGGTCAGTGGTAAGAAGTACCAGCACGAGGATACCCACCTTGCACCCGCTTTTAGAGTGATTGCAGATCATTTGAGAAGCCTCTCTTTTGCTATTGCCGATGGTGCTCAGCCTAGCAACGTGGAACGAGGTTATGTTTTACGTAAGATCTTACGCCGCGCAGTGCGCTATGGCAGAATGTTGGGAATGGATAAGCCCTTTTTGGGGCTGATATTTCCCCGCTTGGTCGATCTGATGGGCAGTGATTACCCAGAGTTGAAGGCTGCCCAAAATAGGATTGAAGAGATTTTAACTGTTGAGGAAGAGGCTTTCCTGAGGACACTTCAGAGAGGCGGCAGTATGCTTTCACAGGTAGTCCAGAGAGCAGAAGCCCATCACAAACTTATTTCGGGAGATGATGCCTTTAAGCTAAAGGATACGTATGGGCTGCCTCTGGAAGAGATTTTGCTTTTTGCAAAAGATAGCGGCTTTACCGTTGATCTTAGAAAGTATGAAGAGTTGGAACAAGAGGCCCGCGAGAGATCCCGCAAGCAGCAGAAGACAACACAGCAAGCAGCAGAGCAAAATCAATTTGTGGAATTTGTAGCCAAGAGAGGAAATACCGCCTTTATGGGATATGCAGAAACTACAGCCGCATCAGAAGTGTTAGCGATAGTCAAACAAGATGCCTTTGTGGATGAGCTAAGCGAGGGAGAAGAGGCTCTGGTGCTGTTGAGTAAAACACCTTTTTACGCGGAGATGGGCGGTCAGGTAGGCGATAAAGGCTCTTTAGAACATTCCGGAGCACACTTTGCAGTAACAGATAGCCAAGCACCCTATAAAGGACTCATTGGACATTTAGGAAAATTAGAGCAAGGAAAACTCAAGGTCGGCGATACGGTTAAAGCAGCTGTAAATGCACCCAGACGCCAGCAAATAGCCAATAACCATACGGCGACACACTTGTTACATTGGGCCCTGCAACAGGTATTGGGAGAGCATATTCGCCAGGCAGGATCAGTGGTGGATGAGGAGAGGCTCCGCTTTGACTTTAATCATCATAAAGCTTTGACACCCGAAGAGCTAAAGACCATTGAGAATAGAGTAAATGCTAAAATTTGGCAGAATGATCCTGTGAAGTGGTATGAGCTGTCTTTTGAAGATGTACAGAAACAGCGCGAGATTAAACAGTTTTTTGGAGATAAGTATGGCAATGTAGTGCGTGTTGTCGATATTGCCAACTATTCCAAAGAATTGTGTGGGGGCACACATACATCATATACAGGAAATATAGGGCTCTTTGTGATTGTTAAAGAAGGAAGTATTGCAGCCGGAGTGCGCAGAATAGAGGCTATCACAGGCAATGCAGCAATGGAATACCTTAGAAGTTTTGAAGAGCAGCTTAATCAGATGGCCCAGCAGGTTAAGGTAAAGCCAACACAGCTATCTGAACGGCTTACCAAGCTGTTGGAAGAAAATAAAAACTTAACACAAGATGTCCAAAAGCTCAAATTTGCTCAACTTCATGAGCTGATCGATGGCTTGGTTAAAGAGGCCGAAACCGTTAATGGAGTTAAGGTTATTGCAAAAGAGCTACAGTTAAATGCAGAAGAGCTTAAACAGTGCGCCGAAGAAGCGATAGGACGACTCGGATCAGGAGTAGTAGTACTAGCTTCAAAAGAGGGAGAACGCTGCCAGATTATTGTGAGAGTGAGCGATGATGTGGTGAAAAACGGCATTCAGGCCAATGCATTAATAAAAACAATTGCTCCGGTCATTGAAGGTAGCGGAGGCGGCAAGCCAAATAGTGCCCAAGCCGGCGGTA
>JABDDJ010000078.1 GCA_013287645.1 Chlamydiota bacterium | reverse complement strand
CGTTGCTCCTGAAGATTCTTTCGTTTCTCATATGCCGGCATATGATTACGTGCATGGCTTACTTGGTATCGAAACTAGAAAATACGAAAGATTCACTTCACTATTCTCGAAATCTGGATACAAAATTGCTAAGGAAATCTCCATTGATATGCCCAACACCTATCTTTGGGTTTTAAAGCCAATTTAGGGAGCTTTCACGCTAGCCAAACGCTTTACTTTATTGTTTGACAGCTCCTGTGCGCCACGAGGCGCACGTATCCTAGCTGATGAAAGTGCAGCTAGAAAAGAGGCACCACCTCATTCTATACCGAGTCTTGAACATTGGGAGGTAACAACCAAGGTTAAGCGTAGACAGGAATGATGCAGGCCATAATGAATGAAGCGATTGAACTCCGAAATGTTAAACAAACAATGAGAAGGCCGACGTGCTAGGGGTAGCGGAAGGCAACAGCACTCAATTCGATATAGGGAGAAAAGAGTGACGCTCCGGGGTCTTAGAGCATGGCATGCACCAAAAGGATATGTGTAAACGTGGGAGACCCTAACGACTCTTCGAATGAAGTATCGGGTAACGAGCATAAAAGTGAGAAACTCGAAAAGGTTGTTAGGGAGTCAGAAGGATCATAGTACCGGTGAGGCCAGTAATGACGGCGGAGGGAAGGATCCTAGGTAATTATCAACCCAAGTAAAGGAAACGCCGCATGGGGCAACAGAACCACTCAGCGACGAACACGAAACTGAACAGGATAGCCTGGCTATCAAAACAGGACCCGAAGAAGGAGTTTGGGTGCTTAATGCACCTCTACAACAACGAGTCACTACTAGAATGTTTCCATGAGCTAGATAAGAATAAAGCCGTGGGAATAGATAGCGTAACAAAGATGGACTATGGAGCAAATCTCTATAGCAACATCGATGAACTAATCACCAAAATGAAGAACATGGCGTACAGACCTGGACCGGTAAGAGAAGTGCTCATACCCAAAGAAGGGAAACCTGGAGCCACAAGGCCATTGGGGATTAGCAATCTGGAAGATAAGATCGTACAAAAGATGACGCAGAAAGTGCTGGAAAGCATTTATGAGCCGCTATTCCTGGAATGCTCCCACGGGTTCAGACCAGGGAAAAGCTGCCATACAGCGATCCAGGCACTAAATGATCATCTGTACGGGAACTACATCCAGACAGTTATAGATATCGATCTTAGAAATTTCTTCGGAACAATCGAGCATTCACTATTAGAGTCCATCCTCAAGGGAAAGATTAAAGATCCAAAGTTTATGAGATACATAAGCAGGATGTTTAAATCTGGGGTGCTGACAAGAGACGAGTTAACAGTGAATGAAGAAGGCGTTCCGCAGGGTTCAATCTGTAGCCCGGTGCTTGCGAACATCTTCGCCCACTATGCGATCGACAGCTGGATCGAAGAAATGGTCAAACCAACCTGCAAAGGTTCTGTCGCGTTATTCCGCTATGCGGATGACGGAGTGATCTGCTGCGAACTTGCAACCGATGCACTCAGAATACGACAGGCACTTGGAAAACGACTTGAAAAGTTTAAACTTCAACTCAATGAGGAAAAGACGAAGCTCGTACCATTCGACAAAAGGATGGCGGCACAAGGCATTAAACAAGGGACATTCGACTTTCTTGGATTTACGTTTTACTGGGGAAAGGCTCAATCAGGATGGACAATACCAAAACTGAAAACGAGAGCGAAAACCATGAGGACAAAACTAAAGAAAGTAAACGAATGGGCTAAGCAGATCAGGCACAAGAAACCGCTGAAAGAAATATGGCAAATCTTCAAGGCAAAACTGAGAGGCCACATCCAATATTATGGGGTCTCGCACAATAGCGAAGAGGTTAAAACATTTCTTTTTAAGGCAACTGAGATCGTGTTCAAATGGCTGAATCGAAGAAGCCAACGCAAGAGCTTCACATGGGAAAAGTTCCAACTGTTCATGGCAATAGACCCTCTACCCATGGGCAAAATAGTACATCCACTGTTTACACATCGAGCAGGTAAAGGATAAATATCAGGAGCCCGTTGCCTTAATTGGGCACGGCGGGTTCTCAAGAGGGGGGAGTCAAGTAATTGACTCCTCTACTCCCTAAGATTAAATTTTTCCAGAACGTTTCATTGTCATAAAAAAACAGAATAACGCTAGTGTTGCAAGAATCAAAGATGTTACCATTAAAGTGGTAAGACTAAATTTAGATGGCGTATGATTTATCGCCACGGCAATCATCAGTGCCAATGAATCTACAGCGTCTACTAGCCCATATATTTTGCCCTGTAAATGTGGCTTATACCTTTGAGAAACAATTGAAAAAATACATGGGATAAAAAATCCAAATCCCAAAGCGAATGAAGAATTAGTGATAGCGAGTAAAGTCTTGCTTTTCACTCCAAATATCGTGAAAATGATGAGAGAAAGCATTGCAGTAACTGAAATGCAACCTCCCCATACTATTCCTGATTTTTCTTTGCCTTTATGGAAAATAAAATGTTGAAGCACCGCTCCTAAGACATACCCCATCACCCAAGTAGTTACTATAAATCTTACTTGTGGATCATTGACTTGTCCCTTACCTCTTGCAAAAATTTGATAAAATGCTATCTCGGCAATGAAATAACCACATAATCCCCAGATGATCTCAGAATGTTTAAAAAGAGAAGCAATTATAAAAATTTCATTTTTAACAGAAAATGGCTTAGGAATAGGTTTATCTTCAGGATCTTTGATGTAACGCACAAGAAAATTGCAGGCAAAACACAAGACAGTTACAAGAATACACCCAATGAGTGATGGCATGTAATAAGATGCGAATGCCATTAAGACCCATCCCAAAGCAATAGCAATAGTGGATAATCCAACAGAAAGACGAAAATTGCCTCTAAGCTCAGTATCGGCAAGAGCTGCTCTAGCTATTGGGGTGATGTTTCCTAAAAATCCATATAAGGCAATAGCTCCTATGAGCATGAAATGATGCCTAAATGCCAATAAGAAAAATATTTGTCCTATTAAGACTGCATTAAAAGCTGCAAGAAGGCTCTTTTTTCTTAAAGAATAGTCAGATACTCCACCTTGAATTGTGGAAGTAATGAATTGCAGGAAATAAACAGCAAAAAATACCGCTACTGCATACTCCTTTGTAATTGCGCTCGCAAGATAGACGACAGCAGCTAATCCTAGTTCTCCTACAAAAACAAAAAACAGCAATAGAAATTCAGTCATTTTTATATCTACCGCTCTCTATTGGACAAAAAATAAGTCGATAAAAATAACCCACTGAAGAGTGATCATATCTCGTTGAATTTCAAAGCAGCGAGGTACAATGAAACACATCAGCGATGTTGTGAGCAATTCTATCCCACTTCTTTGATTGGGACAAGTGCTGTCTCGATTATGTAAGGCCAATATTGTAATGTCACCTCTTCGCCAAAGTTAAAATGTCACCCCAGCCGACTAAGGAGAGGGGTAAAACTTTGGAGAATTGGATGAGCATAGAAGAGGTGAACCGACTCAGTATGATGAAGCAAGTCGATAAGAAAATATTGAGTCTACGAAAAGCCAGTGATTCTCTCGGAGATGCCGCTAAAAAAGTTGAGGTTAAGGCAAAAAAATGTCTCAGGCCCATAGAAGATTTTAAGCGACAAATCGGGAGGAAAAGAGGCTAATCTTGTAAACTTAGGTTCGGCTTTACGGATTGTGGATCTAGGATCCAAGAGCCATTTTCTCCAAGATGCCAAATAGATCCATCCTCAGGAACCAGGCTAATGCTCTTGCGCAGGCTTCTTAACTCTTCCTGGCTTATCTCCGGATCAGGTTTAAAAGGAACAAGAGGAAGAGAAGGATCGACTAACCTTTGTAAAGCTTCATCAAATGTTTCTTTGTAAACAGTAATAAATCCGTTTTTTGTTGGATGGTGTATATCATAGCAAAGAAATCCTTCTTTGGCCTCTATCACATATAAAGTACCCTCGGGTACATCTCTTCCTTCTGGGCTGCGCAAAAAAATTTCAATTTGAATATTCCTGGGAAGAAAAGGATGTCTACAAAGATATGGGTGAATCCGCTTTTCTTGATTGATCTCATTTAACATCGCATTTACAGCCTGAACTAACAATTTACGTCCTTCTACGATATCGATGGGCTTATAGTAGTAAAAACTCAATCCCAATCTTTCCACATCATGGAGCATCTGCCCCATAGTACCAATAGGACAAAGCTTGGCTTCTCGTTTTAACTTTGCAGCAACTTTTTGTAAAATTGTATCAGCTAGCCGTTCTTTTTTAATGCCAGCTTGATCCTGGGGTGAATCGGGTGTCCGACAAGCGTTTACCCCTATAATTAGTAAAAGAGAGATAAAATTCTGCAATTTCATTTTAACTTCCCCTCTCTTCTGGCGGGTATTCTCCTCCATTTTTATGATAGTCTGCAATTACTTTTTCTAAAACTCCTTGATAGGTAGGGCTTTGAAAGGAATGATCAATTCCTTCAGCCTCTGGATGGGGCGCGAGTATGATTAGCTCCTCCCGATCATTTATTGTCTCTCCGAAAGTAGGGACAATCACATCATCGATTGTGAGTGATACTACTGGCTGAGGGGGAGGTGGCTCAAGTTTGTAGACAAAATCTTTCTCACTAGCGTAGTTATAAGACTGAAAACATAAGCGTTTTGGCACGATGGCTGCAGGCGCGATGGCAACGACGATCACTCGATCTCGGATCTCGGAAGGAGATCCGATCAACGCATTCTTCACATCGATGGCCCCTTGACTATGGCAAACCTGTAAGAGTTTCGCATTGAGGAGGTCTTTATTCGCCTCATGGAATTTTCTCCATTCAGCCTGCAGCAACTGAGCGGTATTTGGGGAATAACCTTGATGATTCAAAAATGCAGATTCCAAAATATCAATGAGAGGGCCATGTGTGCAGTTGTAAACTCCAGAGACGGCATGCCCGCCCGATAAGGTCTGGATGTAACTTGCATTTTCTTTGGACTCTTGCAAGGTGTTATTGATCCCATTGATCCAGCCAATATAACAATTGTGCCTTTGCTCTCCTTCGATCGTGAAGGGTTTCGACATCCGAGGTTGAGGTTCATCCATACGGATCCCATCACCAAAATGAGATCCTTGAGTCCCATGACCAACCTGAGGAGCTGACTGATTAACATCCTGATTGGGTACAGGATGGCGATTTGCTGCATTTCCCAAAAAAGATGCTAGCAACTCACTAGAAACAGCACCTTCATTGAAGGGGGCCATTTTTTTCAACTCCTCAACAAAAAGAGAGTGTTGCATCAGATCTTGGGTTGAAAAAAATTGACCATTTATCCAAATGCCATCGGCAGTGACCAAAAGCTCAGTGACCGAAGAGGGGAGCTCTAATCTGGGCAATGAAGAAAAAGATGACCGCTCTACGAGGGCTATCTCCTCCTTTGAAGAAGGCGGAGGGACTTTAGGGATGTGCTGATTAGGCGGTTCTTCTTTTGCGAAGATAGAACCCGCACCGGCGATCACTACCCCACCGGCCGCAACGCTGAGTGTATAACCCGTAGCGACTGCGATTCCAATTCCCGTAGCACAGATGGCAGCTCCAACTAAAATCTCTGTCTTGTGGTCGGCTATAAATCGACCTACTTTGCAGGTCGTCTCCCATAGACCTTTGCCGAACCAGCAAGGAATCAAATCGCACTGATTCAAAACATTAAGTGCAGTGATTTCTCTTTGCAAAGAGGCTCTCTTTTCAGGACGACAGCTTACCCAAGCTAATATTTGAACAGCTTGAACGAATTGAGCTTCTTCAGGATCGCAATTGAAAAGAAACTGTACAATCCTCTCTTCTATGTTCCTTTGGAAGCTTGCAACTTCTTTGTTTTGCAGCCACTCTGCTAAGTCCAATTCACAATGGTCATCGAGACTGCTCTCTCCTATCGCCGCCATACGCTCCTCTAAAAAAATTTTAGCTCAGAGACTCTAGCAACAAAATATTTTTTTAAAAAGGAAAACTTTCAGGAATATAACTGGTTTGATTATCAGTGCAATAAGTGCTTTTTGTGATTACCACTTAACTTGCTTACAATTAGGATATTGTGGAAACTTAATCCGACTTCCAGTTCTCAATAAAAAACTATGATACACCTTCGATCAAGAGTGCTGCGCCAGAGTTCCGCATTAATTGATTTTCGCGGAATACATCATATTCCCTTTGCAGGAAATTTTCCACGGATCAGTACTGGAATGCGTAAACACTTCCAGAACATACCCATCATCAAACAGAAATCTCGCATCCATCCCGGAATGATCTATACCCACATGCTTGATTTTTTTCCCGATAAGCTCGGATAATTTATTTTTAAATTCATTCTCCTGCCCTTCTTTATAACCAAAATAATGGTCTATGCGTCCTACATAATATTCATTGTTTTTCTCAAGCCTCCATGCGGCCAATCCTAGGTCGAGTGAAAAGCTATTTGCGCAGATAAACTTCGCAACCACGTTTTCGTTGTAAGAAATTTCATCTATTGGTTCATTTGGCAATAAGACATTTAATGTTTTGT
>JABDDJ010000077.1 GCA_013287645.1 Chlamydiota bacterium | reverse complement strand
CAGAGAATGTTTGTATAACGTCGCGCATACATGCGAAAGCTTGCCTATATTAACAATATCAACAAGATGATCAATCTCAAAATACTGCATGGAAAATAGCTGAGGAGTTCTTCCAAACGTTTGAACTTCGTCGACAATGACCAGAATGCCTTCTTGATGCAATAACTCGATAATCTGTGAGAAAAAATGGTGCGTACCATAGTAAAATCCAGCTTCTCCCTGCACAAGTTCCAAAAACATAGCCGCATACTGTTTTGGATAACGCTTTATACATTTTTTGATAACATCGAGAGCACGGCTTGTACTCCCTTCTGGATCGGCGACATCGAAAAAGGGAACATAGTCCACAGACAGCACTGAAGGTAATCCTTCTCTAAACTGCGGTTTGTCAGTGATCTGTACTGCTGCTAATGTACGCCCCACAAAACAGCGTTCAAAAGCAAATATACGATCTGCAGGGTGTTTTTTTTGAAATGCTACTTTAAGAGCATTCTCGTTAGCCATTACGCCTGAGGAGGAGAGAAAGCAGCGATCCATTTTGGAGACATTCAACAAGGCTTTCATTAATGCCAAAGCGTCTCCATTTTGCATTAGATTCCCTTGCATAACAGTGTCGCTATAAGCAGCTTCCAGGCAAGCAGAGATATAAGTGGGATGGCTGTGTCCAAAGATATGAGGGCCTATTCCACAAATCAGATCGTATTTAATGCTACCATCCAACAGCTCTACTAGAGCTCCCTTGCCTATGCCACTGCCGATATAGGGATGCCATAAAGGAGATCCACGCGCATCTTTAAACTGATCTAAAAAGGTTTGATAACTCATCTTTCTTCCGGGATCAGCGGGCTTAACTCCAGTTAGTCGTCTTTGATGATCATGCAATGTCTCTAAGATAAGCTCTTTGGCCTGTAACAAACGAGGATCATTCGCAAATTCTTCTGAAATAAGAGGAGTAGTCTCATCACTCATGCGTACCATCCGATGAAGCTTTAAGCTTCTTAGCCAAAAATTCTTTTGATGGCGCCCCTATAGCTAATGTTAGCAGGAAAGCCGCTGCAAGACGTGCCCGCTGGGATAAGCTGGGTAGCCAAATCCACTCTTTCGTGGTGTGCAGATCCCCACCTATCACACCCAATGTATCTATTGTGGGTACCCCTTCCGCCGAAATGAGGTTTCCATCGCATACTCCTCCTGTCGAGATCGTTTTAAAAGGAATATCCAATGCCTCAGCGCAGCCCTGCAGCTTCGCGAAAAGAGCCTCAGAGGCTGAATCAAACACTTTAGGAGGGCGACGGCTCTTCAAATGTAACTCAATAGCAACTCCGTATTCCCCATAAACTTCTGTTGCCGCTTCCCGCAACTGCTGTTCTACCGTGACTAAATCGCTTCTTCGATCTGCACGCACATTGACTGAACAAAAAGCCTCATCCGGAATAATATTGGCGGCTTCTCCTCCATGTACCTGTCCTACGTTAACAATAACTGACGGGCTGTTCAAAGCGTGCGCACTACGTATAAATTCTGCCAGACCTGCTACAGCGTTTTTTCCCAAATGAAAGTCTCTTCCCGCATGAGCCTTCTTTCCATGTGCGATCGCATAGTAAGTCATTGAACCTTTTCTTTCTGAAACTATCGCACCGTCTGGATAAGCCGGCTCAAAAAGCACTCCCACATGGTTTTGCCAGGCATATTGCTTCCATAGCTGCGCAGAGGCGCTCGATCCTGTCTCTTCATCGGGAGTAATCAATACATCCCAACCAATGTTAGATGCATAGCTACTTTTTTCCAAAGCTAACAACGCATATAACATCACCACTAAGCCACCCTTCATATCCGAAACTCCAGGACCCTCTAAACGCTCATCGGGAAGATGACGACACTTCTGAAACGGAGATCCTTTGTCAAAAACTGTATCCATATGACCTCCTAGCAGAATACGCAGTGGCGCCTTCTGCCTGTTGCGTATAAGGAAAGCAGTTCCATTTTCGCGCAGAGTCAACTTGCCATTCTGCTCCACCGCAAGGCTAGGAGGAAGAGTCAATGATTTGCGTTTTCCGCCTAGTGCATTAAAGGCGTGCAGCAGCTTAAAGTGCATGCGGGATAGTCCAGGCAGATTATTGCTACCCGAATTCACATTCGCCCACTTCTCTACAAGCAGCTCCATCGTGGATTGCTGCGCATCGATCCAATCGAGCAGTTGATAGCATTCCTTTGGTAGGTCCATTCTCTGGAATTTAGAGTAAGCGGATAATTTCCTCAATTATTAAAGACTTCTATTCTGCTGTTGATATCGGAAAACGCCCTACTAAGTAAAGAGGGTAGTTACAGCAATTCCCATCTTGTTTAAGATTCATTAGAGAGGTTCTTGATATTAGTCGCGGCTGATATTTCTCTTTATAAACGAGAAGGCTTTTCTTTTTGGATGAGGTGCCAGATTTTACTTCCAACGGAAAAATTTCTCCATCATGCTCTAATAGGAAGTCAACTTCCGCATCTTTTTCGCTTTTCCAGTAGTAGAGAACCTCACCATTGGCTGCTTTTAACCCTTGAGCAACGTAATTTTCTGTTAGAGATCCCTTGAACTCTATAAATAGCTGATCGCCTTCTAAAATCACACGTCCAGGAAGTCGGCACATCGCTCCTAAAAGCCCAACATCCAAAAGATATACTTTAAATGTTTCATGATCACCATAACTTGATAACGGTAGTCTAGGAACTGTGATTGAAGCAACTCTGTAGATTAATTCTGCATCTAAAAGCCACTGAATAGCCTCCTCGTATTCGCGCGCACGAGCACTCTTTTTAATTGCAGTGAAAACAAACCGTTTGTTCTCTTTTCCAAGATGGATGGGGATAGATCCCCAGATCTGTGTTATTCTCATGACAAGAACGGGTGGCGCATGCTTAGCGAAGTCTTGCATGTAAGCTTTGAGAATATCGTCCTGTGTCTCTCTGACCTTTATTAAATCTTCTGTTTCCACATATCTTAGAACTGGCTTTGGCATTCCACCAACATATAAATAAATTTTTAGTAATTCAATCAGTTGAACGTGATGAGGTTCAGGAATCGGAGTAATCGTCTTAACCTCTTCAAGCATCGTACGCAATAAAGGTCTGTTTACTGCATCAAGAAACTCAAAAAAACTCATTGGGTATAGATTGAGAAAGTGGACTTTACCTACAGGAAAACCTTTGGCTTGCGATAATTTAACTCCAAGCAATGAACCTGCTGAGACTACATGATATTCAGGAGCATTTTCGCAAAAATATTTTAGACTCGTCAAAGCATTAGGGCACTCTTGAATCTCATCGAATATAATTAAAGTAGATGCAGGTTCAATTTTCATTTCCAAGAAAATACTTAGATCTTTAATGATCCTCTGAGGTTTTAAGTCTAATGCGAAGAATGACTTGCACCCAGGTGTTTCCTCAAAATTGATATATGCACACTGTTTATAGTTCTTCTGGCCAAACTCTTTTAACAAATAAGTTTTTCCGACTTGCCGAGCACCCTGGAGCAAAAGCGGCTGCCGATTAAGATCATTTTTCCATTCTAGTAGTTTTTTATAAGTGTCTCTTTTCATACCTGTATAAATAGCATATTTGTTGAATTTTACACAATATACCCCTGGTAAAACGTGGGATTTATCACATTTTTCCCTGGGAATATTGTGAATACTGATGAATTTTCATGGATGTTTTTTGTTAGGTTGTCAAAAAACTATTTTTCTATAAAGATGCACCTCGATTGGAAGTCAAGCAAACTTTCAATTTGAAAATTAACACAATAACGAAGAGGTATTTCATGAGATGCGCAAAAGCTCTCTTCATAGCTCTGCTGTTAACGACCTTTCTAGGGAAGGGTTATGCAGACAATCCGCCTGATACTCATTTATTTACCACGCACTCGGTCGTTGCTAATCCGCCGTTAGATATTGTGGGTTTTAACCATCCCACTTACTACGCTGCCCCCATTCCTTTTGATCTTGGGCCTTTTGATGTAGGTGGTGATATTCAGCAAACTGCGCAAGATACTGTGACTATTAATAGTCCAGGTCGGTATAGCGTCACCTTCTCTGCTAGTACCTATGCTCTTGATACCATTCATTTCGGCTCTTTATGCGAAAACGCTGAAGCTGCTGAAGTTCAAGCTTATCTCAATGATATAGGGTTTGGTCCAGAAGTCCCTGCTCAAATTAGAGGTACTAATCTTTATCTTGATACTATTGCGGTAGTACCCACGGTACCAGCCACACTCAAAATAAAAGTTAATACACGCGCATTGCGTATGGGAAAGAGCAATGCAGTGACTTTGAAAGTGTATAAACTTAGCGATAACCCATAACGAGAAGGTAAATCATGAAATATACACTAGCTTTTTTTAGTGCATTACTTCTCCTAACATCCCATGCAAAGTGTGATGCTAACCCAGGGGATACGCACCTATTTACCAGCCATTCCTTTATTTCACATCCTCCTCTAGTCATTACGAAGGGACATACAATTCCCTTTGATAATGGTTCAAGTACTGTAGGCGGAAACATTAAGCAGACTAGCACAGATACTATCACGATTAATAGCACTGGAACATATTGCGTCACCTTTATGGCCAGTACCTATTCGTTAGATTCTACAACTGTCGCTGACCTTGTCTCTGCAACAGACACTGCTCAAGTTCAGCTCTATTTAAATGGTAAAGCAGTTGGGCCAGAATCGACAATAGGGATTCGAGGAGCGGGCATTGTATTAGATACACTACTTAGTATTCCTACAATTCCTGCAACGCTGGTAGTCAAAGTTAATAATGACGACCTGCGCCTAGGGAAGAGTAATCCCGCTACGCTAAGCATCTATAAAATTAGCAATAATCCCTAAAAACTAAAGGATAAACCATGAAAAAACTATTAGCTCTTATAGGATCATTACTACTTTTTACTGCTAGCATGCAGGCATCGCGCCCAACAGAGACCCATCTCTTTGCGATGACGGCCTTCAATCCTCATGTTCCGCAGATCATTGGACCCCTTCAAACGGTTCCTTTTGATACTACTACAGTTTTAACTGGTGGTGATTTGGTACTCTCTTCTGCAGATACCATTACCATCAATAGCACTGGTACCTATAGCGTTTCCTTTATGGGGAGTACCTATAGTCAAGACGCACAAAGTGTCGTAGATCTTGTCTCGAATCAGAGTGCGGCAGAAGTGCAGCTTTATCTAAACGATAAGGTTGTAGGACCTGAGGTTGCAGTCCAAATCCGTGGAGGCTGCCTAGTGATTGATACGCTAGTTAGCGTACCCAATGTGCCGTCGACATTAAACGTTAAAGTTAACGCAAAATCTCTTCGTTTAGGAAAGAGTAATGCGGCGACCATAAAAGTGGTTAAAATCAGTAACAATCCATAAATTTCTTTTTTACTGCCCACCTCGCGTGGGCAGTAATAACTCTAACAAATTAATCAAATATTAATTTTAATTTAATTAAAACTTACTATTTGCCTGTTAAAATTATTATTTAAAGGGAAAATAGTGAGTATAGATGCAACCAATCGGAAAAGCACAGAACATTAAATTTGCAGGTAATGCACAGGACGTTGCATCCTATTTGCATCTGCCTGTTGCTTATGAAAATAAGTCTAAATCCAGCTGGTATGGTCGATTATATAATTACATTACTAAAAATGAATTAGATCAAGATTTCTTTGGATTAAACAATTTGCGCTATGACCTAACGGTGATGACTGGAAGACTGAGAAACTTTGGGAATTCTTACTTTGCGGCAAGCAGCTCAACAGGTCCCTCAAATCTTGATAAGTTATTAGAAAATTTACCTCAAAGAATTACTAAAGCTGTTGAGTCTGTCGTTGATCCCATCAGTAAATTCTTTTTTAGTAAAACATTTGAAAAAGGCCTTCTCTACAATAGTTTACCGGCGTTTGGAATGGGTATAGTAGGAAGCCTTTGGTGTCTATATAACAACTCCTTAGGTATGATAGAAGCATATCTTTCTAGGAAAGAAAATCCCAATGCTAGCCTAGAGCGTGCTGTTGATAGTACGCTTAATATCGGATATTACTCAGGCATGATCTTAGGATACATTTCAGGTATAGGGTCATCTTTGCGATCGTTAATGTTAATAGGAAAACATGCTATTCAATGGGTTCCAGGATTGAATATCGCCATGCTGGTCATGTGCTCATCAGGTATCGTGAAAGCAGGCATAAATACAGTACAAGGTATATACAAGAGACACGAATTCAAAAAACTCATTAGCGGCACAGAAGTAGATGAAAATTTCCAAAGAGTAAAAGATTACATTGAACATAAATTAACTCCCTATCAAGTCGGAAAATACTTTGGTCAAGATAAGGATGTTATTCTTAAAGTACTGAGAGTTATTGAGAATTTAAATGTGCTTAAAAAAGATTCTCTAAAACATAAGCAAGAAGCGATCAATCTTCTTTCTAGCAGAATGCTTCATATCAACTGGATAAATGGAGTATCTGCATCTGCGGGTATAGTCTGGTTTACTGCAAGTATCTGTGCATTTACTCATGCAGCTGTCGCTGTACCTGCAATGTTAGTTGTAGCTTCCATCATGGGTATTTCTGTAGATATATTCTCATTGTACTCACGCCACTCTTTCAACAATGGGTTAGACAAGCTAAGTCAACTGCCGCTGCCGCAGCGTCTTCCTGAAAATCTATTAAATGATATCCGTACAAAGAATTATACTTTGAAACCTGTAACATTCAATGGTGAACCAGCAGTAAAAACAGAGAAAATACTTGTTGATCTGAAATCAGAGCCTATAGATTCCCCACCGCTTCCGCCACCGCCTCCTCCCTCACCACCACAACCACAAAAAAAGTCACCTCGAATAATAAGATTAATGTGTAAACCTTATAATGCTGTTCG
>JABDDJ010000076.1 GCA_013287645.1 Chlamydiota bacterium | reverse complement strand
CATGACTGCAGGAAGTCCATGTGTTACTACGACAATAGTTCCAGTAGGATACTGATCTTTAATCGAGTCATAGAACTTCTGCATACGGTCTTTGACCTGTTCATCCGATTCAGTATGATTTTCTTTATTATGGAACTCCTCATCCGCGACGATAGGCTTGCCTTCTAGGTCGCCAGCTTGCGTCTCGACAAGGCGCGTATCCAATTTGATCTTACTTGGAGAGAAGAGACCCTCTTTAGCTAAGATATCAGCGGTTTGACGAGTGCGTGGCAAAGGCGAGACAAAGACAACCGCAATCGAATTATCTTTAAAGCCTTGGCTGGTCAAGTTCTTGGCTGTCTCTGCAATTTCTTTCTTACCTTTGTCTGTTAAGTTAGAAACTTTGTAATTAGCATGGTCAGGATTTGAGTTATAAACTTTCTCTACATTGCTATCAGAATCGCCATGGCGAACAATGATGATCTTTTGATCTTGAGCAAAGAGGGGAAGACAAAATAATAAGATACTCAGCATAAATAACTTATACATATTTTTCTCCTTTTATAGCCAATAGTGAAATCGTCTTATAAACCAGATTTTAACAAATTGCACTAATACGCAATAGGAAATTAATGTTGCCACTAGCCAGTAGAAATAGTTCGTCGGAAGTGGCGTAAGTCCTATACTTTCACCAACATACGTATAAGGAAGGTAGATACCTACGGCCATAACCAGTGCCGTTGTAAGCAGTAGAGGCAAAGAGGCTATACTCTGAATAAAGGGGATTTTTTGAGTGCGTATCATATGCACAATCAGCGTCTGTGACAATAAGCCCTCAACAAACCAACCGGTTTGAAAAAGTGTCTGTGTTCCGACGGTATTAGCACCAAACACAAACCACATCAGTGCAAAGGTTGTATAATCAAAAATTGAACTTATCGGGCCTATAAATACCATAAACCGGGCAATTCCACTCGGATTCCATTTACGAGGTTTTATCAGAAAATCTTTGTCAACAGAATCAAAGGGGATTGTGATCTGCGATATATCATAGAGCAAATTTTGGACTAATAGCTGAAGAGGCATCATCGGTAAAAAGGGGAGCAAAGCACTCGCACCCAATACGCTGAAAACATTTCCAAAATTTGAACTGACTGCCATCTTGATATACTTAATAATATTTCCAAAGGTGTGTCGTCCTTCAACCACTCCATCTTTTAAGAAAAGAAGGCTTTTCTCGAGCATGATGATATCAGCAGACTCTTTGGCTATATCCACAGCTGTATCGACCGAAATCCCTACATCCGCCTCACGCAGCGCTGGAGCATCGTTGATACCATCTCCCAAAAATCCAACCGAGTGTCCATTGGCCTTGAGCATTGCTATTACTCTAGACTTTTGTATAGGGGAGAGCTTTGCAAAAATAGTTGTATGCTCTACTTGTACCTTAAGCTCTTCATCACTCATTGCTTCTATTTCATGGCCATTGAGCGCTTTTTCAACTGTCAAATTCACCCATTTACAGATCCTTCGAGTAACGGTCTCATTATCTCCAGTTAAAATTTTAACTTGTACATTCAGCTGCTGTAACTCTTTAATAGCGATCTCGACACCCTCCTTGGGAGGATCCAAAAAGGCTAAAAATCCCATTAAAATCAGGGAATGCTCATCCTTTGCTTTATACTCTTGACACGGCTCTGCAACCAGATCCTTATATCCCAATGCCAGTACGCGCAAACCCTCCTCATTCAAATCATTTTTTATTTCCATCAACTGTTGGTGCAGCTCATCCGTCATAGGGACAATTTGGCCATCAGAATTGACATGTGTACAGATAGAGAGAAGCTCTTCTACAGCCCCTTTACAAATCATGAGCTGTTTTTCATGATCCTTTTCTACCACGACAGACATACGACGACGTATAAAATCGAAAGGAATCTCATCGATTTTGCGGAATTCTCTCTCTAAATGGAGCTCTTTATGCTCCAATACAGCAATATCCATTAAATTTTTTAAGCCTGTCTGATAATAGCTGTTGAGATATCCATACTTTAACACATCATCATCCTCTTCACCTTGAGGATTCAAATACCTCTCAAGAATAACCTTGTCTTGAGTCAATGTCCCTGTCTTATCGGTACAGAGAATATCCATCGAACCAAAGTTCTGAATAGAATTGAGTCGCTTGACAATCACTTTACTGCGGGCCATCTTTACAGCGCCCTTAGCTAAGTTTGAAGTCACTATCATAGGCAACATTTCTGGAATCAGACCAACAGCTACCGACAAAGCAAATAGAAAAGCCTCAAACCAGTCTCCTTTTGTTGTCCCATTAATTAAGAAAACTACAGGTACCATCACAAACATAAAACGAATCAGCAACCAGGTAACTTTATTAATACCGATATCGAAACTAGTCTCAGGACGATGTCCTATGATATTTTTAGCCATCGATCCAAAAAAGGTATTGTTGCCTGTAGTAATAATGACCGCCGTTGCAGTCCCGTTCAGGACATTCGTGCCCATAAAGCAGAGATTAGGCTTATCAAGGACATTTTGAGCGTCGGATTTCTTAAACACTGGTAACTCATATTTTTCGACAGGCATCGATTCACCCGTCAGTGCAGACTGGCTAACATAAAGTTCCTTTGAGGAGATTAAATATACATCCGCTGGAAGCATGTCCCCGGCAGAAAGAAAGATAATGTCCCCAGGCACTAACTCTTGAATAGGAATCTCTATTTTTATTGAAGGAGACTTGACATCTGCTCGTCGAATCGCAGTAGCCTTAGTACTTACCATCGCTTTCAATTTTTCGGCAGAGGCATTTGAGCGAAATTCTTGAATAAAACGAATCCCCACACTCATGAGAACCATTACTGCAATAATAATCATACCATCAATATCGCCTAGAAAATAATAGATAAATCCCAAGGCAGAGACTAAGATATTAAAGGGATTCACATAGCTTTTCAGGAGCAAATGATACCAAGTAAGCGACTTCTCACTGATGATTTCATTCGGGCCATAATGCTCAAGCGCCTCTTCCACCTCATTCGAAGTCAATCCAGCTTCTTTTGTCTCTAAGGCCTGAAAAATCTCAGGCAAAATCATATCTGAATAGACTTGCAGATTGCCTACTACATCCTGATGAAAAGTTGTGTGATTCGCATTGTTCATAACTTGAAAATATCATTGTTTTTTTTAAAGTAAAGGGACAAGATACCAAGAATAAAATGAGGGAATTCCATGGAAAAAAAACTAAGAAAACGAAAGCTTGGAAAACAGGGATTAGAGGTCTCAGAAATAGGTCTAGGTTGCATGGGAATGAGCCAATCCTATGGAGTTCCCAATGACAAAGAATCCATAGCAACGATTCACCGAGCTATCGAATTAGGTCTGAATTTCTTAGATACTGCAGAAGTCTATGGACCCTATATAAACGAAGAATTAGTCGGAAAAGCCATCAAAGGCATCAGAGACAAAGTGATCATAGCCACAAAGTTTGGGTTTGACATCGCAAAAGGCAAAAATTTAGGAGTCAATAGCCAGCTAAACCATCTTCGTCAAGCTGTAGAAGGGTCTCTCAAACGCTTAGGCATCGAGACGATTGACCTACTCTATCAACATCGCGTCGATCCGTCAGTGCCTATTGAAGAAGTTGTAGGAGCCATGGCTGATCTTATCCAGCAGGGGAAGGTTCGCTACTTAGGACTTTCAGAAGCCGGAGAAGCAACAATACGCCGCGCTCATGCCACACACCCCATTTCCGCCTTACAAAGCGAATATTCACTCTGGGAACGCAATCTTGAAGCTAAAATTATTCCTTTACTCCGTGAACTTGGCATAGGGCTTGTACCCTTTAGCCCACTTGGAAGAGGATTTCTGACCGGGACAGCCAAACCTGCCGAAGACTACCCAGAAAACGATTATCGTAAACATGACCCACGCTTTCAAAGCCCTAACTTTGAATCCAATATGCACGCAGCAGCCATTGTAAAAGAGCTAGCCAAACAAAAAAATGTCACTCCTGCACAAATTTCCCTAGCATGGCTTTTACATAAAGGCCAGGATATCGTGCCTATTCCTGGCACTAAACGTCGAGAATTCCTTGAAGAAAATATCGCCGCAGCTTTTATCAGCCTGACTCCCCAAGAGATCCAACAGCTCGACAACGCCCTACAACAAAACAAAATCTCCGGAGCGCGCTATAACGACCAACTCCTCTCCTTCATCGATCGCTAACAAAGAGTGCCCAGAGAAAGACTTATCGTGCCCGTGTGCGTGCCCGTGCCCGTGCCCGAAATTAATTCGTGTACGATAATTTAGTTAAAAAAGTATTCCTGGAGATGTCGATTAAAATCATTATCACTCTCTTGACCACCACAACTGACTCGAACAGCATTTGCTAGAGGCTTTGTCTCAGAAGGAATTTGTCTCACTTCAACAGTATCCAAAGCATTCTTGAGATAGTGTTTTGCAACCCTATCTTTTTCAGGATTGTAGACCCATCTACTGCTCTTGAAGTAGCATTTAGCAGTGGTTTTATCAAAAAACAGGACAACTTTATTATAGGTTTTATCTTTGCCTTGGATTTCTGAAATAAAATATGCTTTTCGCGATGAATTTTGGTATGAGTATTGTAACTGCGCGTTATATTCAAAAAAGCTATACAGTTTGATATCCTTAAGAATAATTTTATCAATATAATGATGAGAATTACCAGGAACATCAGAATGGAGAAAGGTTATTCCATTAATCAAAAGGGAGGTTTCAATAATAAGAGGAAAAATACGTACTTCCGTTTTTTTTATAACTTCGATTTCTGACTTTTTTTGAACCATGTACCTTTTCAGTCGATTATAAGTAATCGTTAAAATTGCATCATCTTCATTGATAGGCTGAAATCCTACAGGACTTGATCGATGAGAAGGAAATAGGATTTTAGCCAAATTATAGAACTCTTTTTTTTCTCCAGTTTGCAAGGCTAGACTAAAGTGAGGATTTCTTATGCTTGCAACACCTTTCAGAGCAGCATCGATATGAGTAAAAAAATTATTGAAATTTATATTGTCGTTTGTTGTTAAAAATGGCCCTGAAGAAAGCGCAATAATGGGAAATCGAGGATACTTTATTTTTTTATTTTCACGGTAACATTGGTAAAGCGTCGGAATATTACCTGAGTAACAAGAAGCATCTGCAAACAAATCTGCACCAGTTTGATCAAAAAAAGAGAGAAGTAACTGATAATTGGATAAATCTAAACCACCTATACTTTCATCATCTCCATGCCCATCTAAAATGATGCGTCTACCTACATGTTTTGTAGGATGGAAAATCGCAAGTAAATCTTCAATTTCAGAGGCATTTTCCTGACGAGGCAGCAAGAGTAATTCTCGTAGAGTGACTCTTTCTAGAATCTTTGTTTGAAAACCTACTTCCTCTAATGATTCGCTTAGCTTCTTCGGATAAAATAAAAGTATTTCTTTTTCCTTTAATATATAGATAAAGTATTTATCTTTTTCCAAAATATCAGTGATAGATCTAACTTTATCTTTAATTGTTTTCTTATCTTTGTCTTCAATACAAAATAATTGGGAAATAGTCGTTATTACAGTAATTTCACTGTTAAGAGCCCTTTGTATTCCCAATTGAATAGCGCTTGTTTCATCTGGGGAATCTATATTCGATACGATATAGAGATCAATTGTAGGAATTTTAGTAGGAATTTTTTCTTCTACTAAATTAATCTCTACGACGCCATTAGCTAAATTAAAGTCATTCTCTTTTAATGGAGAATATATAGGTGAAGTTATATTATTTATCATATTTATTATGGGTTGAATTATTGATTAATTTAGTATAATATAAAATAGGGTAATTATGCAAGTGAGGTCTATATGCATTTAGATCCTATCGGTGACCAAATGTTTGCTCATGACTATCAAAAATGGGTACTACAACAACCTAATGTTCGAATTGTCAACTATGAACTCGTTCCTCATAAACCCTTTATTATTAAGCCAGCTAAGAAATCTAAAAAAACTAAAGAAGATGTAAAAAAGGAAAAAGATAAAAAGGAAGAAAAATCTACAGAATCTTGATGTAAATATCCCCAAACTGTTAAGCCAAAATAACAAGTCACTTGTAATCAGGAGTCGTCTCATGATGAAACGTTTTCAATGGCTTAACACTTTTCTTTTTTGCTTTGGCTACTCTCTTCTTTGGGGAGCCACCACCGCAACAGCTACAATTACCTATTCTGTTGAATCTATCGATACAATAGCTATTTCAGGTAATCCTGGACCTTTAGTAGTCAATACTGCCACAGCGGGTAGCGACCCTTCTACCGCTATAGACAATTCGACCACTTTTGCTGTGACAACTAATAATGATTCAAGAAATATCACATGCGCTGTCAGCAGCTCTATGCCTACTGGTGTTTCTTTAGGCATAAATATGGATGCACCTACCGGTGCGACTTCCATGGGCTACATTGATATGACCACAACACCTGTTATTGTTGTAAGCGGCATTAGCAATGTAGCTCAAGCGAGTTTAGGCATTTCATATATTCTTGAAGCCACAGTCAATGCAGCACAGGTTTCGAGCGCTACAAATATTGTCACATTTACGATTGGACCTTAATGGTCTAAAATGATAAAAAATATTTTGTTTGACTCATAACTTAAGGCTGATCATGAAACGAACTGCCCAATTCCTCTGTGGAGCTTTATTGCTTCTGCAACATTCCCTTTTTGCTGCTACCACAGCTACAGCAACTGTCACCTATACTATCGGATCGATAGATGCAATCACTGTTTCAGGCAACCCTGGACCCCTTAACGTCACTACAGCAACAGCCGGTAGCGCCCCTACCAGTGCGACGGATAACACGACTACTTATGCTGTGACGACGAATAATACGGCAAGAAGAGTCACTGGTTCAGTTGCAACGACGATGCCCACTGGAACTACTCTCAGTGTAAACTTAGCTGCACCTACTGGTGCAACATCCGCAGGGGCAGTCAGCTTAACTACGACAGCAGCATCCTTAGTTACAGCTATTGCAAACCTAGCTCAGGCCAGTTTAACTATAACTTATACACTTACAGCCACTGTTAGTGCGGCACAAGTTGCTGGAGCGACAAATACGGTTACATACA
>JABDDJ010000075.1 GCA_013287645.1 Chlamydiota bacterium | reverse complement strand
GTGTGTGCAACTAGAAAGGATAGTAAAGAGCCCTTCACTCGAAGCGTTTATAGAACTGCTTGCCTCGGGACAATCGATCTTAGTAGAAGAGCTTTGGAATGCGCCGAAGGCATTAATTGCGGCAATAGCGCTATGGAAAACGGGTAAGCACGTTCTTATCTTGACTGGTGCCAGCGCGGAAGAAAATCGTCTCCTTTTGGACTTTCCCTATTTTACTCAGCTGCCGGTAATCGATTTTCCTGCATGGGAAACCCTTCCCCATGAAAAAATCACACCTAGCCCTGATATTGTGGGAGAGCGGTATAAAGTTTTGAGAGATATCCAAGAAAAAAAATGCCCTCATATTATTATTAGTGTCCTTCAAGCATATCTACAAAAGATCATTCCACCTTCACTATTTCATGATCTTTACCTCCATCTTAAAAAGGGCGATACAATCACTTTTGATGGTCTAACCGAAAAGTTGCAGACAATGGGATATACCCGCCAGTCTGTGGCAGGCGATAAGGGCGAATATGCCATTCGAGGTGGCATTGTCGATATATTCCCTGTCTCCTCCCCTTCTCCTTTCCGATTTGAATTTTTTGGAGACGAAATTGAATCTATCCGTCATTTTGATCCCATTAGTCAAATCTCTGTGGGTAGTGCTCAAGACGCTCATATCACACCAGCACACGAGATGGAACTTCTTCCCACTCAGGACAAGCTTTGCACCCTTTTAGACTATTTGGGTCCTAATACTTTGGTGATTATTGATGATGTCTTGAGTATTGAAGATCGAGCTGTAGCGTTAGCTACATTAAGCGGAGGGGCAGGTTCAAAATATTTTTGTCACTATTCCGATCTATTAAAGCAGATCGAGCCCCTACAAAAGATCTACTTAAGTCCTACGCCTATTGAAGAGCTGTCGGATGTGAAAAGTAAGTCTGAAGCAGGATACTACTCTGGGCGTACCTACTTTACTCCTGTCTCTTTTAATTTGCTGGAGCATAACTTTACAGCGCAAAGATGGCGGCATCCATTTGCACGTATTACTGAATATTTTATGCCCAATGCTACTGAAGGAGAAACTGTCTCGACCCACGCCTTAATAGAAGCTGTTAGTAAATTGTCAGCAGATATCCCTCTGACAATTATAGGAGAATCGGAAAAGGATAAGCAGCACCTATTGGAAAGACTGCCTCATGTGCCTGCCTTAACAACTTTTGAAGAGGGATACCTCTCCTCCGGATGCATCATCGAAGACTTACCACTCATCTTATTACCCTTAACAGAATTCACTCATCGCCTAAAAATTCGCCGCCAAAAATTACGCTCAGTCTATCATGCAATCCCCTTTCAGCTCTTTGACTTAACGCCCGGAGACCTAGTTGTCCATTTGAATCAGGGCATAGGCAAGTTTTTGAGCGTTGAAAAGCGCCCCAATCATCTGGGACATGAAGGCGAATACATGCTTTTGGAATATGCTGATCATTCAAAGCTTTATGTCCCTATCCAGCAGGCGCATCTGGTTACAAAGTATATTGGAGCGACAGACGAAATTCCCCATCTGCATACTTTGGGGAGCTCCAAGTGGAAAAAAGCTAAGGAGCATACTCAAAAAGCAATTTTAGGATACGCCAAAGAATTACTTGATTTATATGCTCAGAGACAGCTGTTAGAGGGCTTTGCCTATCCAGCTGATAGCGACGAGCTACATACATTTGAGCATGAATTTCCTTTCGAAGAGACAGAAGATCAGTTAAATGCTATCGAATCTGTAAAAGCTGACATGCGGTCAACAAAGCCCATGGATCGGTTGATCTGCGGAGATGTGGGCTATGGGAAAACAGAAGTCGCTATGCGGGCAGCCTTTAAGGCCGTTGTGGATGGTGGAAAACAGGTGGCGATTCTAGTTCCTACTACAGTCTTAGCCATGCAGCATTATGACAACTTCGTCGAAAGAATGCGCAGCTTTGCGATTAATGTCAGTGTGCTATCCCGATTTAGGACACCCAAGCAGATTAAAGAGACCCTGGAACACGTCCGTTCAGGCAGTGTAGATATCGTTATCGGCACCCACCGCATCATCAGCAAGGATGTCGAGTTCAAAAATTTAGGCTTGATTATCATTGATGAAGAACAGCGTTTTGGAGTACGAGCCAAAGAGCATCTTAAAAAAATTAAGACGCATGTAGACTGCTTAATTCTTTCTGCTACACCAATTCCCCGTACACTATACATGTCTCTGGTAGGGGGTAGAGACATGTCGGTTATTAACACCCCCCCTGAAGATCGCTTACCCATCTCTACTGTAATTGCAGAAGCTTCTGATGAAACAATACGCAACGCCCTTTTGCGCGAGCTTGCGCGTGATGGGCAGGCGTTCGTTATCCACAATAGAGTGGAGACTATTTATGGAGTTGCCGAAAGAATAAAAAAACTACTACCCCACGCTCGCGTCTTGATTGCACATGGACAGATGTCACCCGATGAACTCGATTCGGTCTTTCATGCCTTTAAACATGCTGAAGCGGATGTTCTTGTCGCTACTACAATTATTGAAAATGGCATCGATATCCCCAACGCAAACACCATTTTGATTGACCGGGCAGACACCTATGGCCTGTCGAGCTTATACCAGATGCGTGGCAGAGTAGGACGTTGGAATCGTCGAGCATACGCCTACTTATTAGTCAAGGATCGACGAGTACTTTCAGAGATTTCTCGAAAACGCATGCAAGCACTTGCCGAGGCAGGATCTTATGGTGGAGGAATCAAGATCGCGATGCGTGATCTTGAAATCCGAGGCGCTGGAGATATACTGGGAGTCGAACAGTCCGGACATGTGGCAACGATTGGATTCCATTTTTATTGCAAGCTTCTGAAGCGTACGATTGAGGCTTTGCAAGGGCATCACCCCTTGACTACTTTTGATGTAAAGGTGGAGTTTCCTATTGATGCACGCCTCCCAGAAACATATGTCAATGCAGTCAGCTTGCGCATGGAAATTTACCAAAGAATTGGTGAAGCGACAACGATTAAAGAAATAGATGCATTATGGAACGAGCTACGCGACCGCTTTGGACCACCGCCCATTGAGACAGAGTGGCTCTATTATTTGAGTCGGCTGCGCATTCAGGCAGCACTAAAGGGATATGTGATGCTGAAGTGGGAAAATATGGTTTTGACAACCGAAAAGAAGCTGGGCAAAGAGACAGAAACCCATAAACACATCATGAAGCCCTGTAAAAATCCAAAAGAGCTTGAAGCTTGTGTGTTGAAGTTACTTTGAATAAAAAAACAATTAAACGCAAAGGCGCAAAGGCGCAAAGTCGCAAAGTCGCAAAGAAAAAAATTTAAATCTTTGCGCCTTTGCGCCTTTGCGTTTAAATAAGTCGAGAAAAACTCTCTGTTTAGACTATTATTGTTTTGTTAAAATTAATAGAATCATCAAGCATGTCTTTTTTTTCTATCTCATCAGTTAATCGAACTCAACCTATTAACCACTCCATAGGTAAAATCAATTCAAATAAAATTATTGAAATACAAAATGATTTGCCAAGCAGAACCCCGCGTGCAAATAGGAGATTAGCGATAGAATTGGGAGTTTTATTACCCAATGGAAACATCGCTGATAAGTATTTCTATTTTGATCCAAGGTGCATTAACTTAGAAATTGTAAGAATTAATATCCTTAATAAACTAACCGAAAAATATATAATTAATTATAAAGAAATCGAAAAAGAAACTTCAGATCTTAAATATTTTATTTTTCAACGCGATAAAGCACGCAAATCTAATAATCAAGTTTTTCTAAATATCATTCCCGGTTCTGTGGCTTTAGAATGTTTAGGATTGGAAAATAGTCTAGCAGTTTTGAATGATCCTGTGATTAACCAGTTGATCACTCGTGAAGCTATCGAAGAACTTACTAGAGAATCTAACGATTTTGATACCTGGGCTATTCTGACTAATTGTGAAAAAACGGCGCTTTCTAAAATTAGAATTGACCAAGGAGAGTTTTTTTTAAACGTTCGTCTTGAAAATATTGAGGATTTAAAGAGAGAGTTAAAGAATGCAGGAATTGAATTCACAACGTCTTACTATGATGAAGAAAAGGTTAATTTCGACACATTTCGATTTGGCAAACGCGATCACTCAACAGGCCAATTTCCATTACCCTATCTACTGACTAAATCGAATTTTCGTGTCGAAATCATCACGAATTCTTTGACACCAGATGGCACAGGAATGCAATTTTTCCTTGTCAGTGAAGGAAATAATTTAAGGCAAACATTGCTACATCGTATTTTAGGTATTACTAATTGCGATTTGAAAAAGGAACTTTATTCTAAAGTAGACTATCGAGGCACATACGTTCTTATTTCTGAACTCGTTAAAGATCACGAATGCTTCACTCCTTCTATCTATTCTGATTTTATAGTCACTTCTTTAAGAAAAGATTATTGCCCTCATTCTCAATCTTTGAAGGCTGATAAAATTGCTACTAGCTTAGGGAGAATCATTGCATCTCACCATCGAAGCAATACTAAAAATGCTAAGATTTTAGCGGGCATTTGGTTCGAATATATCCTGTCTAAAGCTCCTCAACCATGGCCTAGGTATTTCACAACTCAATTTTTAGATGAGTTTTGGAATGCGTTACTACCCACTGAAGCAAATTCACATCCTTTCTTGAAATTGCGTGTTAAAGAGCATTTTGATCCACAATTTCTGATTAAAATAGTAGCTTTGGGCCTGGCTTTTCAACAAAATAGTTTACTGTATAATTACTCGATTACTAAAGACTTCTCTTCCTCAAAAGAGAATCATTTTCTGTTATTTTTTGGTGGTAAGGAGACTCAACTTGTAATTGAGCTTGATCTGGAAAATATTTTAAATACCTGTGAAGAATCTCCTACCCTACCTACATCCTTAATCAGCTTATGGCAACCCCTTAGCACAGTTCTGGTTCAATCTAAAAATCAATTTCATTATGATGAAGTTAGTCTAACAGAAGCAGCTGAAAAGGCACTGATTTCAAATAATCCTGTCTATGTTTTGTTTGGATCAGTTGTGCTTTCCCTTATGAGTTGCCAAGGTAGCAAGGGGGCTCTTGAATGTTTATTTAGCAAAGCTCTGCCTAAACTATTAGCTGAGCAAGATCCTGTTATTCGGTTGTTTGCTAATAAGATCGCTAGGGCTTGGCTATTGAGTAAATGCAGCCCGGAGCATCTTGCAGAAGTAATTAATGCATTACATAAATATAATTTAAACGAAGCGCTAGTCGCTACAAGAGATCTGCGTTTTTGTAAAATTGCACTGTCTCTAGTGGATCAACTGACTCCATCAATCTTTGGAATTTATTTGCAGGTTGATTTTGAAGGGGCCTATTCAACATTAAAAGATTTTTTTACTAATCACCCTACACAAATCGAAGAGGGTGTTTGGAATCTATTTTTTAATCATGCTAAAGCAATTAACTTCTTAGATTCTGAATATTCTAAGGGAAATTTAACTGCCATTGAGGACTACTATCAGTTTTTAAGTGCAGTTCCTAAAGAGAATAATTTTATAAAAGATACGTGGATTTTTACTCAAAAATTGATTTCAGAAATCAATCCTAAAAACATTCCCACAAAAGAATTTGCGGTATTTCTTCCTCACCTAGTTCACTTTCTGATCCTATGGATGAACTCTGGCGAGGCCATCTTATCTAAAGAGAAGCGTGAGATCAAAAATCTATTGACAGCACTTTTTGAATACATCCAACGCACTCTGCCTCCATTGTACGATTGTGCAGTTTTGTATCATGACCAATTAATAAGGTCGACTCTCTATCAAAACTCTCCTCCTATGTGGAATTGGGAAAAGGAAAAGCTGATTGAAGGCTTTAAAATAGCTGTGAGGAGCAATTGCATTAGTTCTGCACATTATACTTTAAGACAGATAGTTAAAATAGATATTAAAGAACTCCATACAGGTTACTTTACTAAACTTGCCAAGAGTTACTCGCTTTCACAAATTCCACACTCTTTGCTAAAACAGCATCTTCAATGTTTTGCAGATTTTCTATGCCATGAAAATGCATTAAAAATTTTGGGCGAACAGGGGTGGATTAGCTGTGCGTTGCGTTGGCTAAATGCAACTTTGCCGCATCAAACGGAGTTTAACAATACGCAGTTTTCCCAAATCGCAGTAAAGTTGATAAGTCTTTATACATCTCATAAAAGTGTTGAAACTACGGCAGCGCTTATTATTTCAAAAATTATCTTGTCTTTTCAAGATGCTGCAGATAGTTTAAAAATCAATTTTTCACTCTATCATCGTCTTTTACTATCTCTTGATCCACGCCACTTGAACCAAAAAGAGGCCTTTTACACACTTTTTAGCAAAATGGCTAAAACAGATATTCCAGCGTCATCCGTTTCTCCATTATTGACGACGCTTATTGAAACAATTCATTATGATAAAGAATTATTTGATCCAATCACTCAATGTGCTAGCATTATCCATAAGAACACTTCCTCTCTACAATCAGTCTTGTGCGTTACTGACTATCCTATTGTCTTAAAGCTAATTCTCTATCTTTGGCATCATAATGAAATTAAAACAGCTTTCCAATGGATAAAGGCCGTTATTTCTCATGCTCAAAAAAACAGCCTTTCTTGGCCTATTAATGACGATGTATCTGATTGCATAGCCTGCGTAAGACTACTTAAAAAAGAGGGATATTTTGATGTAGCATGGGATATTTTGAAATGGGTTGATTCCTATATCAACACCGCTTTTGCTGAAAATTTAGCAGTAGAAATTGCTGTCGACGCATTAGAAAAAGACCAGCCAGAATACTGCCTACGCTTAAACACCAAATTGATCCAGCAAAATCTTGTCGCATTTAATTCCGTTACTCAATATGTAAAGGACTCTCTGCAGAAATTAGCTCCTACAGTTACTCTTGAATTTATTCAAAAACTACCTCTGTCTTTGGTGGTCTCAGAATGGACCCTGTTTTGGAAAAAACTCCAAGAAGAGGGAAATCAAACAAATATAGAACTTGCCTATGCACTCTGGTTACCCTTCTATAAAGAGTCTCAGGAAAATATGCCCATGCTTGAGGCGGTTATTTCTGCTTTAAATGAGGTAAAGCCCGTTTTAGAGACATTTTTTAAAGACCATCCCCTATTAAGAGTTACGTTAATTAAATCCTCCACATTA
>JABDDJ010000074.1 GCA_013287645.1 Chlamydiota bacterium | reverse complement strand
TTTTTTTAGTTTTTTGGAATAATCCTTTATAAGCCAGATCACTTCATTAGTGTCGGGCTTCTTTTCTTTGGGCGTAGGTGATATACCCCAAAAAATACTGAGGAAAAAAATAAAAAGGTTCATTTAGCAAATCCATGTTTTTTATATAATTCAAGAGTAAAGTCCTGGATCCCTTCCTGATAAGTCTTGCTTTTGAAAAAATGGTCTCTAATAAAGCCAGAGTATCCATCCTTTTGAGACAATAGAAATACATCTGCTACGTATTCAAATTTCTTCCGATCCTTTAGCAGCCCCTTATGGTAGTGCAAAGAGCACCAGTCGCCTTCTGAAATCAGATTCATCACCCTGAACCCCAAATTTCTTGGAAGAGTCATTATCGGCCCGCAGGCCGTTATAATCAAGCGATCCCGCTGCTGAGCAGTAAAATTTTTGCAGGCATGATAGGTGTCTGCAGCGCCTCTGCTAAAGCAGTTCACGAACAGCTTCCTCGGGTCGTTCATCGCTTCTAAACAATGCATGTCCCATTGAAGCTCTCGGTTCAGGCGTCGGATGGTAAAGCTCGTATAATTGGGGTTTTTGCGGGATCGATTCACGGAGAACAGATCTTTGAGGGTCCCCCAGGATTCTGAGTAAAAGGGGATGATGTTGGCCCTTCCCGCAAATGCCTTAGCTAAGCTGTTAGCCCCCCTCATCGATTCGATGGGGGTGTTTAAAATCCCATTTACATACCGGAGAGGGGAGTGTTGGGAATTTAGGCCTGACCTGAAATGGATGGGGGGCGGCTTGTTCCAGCTGGATCGGCTCCACGCGTAGTATTTATAAGAAGAATAATCCCAGGGGAGCGCCTCAAATAACCCATATTCATCAAAATGGGTGAGGGGATCATTGTGAACAAAGGCGTAGAGATTTGCTCCGTTAATGAATCCTGCGGGATCTGGCGTAAGCCATCTGCCAAGAGGGGGGATGTAGAATCTTCTCCCAAAATTCACGAGGCCCGTTTCAGGGTCGGTCCGTTTAGAGGAAAACCGCCATGGGCTGATCGCTTCGCCGATGATTTTCTCTTCGCCAAATGCGCTATAGCGATAAAGGGTCGCTTCTTCTCCGATCGGCTGAAGGAGGGCGAGGTTCCCTTGCAGGTCGTGGAGGGGGATGTGAACTTTGCCGTGGAGCTCGATCGCAATCGCAGCGCCTCTTTCAGCATGAGGGGTTTGGCCGAGGATCCGCAATTCAGTGGGTTTTAGGCTCTCGTCGAAAGCGCCGATCTCGTTTTGGCCATCGTAGAGGAAAAAGAGGGTTTTTTGTTCCCCTTTTTGAGAAATTGTTTTCGAAAGACATCGATGGAGGCAGTCATAGGTAAATGTTTGAATGGAATCTTGGCCTTCGATCCGGATGAGCCTGTCGAGGGCATCGTAGGAGTACGTTGCGCTATTGTATTGGACAGGATTGCCGTTTTTATCGTACTGAAGATGGGAGGGAATCCCATTCAGGGCATCGATCTCATACTTTTCGCTGTCTTTTTGCAGGCGATTGTAGAGGGAATCAAAAGCGTAGGTGTGCGCAAAAAGCCCCGATTCCGAGGTGAGCTGATAGAGGTCATCATAAGTATACGCAATTTCCTCCTCCTCAATACGCATTTTGCGTATGTTCCCAACAGCGTCAAATTCAAGGACTTCTTGGGTAAAGTGGGGGAATCTAAGGGCTGTTTTCCGGCTTAAGGGATCTACTGAGAACTGCACGACTCCGGCGCCCTGGATGAGTTCTTCTGCAAGCACATTCCCCGATAAATCATGAGAAGTATAGGTATGGAAATAAAGGGCCATTCCATCCCTCTTCTTCCGGATGACTTTCTTTAGGTGGGCGGGGTCATACTCATAGGCGATGAAACAGTCAGCTCTTGGAATGGAACAGGTTTCCCTTCTTCCTCTCCTGTCGTAGCTGTTTTGAATGGCATGGCCGTGGGGAAATGTCTCTGACAAGATACGGCCAAAAGGGTCGGTCTTTCTAACAAGAGCGCCGCTTTCTTGCAGGTGGCCGAGCCGGTTGTACTTCATTTGATGATTCACGGTCCCATCGGATGAGGTCAAAGATTCGAGATGGCCTAAGTCGTTGTACCGATAACTTAGAATAGTTCCATCGGGTTTGATGACCGTTTCCAATTCTTTGCGAGGGGTGTATGCGTATTGGGTGATTTTCGCATCGAGAGTCCCTTCTGCTTCGATCCATTTTTTCACAAGCCCTCTCGAATCATGCTCCCAACGGGTTCGCATTTCCCTGGTTTCCCCAAAGGGGGCATAGACCGTATCGATCTGGAGAGCCAGTTTCCCGTTTCTATCATAGTACTTCTCTTCAAAGGCTAAGGTTTTGTCCTCCTTTTTCTTCTCGATGGAGGCAATTTGATTTTGGGCGTTGTATGTTTCGATCGTTTGGAGTCCCATGGAATCGGTGTGTATTTTCCGATGGACTGCTGAATCATAGTGGTAGGTTATGAAGACTTATACTTTCGTTTAAGCTTTGATTATGGAAGCAAGGGATATTTAAGTCGCGATGAAGTTAGCATGATCGCAATATTGGAAAACAAAATTAAGTACTCTATTGTTGAAGAGGATGGGGGAACTACTGAAATGGAAACAAGGCAAATCATTCCGGATGTTTATATAGGAACCGGCCTTTCCTCTAAAACACGATGCATCACTAAAAAACTGCCTGAGACAGACTGATGTTTTTTTTCGCCCTCAGAAATTTTGAATATCTAGCAGATGTGTTTCTGTTGTCTCAAATCAAGAGGGGCTCTGTACTGGGTACTGGACAAAAAAATAGCAAGGATCCGCTCGAAACGAGCGGGCAGGATCGGCGAGACGCCGGCAGGATTATAGAGAACTTGAGCGATTTCTCTTCTTTCTCTCCTGCCGACGCTTCGTCGATCCTGCCGCCATGCTTCATGGCGATCCTTGCTAATTTTCACTCGCGCGTCTCGCGCATGCTTTTTTTGTCCAGTACAGAGCAAGAGGGGACAAAAGATTCCAGTGTATGGTGAACACGGATTAATTAAATGAAATTCTTTACCCTCATTTTAACTGTTTTTTTTGCTCTATCAAATACATCTTATGCAATGCATCGAAAAAACGACTCGTATAGTGAAGTGATGGCTGTGATTAATAAGTACTCTAAAAATATAAAAAAGGAAAAAACCATTGAATTAAGAGGCTATGGTTTACATCATGCCGGTCCTGATAAGATTTATGATGGCAAAATACACGAAATTAACCTTAGTTATAGCATCGAAAAGAAAATGAAATTCGAGGAAGCTAGAAAATTGTTTTATTCGATTGTCGATGGGTTACTGGCCTGTTTAAATGCAAAGGAGTCCATTCGGGATTGTTTCTATCATTACCCTGTAGGTTATGAAGACTTATATTTCCGTTTAAATTTTGATTATGAAAGCAAGGGATACTTAAGTCGCAATGAAATTAGCTCGATTGGAATACTAGAAAATGAAATCATGTACTTTATTGTTGAAGAGGATGGCGGAACTGCTGAGATGGAGACAAGGCAAATCATTCCAGACGTTTATATAGGCACAGGCCTTTCCTCTAAAACGCGATGCATCACTAAGAAACTGCCTGAGACAGATTAATGAACCTTTTTATTTTTTCCCAGTATTTTTTGGGGTATATATTCCCTACACATAAAGAAAAGGAGTAATCGAGGAAGCAGACGTGTTGCGCTTTCTCAGACGCCATTCAGGTAGAGGCGGCATCTTGCCAATAGGATCTTAGTTTTTCTTTGTATTGTTCTACCTTCATTGGATCTGCTGAAGGGCTCTTTAATAGAATTTCCCTCATCGCAGAATAGATTGCCGAATCCGTTCCTTCCGGCAGGGTATCATATCGAGTCATACGAATAAAGCTGTAGGGATTAAGGGCTGTCCCGTTTTCTAGGATAAGGCGGATTTGTATTTGTTCATCATTTGAGTAGACCAAACTACCATCAACAAAAGAAGATAACGCTAAATTTTCTGCATCAAGAATCGGAAAGCCATAATTTTGCGAGAGATAGCTTATAGAATCGACCCCATTGAGATGCTGAGCAGAGGTATCATAGAGTTGATAAATCACCCCTCTTTGATTGCCCGTTTTTCTTACAATATCCATCCCGCAATTTATAAGTTGCTCGGCTAGAGTAGGTTCTAGACTAAGATTTGCACAAAACTGTTTCAATTCTAAAAGAAGGATGTTGTTTTGATCGATCGTGTATCCATCATTAAAAATAAAAGGATAGATGCATGAACTCATGTGAGGGTTTTCAAGTCCAGAAAAGAGGGGGCCGACCATCGAAAAAACCTCTTTTGCCCCCTTATTGAAGCCATCTAAAAAAGGACAAATAAATTGAGTCCATTGATCTTGAAGATTTCTGAGCAATTCTCGACGCACTTTCCATGGAAGTTCTTTTTGATTCCAGAATTTTTCCATTAAAAAATCATTAAACTCAGAAGGTAGGTTACTGCAATTAGTAATCCACTCTAAAAGAATGTCTTGTATTTGACTGTTACTTATTTCAGCATGGCAGGCTATCTCTTGGATCAAATTCGGAACATTAGGAAATAAAGCGCCGTCGTTGTTCCCTTGCCGGTTAATTTTTTCGCGAATGCATTTTAGCAAGAGTGATAACTCTTCCTTAGCTGCTTCAGAAAAATCGATCGACGTCAAAGATTTCTCGTATTTTTGAGAAATTGGCTCCAGAATGAAGAAATCGATAATGTAAGGATATAACTCTTTCGGCAACGGCAGATCTTTTCTTTCAAAAAAGGATTTTTTAATGTCAGCGTCGCCATATTTGAATTCATCTCCTGGAATGCGTAGAAAATGAAAGTCATCGGGAAGTTGGATCATTAAAAGTTCCTCAAAAATAACTTTCAAAGCATCCTGAAAAATCCGATAGTCTTGGGCTGCGCCATGATACCCAAAAACTGTTTTATCCTCTGTAGATGCCAGGTTTAACAAGAAGAGAATTTCTTCTTCAAAAGCATCTCTTAGCAAAACAAGATCTTCTTTTGTATCTTTTCCAATTTCGGAACCCGTCATGTTCAAGTACTGCTCCCACTTTACCATAAGCTCTTGTAGGGAGATAGTTTGCAGGTAGCGCTCAGTCATTTTAATGGACTCATGTGGGAAGATCAAATCAACATTTATTAGATCGGGATGTAAACTGAAAAATTCTGTTCGAATTTTTCGGTAACTAGACTGAATCGATCTAGGTAGATTTTCATTGTTGTTAAGACGATAAGAATTGGGGAGCAATGAGATATTCTCTGATGAGCACAAATGAGAATTTTGAAAATAAATCTTCATAATTTCATATCCATTTTAATTTGATTTATATTATTGATTTGTCTTTTATTAATCAATATAAAATGGATATAAAATTCGAAAAAGCCAGAAAATTGTTTTATTCGATTGTCGTTGAGGTCTACTGGCTTATAGTCATTAACAACAAGCTTTGCCCAGAAGTGCCCAACCGCCGCCCTCTACAAAATAAATTGGACAGCACAACACGTGTACAGCCACTTTGTTTGCCACTGCCAAATACACTCCTGTTTGACCGCACAAGGCTTTTGGACAGATGCGCTCATACATTTTGAGACTACCCCATCAACACCCCTAACCCAGTCTAACCAAGGGTTCATGGGACTTAGATACGCTGGAGACTGATAAGCAAATCTTGCCAAAGACGATACTTGCCTTGTTTCTAGTTCCATCGACTGTGTGGCGGGGCCATTCGATCGAACAGGTAAAAGGGAATCGCTGGATCTGTCTATAGATGGAAATTGTGCTGGCATAATAACCTCGGTTGTATTTGCAAAGCCAGGCATTCTAATTCAGGAAATGATTCCCAGCAAGGAAACTGAAAATGCAGGTATCCGGGCGCCCCCAATTCTAGGACAGCCTTGCGCGTCTTACCCCTACCCCGTGAACGCGTACACTTATTTTTTACAGTCCTCAATTAACTCAGGGCGTAGTTCCTGAATGGCTGCAAAGAGACTTTTCTTCCGATTCTCCCAGTGTGGATGACTCTGTATAAACTCCACATACTTCCCTATTAAATCTTTGATCGCATCAGTTCTTTGGCCTAAAATTTCTTGAAGATAGATGGCCCCAAGCGGATTGAAACCGGCTTGATCGGCCAAATAGGCACCTGTTACATCTGCTTCGTATTCTTTGCTTCTTGAATGGAAAGGAATGGTGATAACTGCGTCTATTTTTTTTATGAGTTCAAAATTAGGTAAAATCCATGCTAAAATCTCTATAATCAATCTGTGTAAAATAGAAGCAAGTGAGTGACGAGACGCAGCGTGAGTGATTTCATGACCCATCAACGCCGCTAAAACGTCGTCTGTAGAAACTTCTGACAAGTCGAGAACAACCTTGGATCCATCGGCCAACTCAATAGTTGATTCTTTGATGGCTTTTGCTTTGATCGCAGCGTCGATTTCTTTCACAATCTGCGAAAAGACTATCATTCCTCCACCTGCAACTGTCCCTGCATTGACTGCTGGAGAAAGAATGGTCTTTGCTCGATAATTGAACTTCGTCTCTTCTACTTTTGGATTGAGTAGCTCTTCGTTGTTCTTAACTAAGCGCTGAACGATTGAATTCACCTTGTCAGCAATTCTCTCATGAGTGCCGGGGATCAGCTCATCTGTTTCTCTTTTCCCATAAGTGGCTAGCGGATAAATGATAAAATCTCCCAGTACCTTTTCAGCCTTCCTGGGAAGTAGGATAAACTGCCGTTTCCCGTTGATAGGGTTGATGGGATGAACGGCATTGATCACGCCATAAATAACTCCGAAGAAAACGGTATCTACTGCAGATAAAATGCAGGCTGCGCCTCGTTGGACTGCAGATGAGATTTTTTGAAAGGCTTGATAAAGTGCTGCAACCCCATTATATGCTTTGCTGTAACACCACAAAGCTTTTCTTTTAAGCCCCTCTTGCAGCTGAATGTGCTCAGCAGAATAATGGGGAAATAAGGGGGGATTTATCCTAAGATTGGCGGCGCGCTGAGCTCGGTAAAGAATCTCATTTCCGCTCTCTTTTTTTTGCACCTGAGGCATTTCTGGAATTCTCAAAAAATCTGCCCTACAATTCATAATTCCAAATCCTTTAATAAATTGATGCTATCTTACGGTTTTTAGAATTAAAAGAAACTAAAAATCGTTGTTTTGCTTTATTTAATTACAAGCAGACTCTGTACGTACTAGACAAAAAAAAGAATATCATTAAACAGACTGATGTTTTTTTGCCCTCAG
>JABDDJ010000073.1 GCA_013287645.1 Chlamydiota bacterium | reverse complement strand
AAAAATATTTTAATCATCAACTAGATAAGAATAATTTCGATAATATTATTTGGCTTTTTGTACCATTTAAATTGTTTACTATAAAACTTGAAACCCATTGGATTAAGGCAGCTAAAAAAGCTTTTGATTCAGGAGATTATGACATTAGTCTACATCTTTGCTCTGAACTTCTTTTAAAAGAAGAATCGATTATTAACTTAGATGCTCTTCTCGACCTGATGGCGGAATCTATGGCGAAGCTCCCTAACAAAAATGCCGAGCGATTTAGTCTATATGAAAAAATAGCCGTTCACTTTTTCCAAAAAGCAGAGAAATTTAAGCATTTACAGAGTGTAGTTAGGTTTGTGCAAAGATGTTATCCATTATACCCCTCATTTAAACTTAATCTATTCTTTGCAGACGAACTAAAACGCTATTTTTTCCCCTATTTTGAAATAGCAAAAAAGGAAGAAGTAGATACCGTAATCAAAGAACTAACTTTATTTTTGGATACAAAATCACGCACGATTGAAGAGTCGACTTCTATTGTAGAACTTACTTTGCATTATATTTTCTTTTTGAACAAACATGGTAGATTTTGCGTATTTCCTCATTGGATGCAAACTAGAACAACCACAGCTTTTTCTACTTTGCTTAATATTACTTTTTCACTCATTGATGATTTTTTAAATAAAAAACAAACGACATTCGCACTCAAATTGTTAAAAATTCTTTCAAACAATAAAGTAGATATCTCATTAAGACGCGAGCAAATCTATAAACATATTTACGAACTTCTAAAAAATGATGCACTTAATCTGGCAAAAACAATTAAAATTCTACCGGAAACTCTATCGGCTTCGTTAATGAAAGATTTTGTTTCATTAACTTCTCGAACAATTCATTCACAATCGAAACACATAACAAGAACACATTTATTAAAGCTTGGGTATGCTTGTCTAAGGAGTAATATTCCTGAAATTCATCCATTTGCCTATGATGCTCTGACAAACTCTCTAAAACCTAATCATAATACTATGATCAATACTATTCAACTTAGAGAAGTTATAAATATTTTTTTAAAAAATGGCAAGAATGAAAAATTTCATTCTATTCGTTGGAATGGGATTGTAAAAACTATCAATCTTATTCAGGAAACAACCCTAGATAGAGATGTGGATGTACTTTCCATTTGGAATTCTGCCCTTAATAATTGCATGAAAGAGTGTGATGAACTTAATTCATTTAAGTTTTTAAAAGAAGGAATTGACCAATTTTCATCGTATATTAAAAAATTATTCATTTGCGATACTTCTTTAAAGGAATTTGCAAGTCAATTTGGAATGCACTTGCTTCAAATATTTATTAAAAATCCAAATCATAAAGAAGCCAAAGAATGTTTCGATACCTGTCTTCAATTGATTCCTAAGGCACACCGCACTGAGATGGTACAACTTATAATCAGCGAATTTAAAAAAGAATATCAATCTAATCATCTAAAAGAAATCGATGACTTTATTCGAAGTTTAAATTAAACGCAAAGACGCAAAGTCGCAAAGGTACAAAGAATTCTTTGCGACTTTGCGCCTTTGCGTTTAATTTAAACTTCGACCTTAGTTTTGTTAGCAAAAAATTACTCACTTAATTAAGATTATCTGTTCTATGAATCCGTTAAACGAAAATATTTCATACTCAGACCGAGAACGTTACTATCATTTAATTTCCGAATTTCTTGATAAAAAAATTAGTTTGAGTACCCATGCTAATCCTAAAATCTATCAAGCTTTTTCTTTTGCTATTTATGACAACATTAAAAATCGATTTCGGGCCTATGTCCCTCTAGATTTTGACAAATCGAGCTCTCTATTGCGGATGACTCTGATCCGAACGGAGTCCGCCACTGAGCCTACCTATTTGGTAGAAATTTTCGGATCTGAACCTTTTGGACTCACTCCTATCCCAGAAGCCAAGAACTATTTCACATTTATTGGAATGGCAATTGCCTGTGACTCCTTTGCAGAAGAACAGTGGTCTACTCCTCCTTCTGATGCAGATGTCAATGAAAATGTCGAATCATGCAAAGTCGATACTACCACAAGGAATACCCTGCTCCATACAGCTAAAACGCGGGGAATTGTCTGTAGTCAGGATGATTCGATTGTAGAGCTCTGTCAAAAGCTTGGCTTTACTGTAGTCTCTTCTTGGGGTAATTATTCTCTCATGCTTTTTAAAAAACTCGATCTAAGCGTTGGTCCTGCAGACAACCACCTCTTTGAGAGTACAAATTATCGATTGTCGATGGATGTTTCGACCTTTACAGAAGGGCTGGAATTATTACAGGTAGAGATTAAAAGCTATCTATATAACTTCGTACGAGCCTACCTGGCCAAAGGCAGTAAACGCACCCTGATCATTGAGCCAGACCGTAAGGACTATAGAGCTTTACTGGATCAGCAACATAAGGCCTCTCGAGGTGAGGTCTGCCCTGATCTGGAATCTGTCAAGAAGATCACTAAAAAATTCGTTGACTATCTTCTTTCAGTAAATAAGTGGCCTCAACGATTAATCCATCTAATGACACATATTGTGGGAAATCACAATGAAACTGATAGCCAGAAAAAGGCGGCTACTGAAGTAATGCTATTTGGTGTGGAGTGGATACTGATCGAAGAAAAACGGCCAGAATTTACTTCAGATACCCTGACTCCTGTTTGGAAAGGCTTATTTCCAAATGTAGACAACCTAAAGACTCTGCCCATCGCTACACTGCGCTGTCATAACGCCCCTCATGAATTAATTAGAGCGGTCCTTTTCTGCGCTTTAACCTTTGTGAAATCTCTGACAGGCAATGCCTCACATGTCCATCTAGTAGACCATCCTGAAAAACCGATGCTAGAATGGGTAAGAGATAGGAGTATCTTCATAGAGTTCTCACTCTCACGCTGGAGCGAGCTCATCGAAAAGCATTATGATCCTCACAATAAGAAAGTTACAGAGGCTCTCCTTGCCCTTTTCATGAGTATTTGCCGTCCAGAGCTAATCCAAGGAGACTCTATTCCTGCAGTAGAGGCTGAAAAACATCGATTAGAAAAAAATGAGGAGCAGCTACTCCTAAGAATTCAGAAATTTCTGAATCAAAATGATCCTCTCTTATTAGCTGTAGCCGTTGCCTTGACAACAGCTCTAGTAGCTCTCAATTCCCCGCAAGCTGAAGGATTGCTTAAACAACTCATCTCTCAACTACTAGAACACCCTACTCTCTTTGCACTGGGACAGATGCTGAAAGATAAGTTTGATCTTGAAGAGCCTGAAATAGAACTGGGTTTTTGTTTAATCTCGTCCGAAGAAGTTGTACCGCAGAGCCGCGGAGAACGCAGAGATAACGCAGAGATTTTTTCTTTAATCTCAGCGCTATCTCTGCGCTCTCCGCGGCTCTGCGGTACAACCCCCTCGTTGGAAGAATTGGCTACAGAAAACTCCTACTCTCTACACTTCTGCTTTGAGACTCTACGCAAAATCATTAACCACTCAGAACCTACCGATCCTGTTCTATTAGCCAAAGCCCTTCTACATTGGGGAAAAGAGGCCTTAAATTCGAAGCGCTTTCGTCCTCTCACTATCGCTAACCTCTGCGTAGGACGCCTCAAAACTCCAGAAGCTGAGACATTCCTTTTAGAGCTCACCGAGGCTCTTATTTACGAAAAGAGCGATGAATGCCTTCAAGCTGCTATCCAGATCCTAAAGTCGATACACATTCACTCCTCCAGAGATTACTTTAAGAGACTCATCCAGCTTTTAAAAAAAGAAAATACTCACTCCAAGCCTCAACTCAACTACTCCCTTGTCCGGAATGAGCTAAAGTTTATTTTACCTGAACAAATCACTAAAAAAATCTCGCTTCACCAAACAGTCGAAAGGATTCTCAACTCAAAAAAAATAAAACCTAACGATCTTCCCTCCCTGCAAAGAGCTTGTAAAAAACTCATGAAGCTTAAAAAAGGTGGCTCTCTGGACCAAGCTGCAGAATGGTTAACTCTTCCTAGTGCATACTCCATTTTAGGATCTGCTTGTTGGGAACGGTGCGCCTACCTATGGTTAGAGTGGGCCAAGGAAGAAAATTATAAAAATATTTCTGAAATAAAGAAAAAAATATTTGACACTATTCTCGAACAAAAAATTGAAAACATGAGTCTCATCAATGTGTTAGCAGACTCTTCTACATGGAAAAACCTTTGGCAAAAACTTCTGACAGGAAACGACAAACTAAAGATCGAAAAAGCTTATGACATTTGGGCTATTTCTGATTCCAATAATGCCGCAAACATCCTTCAAAATATATCTTCGCTTTCAGATTGCCTAATCATTATCGAAACCACTTACAAAAAAATAAATAATTCAAAATTTAAATTTTCGGCCTTTGAACCAACCCTTGAGCTAATACTCGATCTCTTAGAAAAATATAATCAATTCGAAAAATTTATAGATTGGTCTACAAAATTCATCAATGCATTTCACATCCATCCACATTCTATCGACTTTGCCTTTTCCTGGTTTCTAAAACTTGTTAAACGCTACCCTAAAGAGAACAAAATCCAACATGCATTTGTCATTCAAATGAGTTCTCAATTATCCATCATCTTTGATGAAAAACACTTTGCCAGCCTTACAAAAGAACAGATCGAATTATTAAATAATTATCTTGCTAGTTACTTCTTTTTTCCTAAAAATATCTATGTCCTTGACCGCCCTGCTTATCAAGAAATTGATCTTTTAGGAATTCAAATATTTACCGAAGTAGAAAAATGTAAAAAACTCACTATCGATCCTCTTTTATTACAAGAATTAGAACTCTACCTAACTGTGGGAAAACCTTCTGTCTACTCTTTAGATCTCCAGACACAGCGAGAAACTTTCTTCCGTTTAGCTAATCGTATAGCTCAATACTATCCTCAACTTTTTCACGAATTGGCCGTTATTCAAATTAGCTGTCACTTCTATAAAACATTTTATCCCTCTACTCCTTCTGACGCAATTGATAGTACCGATCTTTTGTTAACACATTATGAATCTTTGATTAAAAACGAAATTTTGTGGAAGCCTGAGTTCATCTTTTTTGAAAAATTATTTTATAGGTATATTTTAGATAAGCCTTTTCTACTAGGTATAGAAAGCCAACTACCTCAAGAACGTTTACGCGCAATTAGGCTACACTGCAGATTCTTTCAACTAGGTCAATGGATTTATAGTCACACAAAACAGAGCTTCTTAGTTCAACTTGAATCGCATTTTAAGGCCCTCATTCAGGCCGGATTATTTAATACAAATAACGACAAAATTCAATCTCTCCTCAATCAAGAGTGCAACACAATAGTCTGCACACTCTATAAAATGCGCATACTAGAATGTGGAATCATTAAAGATCTTTTTCACTCAGAACTGTTTACTCTAGTCCACACGCATTGCGCAAAAATGAATTGCGCCGAACTCTTTTGCGACATCCTTCTAATTTTATCTGAACTTTATCCTCAAAAAAACCTGATCATCGATAATTTAATTAAAGCGATTCCTCAGTTGCCTATCGTCCGCTACTTGTGGAAATCGGATAGTTTTGCAAAAAACTTTCCAATTGCCATGTTGAAAGCTTACCCCTCAGAATCCGAAGCGATTCAAAAGGCCGAAAATGAGGCTGAAAATGTTTTTAATACTGCAATCACTCTAAAAAAACCACTTGATGAACAAAGTCTTAGTACTCTTAGCTATCTTCACGAACTTCTTCTCGTTCTAGTTGCAAGCTCTGAAAAGTTTGATAAAGAGGGATTTTTTAAACGATTTACTCCTATCATCGTTCAAAGATGTAAACAATTAATAAATTTAAAACTGCAGCTGGAATGTTGCTACCTCCTCAGCGTCGCTCTTAAATTTCCTTACTCTTTAAAACTCAAAGAAAACACTATACCCTTAATCCTAAATAACATCGCATATTGTCTGGAGCAGAATTTTCCAATTGCAAAAAATACCTTTAAAAATGCTATCCAGGGTAATCTGATCAGCAGAACTGTTAATCCATCTTTTGTATTTAAAGGAATGCAGGCAATCTATTTGGAAGAGTGTAACTCTATCCTGCCAAAAAATGCTGATTGTCATCTTTCGATCATCGTAAAATACTGCACAGAAAAGTATGAAAAAAAGAAATTTGGAGATGTGTTATGGCTCTTTCCTTATCTAACTCTATCCCCTGACATTCTAAAAACAATTTGGCTGAATGGCGCAATTGCATCCTTAGAGTCAGATCAATACTATGCTTGCATACGTTTCATTGCTGAATTATCTTTTCAGGACAACTCTGTTCTTAAAAATCGCCTACTCCTCTCTACTGCTGAAAAGGCCTTATCCAAAATATTAATAAGTCCTGAAGAGGAACTCACTGAACTTCACTGTCAGCTTTTTGAGAGATTTTCTTTAATTTATGTGGAGTATGCTACTGAAGAGCAAATTTCAACCCTTATACACTTTCTATGGAGATGTCTAGAAAGGGACAACTTATTTAAAATAGATCACCTGCCCCTAGATAAACTAGATCCCTTTTTCATTTCCTATATAATCAATCCACCTCATGCCATCAATAAAGTTATCTCTAATATAAGTCTATTTTTTGCAAAAAATACATTCAAAAATCATATTTTAAATGAACTAAATATCCTCTTTCATTTCATTGGCTATTTAATCCGCAATAATCAACCTTTACAAACTTGCCTACCCTGGATTAAATGTTGCAACCGTCTCTTCAAAAGCATTGGTATCAATACAATTCCTGAATTTTTAAAAGATCTCATCAGTGGTCTATTAGATGGAATGATCACAAAACAAAACTATCAGATAGCTATCTCATTCTATCGTTTATTAGTTAAAAACGAATCTCTTAGTTTAAGCAATTTTGATAGAGAAAAATTATTTTTAAATTATTTTAAAACGACCCCTAAATACTCACCTAAAGATCTTTCTAAAATACTAAAATCTCTCACTAAACAAACCTCATCAGATGTCATAAAGGAATATATAGATATAGTCAAAAAAGCATATGAAGTAAGATCCATTAAAGACATCTTTGACATAGCTAAAGGCTGCCTTAAGGCCACACCCTTCACTCTTCAACTACTTGCCTATGAATCATTCTCTTATGCTCTAAAAGGCAAAATAAATCATGACAATATCAACGCGATAACGGAAGCATTTAATGTGTTCTTTTTTACAGGGGGCAAATCAGCTTATTCTGAAGTTCCTTACCATATCCGTTGGAAATCTCTTTTCGATGCCTTTAAACAACTTTCAAAAAACAATACCATCGATTTTAAAAATCTTTTGCAACAAAAGAAAAGTGCCGTGCTAAATCTAATTGAAGAATTAAAGTATGGTCTTTCATATCCTGCCTACAATGATCTTATCGACTACTTTAAAGCAGTATTTTTTAATTCAAATTTAAATGAACTCAGAGAATTCATTGAAGTATTTTGCAAAGCTCTTGTAATAATCCATGCACGCAATAAAGACAGCAATGCTGACTTTTTAAACTCTTTCGAAAAGCTGAAAACTATTCTAGCGCCCTATCCGACAAAAAAAACAGCACTTTTCAACGAGTTGAAATTTCAAGACTTTCAAACCCATAGTGATGAAATCTACCAAAATAATCCTATTCTCTTCACCTATCTGAGTGTATT
>JABDDJ010000072.1 GCA_013287645.1 Chlamydiota bacterium | reverse complement strand
AAGATAATGGAATTTTGACGCTAATGCATTAAATTTATCTTCCGGAACACAACTTTTAAGCTGCTCGAGAAAAAATAAACTCACTCCTTCTGCCGTTTTCAATAAGACATTTCCAGAAAAGCCATCACAGATGACAACATCAACAGAAGAATGAAAGAGGTCCCGGGCCTCGATATTTCCTATAAATTGAAAATTAAAATTTTTAGTTGTTAGCTGCTCGTAAGCTTCCCGATGCATAGCAGAGCCCTTACCATCCTCTTGGCCTATATTCAATAACGCCACTCGAGGTGTCTCTATCAAACGCACCGCTTTGCTATACGCGCTCCCTAACAGAGCAAATTCAACGAGATGATGTGCCTTACACTCAACATTTCCCCCCACATCAAGTAGCGTCAACTCACTTTTTAATGTAGGAAAATTCACCAATAGCGCCGGTCTATCTATCTTGGGTAATGCAGGTAGAAGTAGACAACTTCCTGCATAGAGCGCTCCGGTATTTCCACATGATACAACCGCTTGCAGCACACCCTCTGCATGCTGCTGCAAAGCCTGCATCATGGAGGATTCTTTTTTTCTTCTAACGGCAAAGAGGGGATTATCATCCATCGCAATGACCTGTGGCGATGGACAAAATGAGATATCTGATGAAGTAAATACTTTACTTAACTCAGGTGCTGCAAAAATAACCAGCTCTACCTCTTTGGGAAGAAGGTTTCTTGCTGAAAGCACACCTTCCCAAAGTAGCTCAGGCGGGGAATCGCTCCCCATCATATCTATACCGATACGCAAGGGTATCGGCTACGATGAACTCTCAGCCATCTTCACAATCACACGGCCTCTGTACATGCCGCAAGAAGGGCATACCATATGAGGTTTGCGTGGTGCGCCGCAATTAGTACACTTTGTCGTTTGAATGGGCTTTTTGGCATGGTGAGAGCGCTTTGAATTTTTTCGCGCTGTAGAATGCCTATTACGTGGTACTGCCATGATAAATCTCCAAAAAATCAGTTAACTTTCAAAATCATCCTTCTGCAGCTGTTCAAAGGGGGATGCAGAGGAGGGTCTATTTAAATAAGGGGTTATCTCTTTGCGCTGGGGGCATTTGCCGCCATTGCATTCAGCGAATGTTTTACTTTCTAGTAGTATCGCTTGTCGCAGAGTTTCTTGCATGAAAAAAATACCGTGGGGGATGTCGGTCAAGGGAATGACTTCGTAGAGGTTAGGGAGTAGGATTTCGACCTCAACAGGAGTGTTGCAGATAGTGCAGGGAACGATGGAAAGCACAGACATAGCCAGGTGCAACACAAGCTCGTTTCCTGCAACATAGACATCGCCCTTCACAGATACGGGACCTTTAAACTGCAGGTCTGGCTCATTGGTATCTAAGAAAGCCGAATCAAAGGACTCGTCGACTCTTTCAACATGCCCATCATGCAGCTGGTCTACATAAATTTTAAATCGGTCGTTTTTTTGTACTGTATCCACAGTTAATCTTTATTGATGCAATTTTTGAGAAGTTATAAATTTACCATGCAGGGGAATAAATCGCTAGAATAAAGAAGAGCGATAAGGTATAAGGTTTGGACGGTTCAACGCGTAGAGGTGTTGCGATGTTATTGATTAAAAAGATTCCTCAGACTCTAGTGAGTCTTTATAGAGTACCATTGGCAATGGCATTAGGCTTGGTGCTCTTGATTGCTTGTTCGCAGGTAGAAGTCCCTGTAGAGCCGGTTCCTTTTACATTACAGACCTTGGGAATATTTCTTTTGGGGATATTTTATTCGCCGAAAAATGCCTTCTATGTAGTTTTAGGTTATCTGGCCTTAGCGACGATGGGATTTCCAGTCCTTGCAGTGGGCTATGTTAATCCACTATGGATGCTGCATCCAAGTGCTGGGTATTTGCTTGGCTTTCTTATTGCAGCTCCCTTGATGGCCTGGCTTTGCCAAAAGATGGCTTCAGATTCACTATTCAAAACTTTTCTAGCCATTATAGCAGGCGATGCGGTGATCTATCTCTGTGGATTGGGCTATCTTTCCTTCTATGTTGAATACTCTCAATTGTTTTGGATAGGATTAGTTCCTTATCTACCTGGCTGCGCTTTTAAAATAGCTGTAGCTTTATGCTGTAAACGGGCTGCAAGAGCGTTCTAATGACCGTCGATTCAGTTGGATCGTTTGATTTTGAAAAAGCTTTTTTTGAACTTAAAGCAAATATTAAATGTAGTCCTATCAAAAAGGCTTATTTATACACGGGTACTCCTGAAAAAAAAGGTGTTTTTTTAGGTGACGTCAAGTTGTCCAAAACGGCTCTTAAAGGTTTAGGACTTACAGTTATAAAGGTCGATAGCGTTTCCTTTTGTCCTTCGAAGTGGGATCCAAAAGCTAGTATGATCTTTATTCCTGGTGCAACTGGGGAGGATCTTGATAGGGACCTAGGAAATCAAAAAGAATCCATATTTAATTACGTCAAGAAAGGAGGAGGGATTTACACACTTTGTGGAGCCACTTATTGGGTATCTCAAAATACCTTTTTTCTTAGAAGTAATGGGACTGTTATCGAAGCTAAAAATGAATTCCCCCTATGTCCTGCGTTAGCAAAAGGACCCCTCGTACCAAATCCACATAAAGATAAAGAAGATTATTTTCCCACTGCAGTTGAATTAGAAGTGCCCTATCACCATCAAAGTCTATCTATCAAAGTGGGGGTGAATGGAGGGGGAAGTTTTGTGATGAATACTCAGTCAGAAAATTACAAACCCTTTGGTAGATATGTTAAGGTGCTCCATTCTGATCAATCTGTCCCCAAAGAATTGGAAGTTGCTGGCATGCGTTGTAAAATTGGCAAGGGAATAGCTATGTTAAGTATGACATACGCAAATATTGATGACAGTGAGTATAATTATCCCTATTTGGAAGAAAAATATCCTGGAAATTGGACTTCAGTAAAAGAGGCTCTTTCCAATGCGTGGCCACGTAAATTCTATTTTGCTTTGCAGATCCTCCAACTCATTAACAGGTGACCCCTGCTCGAAAAAAATTAAACGCAAAGACGCAAAGGCGCAAAGAATAAAAAAAATACTCTGCGCCTTTGCGTCTTTGCGTTTAATTTTCTTTTAGATTTATCCTTCAAGAGCCCTGTAGAGAGCGATGTAGCTTAAGATCAGATCAAGTTTGCTTTGCAGCAGGTTGTTTTTCGCGTTAAGCATCGCTTGAAGGCTTGTTTGAACATCAAGGTAACTTTTGAATCCTCGCTGATAAAGGTCATAAATTTCCCTATACTCTTTTTGTGAGGCACCCCAAGTTTCGGCAAAAAGAGCATGACGCTTCAATGCAGTATTGTAGGAGGCTATTCCATTTTCAACCTCTTCAAGAGCCTCTAAGGAGCATTTGCAATCCAAAACTTCGGCAGGGGATTTGATGGGCAGGTAGCAGGGAAGGTTTGGTAAACAGTTTTTTTGACATAGAAGCCAATCTAAATCTCCAGGCACATATCCTAGCAAGGTGGTAAGATGATTAATCGATTTTTGGATGGATAATTCAACTGTTGGAATTTGCGCTTTTTGAGTGATTAGCAGTTCTTGTGCATGGAGTTGGTCTTGAGTGTTTGTAAATCCTGCAATTAAGAGCGCTTCAGTGAGTTGCAGCGACTCTTGATAAGCATAAATTTGTTCTTTAAGGATGTCCAGGGTATGTTGAGAAGCTACAAGTTCAAAATAACTCTTGGCAATATCGGCATAGATTGAGTCACAATTTTCAACTTGATAGAGTAGATAGTCCAGCACAGGATCTTCAAGGGCCTTCCACCATAAAAATCCATCCATAGAACTGATTATCATTCCAGGTGCAGGCTTTGTATGCCATTCACAAGGAATTTCTGGAACATAGCACTGCCGTGCAGAGCATGAGAACAGCAAAAAAGTCAGTAAAAAAAACCTTACAACCTGCATGCCTACTCTCATGTGAGCGGTTTCGCCTTAATAAAGACATCCATTTGCTGACCTACAATTAAATGAGGATCTTCTTTTTTAATGCGGTAAATAATTTGTAGGACACGTGTATCTACTTTTTCGGTTACGTCGTTTGTCAAAAATTGCTTAGTCACTAAGTATGGCTCAATGCGCACAAATTCTAGAGGAAACTCATAGTGAGAATCGCCCTGTAGGAAGGCTGTAGCAGGGGAGTTCTCACGGAAAAAAGGGATATCCAACTGATTAATATTTACCCGCAAGAATAGCTCGTCCGTATTTCCTATTAACATCGCCGGCTTGGAGACATCTTGTGGCAGGATTTCACCCTCATGAATTTTAATTTGCAGCACCGCTCCATCTAGCGGAGAGCGCACAATGGTGCGTTGAATCTCTGTTTTAATCTGATTGACAGTTGCTTTTGCCTGAACGACATCTAGATTGGCAATATCCAAATCAGGTTTCCAGGTACCCGCTTTAACCTTCTTTAAAGTCGCTTGAGCTTCGTTCCACTTGGCTTCCGCTTCCCGGAAATTAGCCATACGTCGATTTTTCTCTTCCAGACTGATCGCACGAGGATCTTTAAGGTCTAAAACCATCTGATATTGCTGCTTTGCTTGCTCATAAGCTACCTTTGCGCTCTTTTCAGCAGATTCAGCGGCAGAAAGATCTTGGGGATGAGGAAAAGATTCTAACCTCTTTAACTTAGCAATAGCGCTCTGATAGGCTGCTTCTTGAACAGCAAGGTTGGCCTGAAGGTCACGGTTTTCCATTTGAAAGAGAGGATCTCCTCTTTTGACTTTAGATCCTACGGTCACAAAGATTTTATTTACGACACGGTGTAGAGACGTTCCTATCGCTATATTTTCACTATTAGCCTCCACAATACCTACACCAGAGATATATGACTTAAAAGGGGCATGGGGTGCTTCTGTAGGCGGATTTTTAGTGATCGGTTTCGCTATTTCTCTGGCCAGAGAAAAGAATACCAACAACAAGCAGAGAAGCGCGATAATCACAATAATAATAAAATAGTGTCTATGCATGTTCACCTGGGATAATTTGACCATCATTAATATTAACAATACGATCAGCAAAAGAGAAAATGCGATGATCATGAGTCACAACTAACACTGTTTTTGAAGAATGTAAAGCCAAATCATGTAATAAGCCCATAATTTCAAAGCCATGTGCTTGATCAAGAGAGCTTGTAGGCTCGTCACAGACGATGATCTTCGCTTCGTTAACTAAGGCGCGCGCAATCGCTACCCGTTGCTGCTGGCCCTTGGATAAAAATGCTGGAGAGGTATCACAACGGTGAGAAAGCTCCATTTTTTCCAGCAATTGCATCGATTGACCATGCGCAATATTTTCTGGCTTTCCTTCAATTAGAAGAGGTAGTGAGACATTCTCCAATACTGTCAAAGTAGGAATTAAAAAAAGAGATTGAAAGACAATGCCAAGATTGTTGCGACAAAATTCAGCCCTTTTTTCTGCAGTAAGCTGATGCATCTCTTGCCCTAACAGAAACAATTCGCCCTCATCTGCCGATAAAATATTCGTAATGATCGAAAGCAGCGTCGTTTTACCCGAGCCCGAAGGACCCACAAGTAGCGTCAATTGACCAGAATAGATGGATAAATTAATACCCGTTAAAGCCTCAATTAAAGCCTCTCCCTTACCATAACTTTTTTTAATATTTCGGCATTCAATCGTTGCTTCAGTCATCTCAATTACCCATTAATACTTTAGGATCTGTCGAATTCACTCTATGCAGGCTTAATCCTGCTGTAAACATGCAGATAATTAACACGATCATTCCTGAAAATACAAGCAGCTGCCAAGGAAATAAAAAGGCCAACGTCGTATCCTGAATCACAATTCCCCATATCAATGTAGCCCCAGTTCCTAACAAAAAGCCTATAATGCCCACAAGCATCACCTGCATTACAATCATTTGAGAAATCAGTCTCTTGCTACCACCTAGAGCCTTAATAAGAGCGTAATAGACCAAGTTCTGCAAAGTCATAATATAAAAAATCTGTCCGGCGATAGAAAATCCAATAATCAACCCTAAAGCTACCGACAGGCCAAAATTGATCAAAATCCCTGTCTTTAAAAACGACTTCGCTATACGCCATTCCAGCTGATCTTTCGTCAGGCCATTCAGTTCCGAATAAGCATTAATTTTTTTCAAAACCTCGTCGACATTAGCGCCTTCACGCGTTTTGGCCGCAATAAAATCCACAGTCCTGTTCATAGAAGTAAAATTTTTAAACTGTCGAAGCGAAGTAAAAATAATCGGCTGCGGATAAAATCCCTGAGTAATCTTACATATGCCCACAACTACGGCACGGTGTTGATTAATCTCCATCGTGTCACCCACCTTCAATGGAACAGTCGATCCATCAGGCATCACCCTAGCCAAAGATTGTTGCGCAGAATAGACATCTACAATCACCGCACCCTCACGATGCAAGTCGCGTAAAGACCCATCTATTATATCGGTAGGAGCCCCGATTAATGTCGCATCATCGATCCCATAAACTTCACCCACGTCAAAGATACCCGCACTTGTCACCAATGGCAGAGATGCCACATTAATAGGCCCCGCCCATTCAACTCCAGGAATGCTCTTTACCACATCCAGAAATCCCTCAGGCATCCCTCTCACCTTTTCATCGCTTTCAGTCAAGGGATCCACTATCCATATGTTCGGAGCAGGGACATCGGTAACCATCCGATAGGAACGCGAAACTAGACCTAGAAAGATGGCCGATTGCTGAGAAATCAGCAGCGTCGCCAAAAAAATGCCAAAAATCACCCCTATGCAAGAGGCTTTATTTCCTATGAGCATTTTTAGAGCAATAGAAAGCATATGACCCACTTAAAGTCTGATTTACAGAACTTTATAACATATTCACTTGAAAATAAATTTTTTATTTATAAGATTCAAGAATATGCAAACAATTTCAATCACAGCTCCTCCGTCGATCGAAAAAAATCAGATCGAGAATTTGATCAACAAGTGGGGAAGTCCAGCTTCAGAAATCATACGTTCCTCATCCTGCACCTTTTTTACTCTCCCCGAAATTGAAGGCTTTATTGCATACCGCATAGAATCCCACTGCGCCGTTGTCTTAGGAGATCCCGTCTGCCCTCCAGAATACAAACCGCGCCTTGCCGAGGCCTTTCATACCTTTTGCCTAGAGAAAAAACTCAATGTCATCTACTTAATCACCACAGAACAATTTGCCAAATGGGCACAAAACAAAGTTTGTAAAGTCCTCATAGAAGTTTGCGATGAGCTAAACTTTGACCCACAATCTGATCCCAGAGCAAGCAACAGCAAACTAAGAAATAAAGTCAAACATGCCCATAGCTTTGGACTCACCTTCCATGAGTATATCTTACAAGATGACAAGATCGAACAAGCCATTCTAGAAGTTGGAGAATCGTGGCTAAAAGAAAGACATGGACCACAAATCCACCTAGGAGGCCTCAATTTTTTCGAAGATCGGCAATTTAAGCGCTGGTTTTATCTAAAAGATGGAGAAAAAGTCATAGGAATGATTCTCTTAACTAGCTTAGAAGCTCGAAAAGGGTGGTTAATCAAGTTTTTAATTACTACATCAGGGGTTCCCAGAGGAACTCCAGAGCTACTCATGATAGAACTCCTCGAAGTCCTCAAACACGAAAATTGCCATTACCTAACTTATGGGATGGTCCCCAAAGAAAAGCTAGGAGAAATCATCGGCCTCAATAAAGTCACCACCTGGTTCATGCAAAAAATCTTCCGCCTCGCCATATGGTTCTTCAAACTCGATCAACGCAAAATCTTCTGGTCAAAATTC
>JABDDJ010000071.1 GCA_013287645.1 Chlamydiota bacterium | reverse complement strand
GAAATCCAAATAGACCCAGAAGCAGAATTCGAATGGGCTCGCATCCCCCACTTCTACTATAACTTCTACGTCTACCAGTACGCCACCGGAATCAGCGCCGCTCTCGCCCTCTACCAAAGAGTCACCCAAGGCTCCACCAAAGAGAGAGACGACTACCTAGGTTTCCTCAAGGCTGGCTCCAGCGCCTACCCGGTCGATATCCTCGCCCACGCAGGTATAGACATGCGTAAGCCCGACGCGGTTACCAATGCTCTCCAGCATTTCCGCTCTCTAGTCCAACAACTCGAAGAGCTACTAAGTACTGCTAATAAAGTTATTTAGCACTTTCGTGTTTTGGCTGCTAATTAGTGTTGCCAAAAAACCCCACGAAGACTAGACTAACACCCAGATGTTTACAAACTCACACAATTAAGGAGATCAACCCATGTCTTCTACTACCACCAAGACTAAGACAAAATTGCAACCACTCAGCAATCGCGTCCTAGTACGCCGACTAGAAAAAGAAGAAACCATCGGTGGAATCATTCTCCCCGATACCGCCAAGAAAAAACAAGAACAAGCTGAAGTCATTGCCATCGGCAAAGGCAAACAAGACAAAAACGGAAAACTCATCCCCATGCCCGTCAAAGCCGGAGATGTCATCCTCATGGAAAAATATTCCGGACAAGAAGTCACCCTTGATGACCAAGAATACGTCATCCTTCGCGCAGACGACATCATCGCAATCATCGAATAAGCAAAGTTAGGAGAATATTATCATGAGCGCAAAAGATATAAAATTTAAGCAGGACGCCCGACAACTAATCCTCAAAGGGATTAAAACACTCGCCGATGCCGTCAAAGTCACCCTCGGGCCCAAAGGACGCAACGTCCTCATCGACAAAGCCTACGGCTCACCACACATCACCAAAGACGGCGTCACCGTAGCCAAAGAGATCGAACTCGAAAACCGCCATGAAAACATGGGCGCAAAAATGGTTAAAGAAGTCGCCAGCAAAACTGCCGACAAAGCCGGAGACGGAACCACCACCGCCACAGTCCTCGCAGAAGCCATCTTCACCGAAGGACTACGCAACGTCACCGCCGGAGCCAACCCCAACGACCTCAAAAAAGGCATGGAACGCGCCCTAGAAGCCGTCATCAAAAAACTCCGCGCCATGTCCAAGCCCGTCACCAAACAAAACGAAATCGCACAAGTTGCCACCATCTCCGCCAATAACGATGCAGAAATGGGCAAGATCATTGCCGACGCCATCGAAAAAGTCGGTAAAGACGGCACACTCACCATCGAAGAAGGCAAAGGATTCGAAACTACCCTTAAAGTCGTCAAAGGCATGAACTTCGACCGCGGATACCTCTCCGTCTACTTCGTCACTGATCCACAGCATCAGCATTGCGAATACGAAGAGTGCTTCATCCTCATTCACGACAAAAAAATCGGCGCAGTTAAAGACCTCATCCCCATCCTACAGACCGTTGCCGACTCAGGACGACCACTCCTCATCATCGCAGAAGACATCGAAGGCGAAGCTTTAGCTACCCTCGTCGTCAACCGCATCCGAGCCGGCCTCAAAGTCTGCGCCGTTAAGGCTCCAGGATTTGGCGACAGACGCAAAGCCGTCCTGCAAGACATCGCCACAATAACAGGCGCCCAAGTCATCACCGACGAACTAGGCATGAAGCTTGAGAGCACCACTCTTGATATGCTCGGAAAAGCCAAGAAAGTCGTCGTCACCAAAGATGATACCACCATTGTCGAAGGCATGGGCTCCAAAGAAGAGATCCAAAAACGCATCGATCAGCTCAAAAAGCAGATCGAAGAGACAGAGTCCGACTACGACCGCGAAAAACTCCAAGAGAGACTAGCAAAACTCTCCGGAGGCGTAGCAGTCATCTCCGTCGGCGCCCATACCGAAACAGCTATGAAAGAGCGCAAAGACCGCTTTGATGACGCCCAGCACGCTACACGCGCAGCAATTGAAGAAGGGATCCTCCCAGGAGGAGGCACAGCCTTCATCCGCTGCATTCATGACGTCGAAGAGCTCGTCAAAACACTCGAAGGCGACCAGAAAACAGGTGCACAGCTCATCGCATCCGCCCTTCGGTCACCCCTTCGACAAATAGCCGACAACTCCGGCGAAGAAGGCATACTTGTCGTCAAAAAAGTCACAGAAGAAGGCAAAAAATCACCCAACTTCGGATTTGACGCACTCAATAACAAGTATGTCGACATGATCGAAGCCGGAATTCTCGATCCTACAAAAGTCGCACGCTGCGCAATTGAGAATGCAGTTTCTATTGCAGGACTCCTTTTGACTACAGAAGCAACAGTCACTGAGATCCCAGAAGAGAAATCCGCAGCGCCAGCCCATGCAGGAATGGATTACTAAACTATTCCTTAAAAATCCCCATAGGCCATAGCGCTGCTATGGCCTATTTCTCACACTCCACACGCTAGATCAAACTATGGCCGTTTCACGTTGCCGCACATTTACCCTGCTCGGATTAGAAGCACTCACCGTTACAGTCGAAGTCGACATCGCACCCGCAGACAAACCCACACTCGTCATCGTCGGACTACCCGATTCCGCAGTCAAAGAATCCAAAGACCGCGTCCTCACAGCACTTAAAAACGTAGGATATCCACTCGGCAGCCAACACTGCACCGTCAACCTAGCCCCAGGCCACCTACGTAAAGAAGGCGCATGCTACGACCTGCCCATCGCACTAGGCATTGTCCTAGCCATGGAAAAAATCAATTCAGGAATACAGCTCGACAATTATTTCATCGCAGGAGAGCTCAGCCTGTCAGGAGAGCTCCGCCCCATTGCCGGAGCCCTTTCCCTAGCCATGCTAGCACAGAAACATAAGGCCCAAGGACTCCTCATTCCCCTCGAGAACGCCCCAGAAGCCTCAGTCACAACCAAACTCAATATCTACCCCTTTACCAACCTCAAAGAAGCCATTGCCTTCCTCATTAATCCCAAAAACTATCAACCCTACTTATTAAAAAATTCTTCACAACAACACCAGAACCACATACCCCCCGTCGATTTACAAACTGTAAGAGGCCAATATGCAGCCAAAAGAGCCCTCGAAATCACAGCAGCAGGAGGACATAACCTCATTTTCTCAGGCCCGCCAGGATCAGGAAAGTCCCTCCTCGCCAAAGCACTCATAAGCCTACTTCCACCCCTCACCCTGCAAGAAGCCCTAGAAAGCACAAAAATCCATTCCATAGCCCGCATGCTACCCACAGATACCAATCTACTCTATCACCGCCCCTTTCGCGCACCACACCATACTATTAGCTATGCCGGACTTGTAGGAGGAGGAAACATCCCACGCCCCGGCGAGATCTCCCTCGCACACAATGGCATCCTCTTTCTCGATGAGCTACCCGAATTTAGCCGCTCAGTCCTCGAAGTCCTTAGACAACCACTTGAAGACCGCCTTGTAACCATCAGCCGCGCACGACAACAAGTAACCTATCCCTGCAGCATACTCTGCATAGCAGCCATGAATCCCTGCCCGTGCGGGTACACAGGCCATCCCACAAAAGCTTGCAAAGATACAGATATACAGAAACAAAGGTACCTCCAAAAAATCTCAGGACCACTTTGGGATAGGTTTGATCTCTTTTTAACCGTCCCACCCGTCTCTTATCAAGAGATGCACCAGGCACCCACTGGAGAGACCTCAGCAACAGTACGCCAAAGAGTCATCCAAGCCAGAGAACGCCAGTATGCACGCTATGGAGAAGGCAAGACTAATGCCATGCTTACACGGTCACAGCTAGATAGCCATTGCAAATTAGATACAGAGTCCCATGCCATCCTAAAACAGGCAATGGAAGAGATGCACCTCTCAGCCCGCGCAGCAGACCGCATTCTACGCGTAGGCCTTACCATAGCAGATCTAGCCAACAGCCCACTCTGCCCAGAACACCTAATGGAAGCCCTTTCATACCGAAAAGCCACCACATGAGCAAATCAAAATGAAAATAAAAGCCGTCCTATTCGATTGCGATGGAGTATTAGTAGATACAGAATATTTGAAATTTCAGGCCTGGCAAAACGCCCTTGCAAGACAGAATATCCCCCTAACACTACAAGAGTATCAAGCAGTGGCAGGCAATAGTTCAAAGAAAATACTCCAATTATTAATAGATAAAAAGAACATCCCTATTCCAGAAGAAACCCTAATTATAAGAAGAAAAGAGTATCAAAGATTACAAGAACAAGGCGTACCAGTCATTCACGAGATGGTCCAATTTGCCCGCTATTTATCACACAATAAAGAGACTTTGGGAATAAAATTAGCCCTTGCCTCATCAGCCCCTAGAAAAGAGATCCTTTTAAATTTAAAAACAGCCCAGTTGGATCAAATATTTGAAGTGATAGTTTCAGGAACAGAAGATTTAGACGCTTATGAAGATCCAGAAGGGACAAACAAACCCAAACCCTATATCTATATAGAGGCATCCAAACAACTCAATGTACCCCCAGAACAGTGCTTGGTTATAGAAGATACACAGGCAGGCGTTGAGGCAGCAACAGCAGCCCGCATGATTACCCTAGCCGTCCCAAATGACATAACAAAAGAGCAGGACTTTTCCAAAGCCACAAAGGTAATTCATTCAATCGAAGAACTACATTTTCAATTCAAAAATTTATTTTCCAACCAACATAAAATATAATCATCGAAATACATTTCCCTTGCCAAAGCATGCCTCCCCTGCTAAAATCCATACCATCAACTCGGGGGCAATAGCTCAGTTGGTTAGAGCAGCGGACTCATAACCCGCTGGTCCTTGGTTCAAGTCCAAGTTGCCCCACTTTTTTAAGTAACTCTGATACAGCAATTTCTAATCAGAGGTACTTATGAAGCCAACTCCAATTTCGCGTGTTTTACGCACTTTTTCCGCAAATCACTGGAATCAACCGGAAAAAAGCTCTTTTCAACATCATTCGTTATTCTTCATTTCAATTTCTCAAAATACGCCAATTCTTTTCTCAAATGCGGAAAAAATGCGTAAAAACAAGTCATTAGCTATCAAGAATAAATCTCTAGAATCATTCAGAACAATTTGGAGCAACGGATTATCAATCCTATTCCCTATTATTCAAGAATGTCTTAACCTCTCCACTTCAGCTCGGTGATATTATGAAGAGTTCAGACAACATCCGATGCATTCGCAAATACGAAAAGAAAGACGGGACGATCACCTATCATGCTGAAGTTCGCCGGAAAAATGCAAAACCACTCAGAGAATCTTTCTCAACCTTGACCCAAGCCAAAAACTGGGTGAGAAAAGTTGAAAGCTCCATCCTTGAAGGCAAGCATGTTCCCGATAACAAAGCGCGCAAGTACACGCTCTCCGATTTGATCGATCAATATACTCGCCTTCATCTCAATAAACATCCGCGGCGCCTTAAAGACCAGACTCCCCATTTGAATTGGTGGAGAGACAATTATGGAACACGAGTTTTGCTCGAAATTACCCCTTCATTGCTTGTAGAGGCGAAAGAAGAACTTCTGAATGGGATAACATCCCGTAAATCACCGCGTACGAACGCGACAGTCAACAGGTACTTTTCAAGTCTCAGTAGGGCTTTCACATTGGCCTATCAGGAATGGCAGTGGATAACCGAGAATCCGTTCAAGCGAGTGTCTAAGCTAAAAGAAAATGGAGGACGCAACCGCTTCTTGAGCCGGGAAGAGTTGCATACCTTGCTTGCATTCTGCAAAAAGAGTCGAAATCCCCACTTGTATGGCATGGTTCTTATTTCTGCCTCGATGGGATTACGTCATGGCGAAGTGGCTGGTCTCCAATGGAAACACATCCAGAATGGCTTTGTAACTCTAGAGACTACTAAAAATGGAGATAGCAGGGCCGTTCCCATCCCGAACCAAGTGGCTATCTATCTTGACAAGATTGAGGGGGGCAAAACTGCCCGACGAGTTTTTATTTCCATCCAAAGACCCATCAAAGAGGTATCCACCATCGATGATTCGGAAATCATTTCATAAAGCATTAATATTAAGCAATATAGAGAATTTTAAGTATCACGACCTGAGACATACCTGCGCCTCCCATCTTGCCATGAATGGAGCAACTCAAGGCGAGCTCATGGAAATTTTGGGCCACCGCTCTCCAACGATGACGAGAAGGTATGCCCACTTCAGCAAAGAACACATTTCACGCATTTTACAAAAGACCAGTAATAGCCTAATGGGACATGTAGGAGATAGCATATGACGATTTATTTACCAGACAACATTGCAGGCTTCCGCCAAGCTTTTAATGAAACATGCGATCGCATCTTGCGCAGTGAGTATAATGAAACGTTTTTTAAGTTGTTGTTAGATCTTATAGCTATTTTAAAAGATCATTCCCTTCTTAAGGGATATTTCAACAAATTTGAACATGAATATTCAAAATGGCGGCAAGAATATATCGGAATAGCTTCAAAGGTTCTTGAATATAACTGGAGTAAGCTTTGGCAGTATCATCGCTGTCGTTATGATCATCGCAAGCAACTGGTTCGCATTAGAAGAATCGTTACGGCGCCTAATGCGATAGAATTTTCTCCTCTTTATCCCCGTGCAATTTGCAATATGAGGCTGTTTTGTTATTCCTCCCCATTTTTTCGTTGTATTTCAGACACTCCTTTTCTTTTTCGCACAGCTCAATATCAGATCAATTTATGGGCAATGTTTGGAGAACGCTTTTGTACTGCTGAAGAGCAAGTGACCAAGCTGATAAAAATCACGGTGGTTAAGCTCAAGATAAATGACAGGAAGAAAGATAAAATATACCAACTTTCTGCTGGAATAAAGCAAAATGAAACGATTCTGGATAAAGTGCCAATAACCAAGAAAAGGGCTTCAATGCTGCTTAAAAGGCCCATAGAACCGCTCTCATCATTGTATTCGCCGCAGGCGGCAACATTGATACAAAAATTTGGAATGCCCGGACACAACAGCGATGAAAAACGACGCAACATGCTTATCCGCGCTGAAACAACCCCGTTTTTTTGTTTAGAGAGATTCCGATTCCTTGAGCAATGCCTTAATACCCCAAGCAATTACCAACCCTTACCGCAGATTGTTAAGCGTAAAACAGAGATTAATCAGGAAATTTGGTCTGCTGCTTTTGAGCGCTGCGAAAGAGAGGCTTTGTGCTATGCCAAATCGGTTTTTCTTCAACAAAACTATTCAAGCCAGCATAAGGACCCATTTGTGTCATACGAATATGAAATCCGTCGCAAGGATTTTGAGAAATATCTAAATGCGTTAAAAAATCACATCCACGCCTATCTATATCAAATTGATAACTCAAAAAAGGAAATAGAAGATTCGCCCCTCATTGTTCTTCCAGGGACTCAAAGTGCAAATTTTGTGATAGAACTTGCTAAAAAATTTTGGAAAAACCATCCAACAGCAATCTATGATGAAGTATATGACGATTATCTTGCAAAATGTCCTTCGACCAAATTGCTCTCACGACCTAGCTGGGAAAGGATTGTTCGTGAACGCAAGCTAGATCCTCGATCAAGAGAACAAAAAAAGCGCAGAAAAGGCAAAAAGACGTTACAAAATTGACCTATCATCCGATGAAAGGTCTTTTTTACTTCTCTCTGTGAAATTTCGTCTCAAATTTCCCTTTCATTTTTTTATTTGAAATGTTGAACAGCAGATCTCTGATTTAATTGGAAGTGATAGGAATCATTATCACTTAAGGAGATTCGACATGGATCATATTCCCGACATTCCAGTTACATTCAAAGGCTTTCATGAAAGCTATGACTATCCAAGCCTTGGGGCTCTCAGAAAAATGGCTTTTGAGAGCGACATCAATGGTTTAAGAAACGCCTTTCTTAAGGTTGGCCGCCGCCGGCTTGTACTTCCAGCAACTCTCTTTGCGTTATTAAAGAAAAAAGGCAGCAAATAAATCAAAACAAAGGCCGCAATTCACGATCAATGAAAGCGGCCTTTAAAGGAATTCGATAGTATGTCTCATAATATAAATCAGTCTACGGGGTCAATGCAAGGGCAATCTGAAGATAACGAACAATTCATTGTTTTCAGTTTTCAAGGTAGTCTTGGGAAAGGCATTAAAGCCCGCATCAAATCGCATGGCTGTCAATGGAATCCTCTCTATCAAGGATGGCTTTGTTCACTCACGAAACAAAATGAGATTCAAGGCATCATTCAAGAGGCAAAACTCGAATACAAAACTAGAAATGTCTCATTCCCCAAAGGCATAATCTCAACCAATCCGAAAATTTCGGGCAAGCAATTACGGTTAGAAATTCTGGAAATAGAGTCCTACAACGAAGATAGACAATTGTTGGTGGATGTTTATCGTTATAATGCTTCCTTAAGCTCAGAGGACTTCGCTCAATCTCCAACGGAGGAGGGAAAAACTTCTATTCAAATTTCTGTAGAAAGAGACTTTCATGAGCGCTGGATTACTTTAGAAAAAAAAAAAGAAGCGATCGAACAAATAAGAAAGGAACTCTCTCATCTAAGTTCAGATCTCGGTGAAAAAATCTTGGAACATGACGCCCCTCTCGAAATTGCAGAATCTTTAATTCAAAAAAACTTCTTATTTCAAAAGCATAGAACGCTCCAATATTGCTCAGGTGAATTTTGGCGGTGGAATGGCACTCAATACACCGAACTCGAAGACAGTGAGATAAGACAAATCGTTTACATCTATTTAAGCGATGCAAAAATATTGAAGAGCACAGGAGTCTTGGAAGGATTTAATCCCAATAAATATAAAGTCGATCAAATAATTGAT
>JABDDJ010000070.1 GCA_013287645.1 Chlamydiota bacterium | reverse complement strand
ACCCTACTGCATTGGGTGGGAGCTGTGGGCGCAGGACTGTTAGCCACTTTTGCAGGTTCAATCTGCTATTATAAGCTCATTGGCATCTCGGGTCCTACAGCAGTATCAATGGCCTCCTGCTTTTATCCTATAGGCGGATTTCTCTTAGGCTATCTCTTTCTTGGAGAGACACTAGCCGTCACAGCATTCATTGCCTTAGCATTGATAGTTGTAGGAGCACTCTTAGTCTGCATCCCTAAAAAAGAGCCCAAAATAGCCTAATTTTATTACTTAATGTCTATAATCTTATACCATAAAGTACATAGCGGATATGATTATGGACATTAACAAAATCCAATTCCTGTCAGACGAGCTTTAAAGGATAGCAATATGAGTGTATCACTGAGGCCATATGGTGAGCTAATATCACCGCATAATAGCATATTTTTTGAAATAACACCTTTTACAAACAGTTCAAATAATTATTTTGAAGAAGAGAGCTATAAAGAGTGTAAGTTAGAAGAAGTCAATCTGAGCACCTTTTGGCAGTGCAGTCGGATTGAGGTTCGTGATAGTCAAGGAAAATGGCAACCAGTATCAAAAAAAGTCGTTGAATCCCTCTTCAAAGCAGGATTTAAAAGCATACATTTGAATCGCTTTCTTAATAGCAATATTTCATTAGATAAAGCTGTTAGTCTATTGCCTAAAGAAGCCGGTTTAACTGTAAATGAAAAATATAGAGTGATCATTCAAAGAGACTTTGAACAAGAAACACTCAAAATTTTAAATAGCAGAAATTTTTATTATAAAAAATCTTCCAGTGGTATTCATCAATCACCCATTTTATTTGACAGTCGCACAAATGAACCCGTAGCAATTTTCAAAGAAGAAAATACAGCCTATACAAGTACACGTGTTGGAGATCTAATCGCCTATCAATTAGATCATGAATCTTATGCAGGCGTAGTTCCTGCTTATTATACTTCCAAATTTATATTTAACGAGAAAAATCCCGAGCTAAACAATACTAGAGGAGGAGTTTTTGTTAAGTGGTTAAAAAATTTAAAGTGCATCTCGCTAAGTGAGCATGAGAAAGCCAATATAGAAATAGCTCAGGCGATTGTGCTATTGGATATACGCTTAGGAAATGTGGATCGAGACCGCAACAACCGCTGTAATATTCTTGTTGATAAAAAAAATAAATGGATACCGGTTGACCATGACTTAATTTTCCGTGGTTATGTAAGTACACATACTTCAGGATGCTACTTTAATTATCTAAAACAATCACTTACTGACAAAGCTAAGGAATATATCCGAAGAATCGATATCAACAAAGATATTTCAGTTTTACGGTCTTTAGGAGTCTCTAGTAATCAAATCATCGATTTTATTGCGCGCAATGTTTTTCTTAAAATATTTGCTGACCAATCGGTAGAAAAGACATGGAACTTAGAGTATATTCAATGCGTCATAGGGAGAATATATTACAATAATAATGACATCCCCTTGCGAGACTTAAAGGAGCCCTATGATGACCAATCTCTTAAAGAGGCATTTCGTCCATCATTCAATCGTTGTGTCGATGATTGCAAGTATATAGAATCCCCTTCTTATTTAGTAATCATGGTCGATACTATTGCACGGCCTGCCTTTTGTCTTATCAATAAAATACTTGAGTATTTCAAATAATTTGACTTCTTGTATTAATTTATGCATTATATTCGCTTTATTTCATAAAAAGGAGTTCACTATGAGTTTCGTTTCCAGTTCAAGTTCAAGTTCTAGTTCCAGTTCTAGTTCAAGTTCCAATTACAACTCAAACTTTGGTTCACGCCCAGTCTCATCTTCGACTGAAAGTATAGAATTCATCTTCGAAAACATGATCAATATATCAACCGAAGGTTTATCCAAAGAAGGATTTCGAAACTGGATTGTTAAACAGCCTAAAACATCATTTTTCCTTAAAGCATTAAAACAGTTTATTGAGATCTTTCCTGATAGTTGTGGAAATAGTTCCATCATTACTTTAGGGACCAGACAACTACCCGCAAACCTATTTCTTGCCTATTTTCCTGAAGGTCTTAATTCCACAAATTCAGATAAAAATGATGAAAGCTGTGAAATTCTCAATGCAAAGTTACAGACTGATAAGCGTATTTCACCCGAACTTTTAAACAGGGTCGCCGTATGCATTGAAAACGGGAACTTAGAACTTTCTATTTCTGATATTGCAGTATTGATTTTTAATTCCTACGATTATTTTGGCATTAAATATATCCGTGAAGGACATTATGTAGAAATAATCTCAGTAAAGGAATTTGCAAAAAATCTCTCCTTATTTAAAGAAGATCCTAGCCTAAACCTAAGCCTTAATCTGACAAAAGTAGATAATGATGATTTAAATACATTTAAAAATTGCCTTAAACAATTGCCAGATCTTCAAAAAATCAAGCTTAAAGTCATTGGTCCCAATGATTGTCTACTATTTGTTTCTAGAATGCTAGATCATCCTTCATTGCACGAACTCGATTTAAGTGGAAATAATTTAAATGCTGATCATATTCAAGAATTAGCCCCTTACATTAAAAATCTTTCCGCTTTGCGAAAACTCGACCTGTCCAACAATCAGATTAAATGTACATCGGATGGGATGGATGCCATTATTTTAGCTGCCTATCATTTATTTTACCTGCAAGAATTAAATTTAGAGGGTAATCCAGGGAAATTGGAATTTTGTTTTACTCAGGTTAGCATGTTCTGTTTTTCTCACCCCTCTCTAGAAGTACTCTATTTACCTCATGTTAGTAATGCTGTAGCTCAAAGTGTAATCAGTGCAGCTCAACAAAATCCAATGATAAAAGAGTTAAGCTTTCACCTATATAAAGATGAATCAAGAGCATATCAATATCTCAATACCTTAAAACTTCCCTTTAACCAGACATCAACTGAAGAGGGCACTAAAGTTAGTATGAGCTTTCCACCCCGTCTCGTGAATAAAGAATTTTCATCGAGATTAACTGCTTTTTGGAAGCTCTTTAATTGTCTAAATACTTATGATCATCACTCTCTTCTCATGTTTAATCTATTTAAGTCTGCACTGGGTAAAAGGGAATCTGTACAAGAATTTCAAAAATGTCTGGTAGAACTGGAAAAATCAAAAAGATATATAGACAGCTTAAAAAACTTCATCGAAATTAATTCTGATTTATTTGAAAATCATAAAACAGTCCAAATAGGAAATAGAGAGCTTAATAAAAATTTATTTCTTGCACACATGAAATGCGAAATTGCTGAAGCCCTTAAACTTATCTCAAACCTAGAAAATGAAAGTTTAGATGCAAATACTTTAAATGCAATTATACAGTTCTTAAATACGTTCCAAAGAATAGACTGGTCAAACGTGGATCATGACGCACTGCATCATTTTGCCTCCAAATATCACTTAACTCTACTTACCAATGAGGCTCTTTATAAAAATTTTGAATCTCAAGGATTCATCTATGATTCATTGAACTCTAGTCTTATTCTAACTCAAGTAAATGCCTTGAAAATATTGGAAAAGTTTGTCCATTCCTTACATGTAGAAAATTTATATGTTAAATTCCCCTTTAAGAGACTTGAGGACATAGATGCCTTTAGGTTTGCCTTCAATAGTAAATATGCTAAATCTTGTCCAGGTTATGAACTAAGATGCACGCGTCTGCATATCGAGTTCAATTATATAGGCTCTAATTGGATAGAAAAGATTACCGATGTATTGAAGCAATACACATACAATAAAGTTTTATACTTAAAGGAATTAGATTTTACCAATAGTAAATTGGGGCTGAATGATTACGAAAACGCTCCTAAACTTAGATCTTCAATACAAAGTTTAGCAGATTACATCGAAACGGAAAAATCTCTTGAAAAATTGAGTTTTTCCCGCTGCTCGTTATCTCCATATGAAATGCAATATGTAGTTTTTTCATCGCCTAAGTCTTTAAAATCATTGGATTTGTCTTACAATAAAGAGGTTAATGAAAAAACAGCACAAGAACTTGTTAAAATGGTGCAAAACAATCCAAACATCCGTGAAATCAATTTAATAGGCAATACCATCTCCGAGGATGCTTTAGCTATCTTATTAAGTATAGAAACCGACGTCTTTAGGTATCAATAAATATTGAACGAGCGAAGCGAGTTCAATATTTATCGATCAACTTATTGTGCAGCTTATTCCGGAAGATTTTTGCTGAGCAAGATTTTGCTTAAGCCCGAAGGGCGGATCTTTGTATAGCCCAGGCCGAGTGCGAGGGAGCTTGCGACCGAGACACAAAGGCCTGGGACTGGATAACCAAATGATCATTAGGCCTGAATAGGCCGGCTCTTCATTCCAATAGATATTTCTTCATCATATTTTAAAATGATGTTAACAAGAGCCGGCCTATTCAGGCCTAATTATTATTTAAATATTGACCTGACCCAGGCCTTTGTGTCTCGGTCGCAAGCTCCCTCGCACTCGGCCTGGGCTATACAAAGATCCGCCCTTCGGGCTTAAGAATAATCTTGCTCAACAAGAACCCTATATATAACCAAAGCGAATTTCGAAAGAAGTCTATTATACGATTGGCGTAAGGACATAGCGTCGATCTTTATTAGTACCTTTTATTAATCACGGATTTTACATGTTTCCTAAGATATGTCAGGCCTGCATTCAATTCAAAATTGTTTTCATTATTATTTATAACGATCAAAGTATTGAATAAATGACATTTATCAATCAGATGTTCATACCATTTTTTCCTGTCATGTTCGGGATAAATGGAATCTCCAGGATACTTAAAATGCAACACCTCAAGATGGGGACAGTTATCTATAATTTCGAGCAAGTTATCTTTATGAATGACATTCGCATCGAATCTGAGTTCTCTCAGTTGATTACAGACTTCTGTAACTCCAGTCACAGCGTTCTCTGTAATGTTTTTACATCCGCGTAGATCTAAGCCTTGCAGATGAGGGATGAAGTTTTTGATTGATTCTAGAGTACTGTCAGAAATTTCTGATCCGCGCAGTTGTAACTTTAAAAGATGAGGATTTAAATCTAAGAGCCTCTCAAACAGTGGTAGACAATTACTTTTTAAACCGTTTAACCCAAGGCATTGAAAGTTGTATAATTTAGATGTGGTTAATGCTCGCACAGCATCTTCATCGCCTCTCACTGGCATAATCAGGGTTGATAATTGTCGACAGTTCTGTAAAAGAGATTTTAGGGATAGGGCATCAACTGAATAACTTCTTATACGCAAACTTTCTAATTGTGGACATTGTGTAGCAACACATTCAATAAATTCTTTAAAATTTAATTGATAATGATCTACAGGCTTAATTTTTATGCTTTTTAGAGAAGTATATAAATGTAGATCATGATAGTCAAAAGAGGGTAAATTTTTTTTATCCAATTTTAAGTGCTCAATAGACTCTACGTCCTCTTTTTTGGGATGTACTTTATACGAACAGTCGAGGGGTCCTTGTCCATTATTATTTAATTGTGCAAAGCAACCCGCATACGCATTTTTTATTAGAGCTTCTTTAATGGATTTTCTGGGTACATTATCCGGCAGCCATTTATAAGCAAGATGTAAAAGAGTGTTGCCCTCTGAATCAGGCCTATTGATGTTTAAAAGATCTTCACAGTAGTCATTGATCTCTTCTTCATTTAACTCTCTTTCTCCTTTTAGAGCTTCTAAGATCATTTGTCGTGCAGTACAATCTCTTTCTTGAATACGCTCTTCGCAAGCTTTTATGTCAATGTGATGTTTTTCAGCTAGTTTTTGACATTCATCAGCCATCCAGGGATCATTTAGGCTCAAGCTATCTCTAAGCTTATATTCAAAGGCAGTAATCCCTCTATCATTAGGTATAGAAAGACTGGCATTTTTCTGAAGTAGTAGTTCTTCTAACGAATCCCAATGAATTTTCAGAGCTAGATGTAAAAGAGTATTTTTACGCTGATCAACAGGAGCGTCTACGTCGATGATGTCCTCAAGAAGTCCTTGAATACCCCATGCTGGATCTTTTCCTTGTGTTAGCTTTAACATCAAAGCATTGACGGCCACTTCGTTGAATTTATTATGCATTCTCTTTGCATGCTGAACATAGGTGTCTCCATCACCATTGACAGCAAGCGGATCTGCTCCCTTTTCTAGCAAAAATGCGATGACTTTTTCATGCTTACATAGAGCCGCCCAATGGAGAGCTGTGTTTCCTAGGTGTACCTTCACTACATCATGATAATTTAATGGAAAACCTATTTTTTGAAAAAATTGAACGATGGAGAGCTTGCCGTTTGAAGCGGCACTAAGAAAAATATTCCCTTCGCATGTATTAGGAAAGGTATTTTCAAAGGAAGTTCCATATTCGAGTAGTAATTGCACGACATCTCCACGATCTTTCTCAAACGCAAGTTTAAGAGGTGATTCATCCCCACCAAGATCTATGAAGTTCTTTTTAGTTTTTATATTGCCAATTAAAAATTTGATATGCTCAGGGGATGCATCGGCTTCAAGAGCTTTGATGAGTACCCTTTTCATTTGATAATAAAAGAAATTATATGGATTTTCGGATATCAGATTTTCAACTAAGGCTGCGTTGTAAGGCTCTACTGCAGCTAAACAAGCCTCTTCAAAATATGGATCATATACTACTTCGTACTTAGCTATATTCGTTGTAACAGGAACGCATTCTTTTTTGGGCATTTGTTCAAAATGTTGGCGTTGATATCTTTGGATATAATGAAAGGGCCCTTGGACAATGGGTGCAGGCTCATCAGCTGGAACAGTCGCAGCGACGGTAGTTTCTATAGGTGGTAAACTCGTATCACTGGGTAGTTGAAAAGAGCTTGGAAATATTGCTGCTGATGACATAGTTTCCTCAACGATGGTTAAAAGGATTTTGTAATCATTGTTCTTCGAGATAATAAATAATTGCTTCCACTCTCCATTCTTTTTGTCCACTGACCAGGCATTACTTTGACACGCAAATATTTGAAATTTGGACAAAAGAAGAAAAGTTGTTTTGCCCAATAATCAAGTGGAGAAGGCATTGAAAAAAGATCCTCCGTTAGTTGTGAGATATATAATCTCTCGAGTTTTGGAATGTTTTTTACTACATTAAGCAGTTCATCTTCAAACATGGCTATTCCAGGTATGCAAAGACTTATTAACTTAGTGCAGGATTTTGTGATTGAGATTATGTTAAGTACAGTAACATTTTTGCATCTGCTAAGATTTAAATTTTGCAGAACAGGAAACCATTGGCCAAATTCATTTAAAATCCTTTCGGAAATATGTGAATTGCTTAGATCGAGATTTATTAGATTAGGAACTTTCTCAAGAACTTGAGCAAGTTCATATTGACAGTTCTCGCTTACACTTTTTAAGCTAAGATATTCAAAATTATGAAGATCAAAGGTACTTAGCACTTGTAAAATTTTTTTATTGTCGCCGACCGTTATTTGTAAGCTTGTTAATTGAGGGCATCGTTGTAACAGAAATGCTAAAGTATCGGCATTTATTTCTATCTCTTTTACATTCAATTTACTTAATTGAGGGAACTGAGTAGAAATAATTTTAAGAAATCTTTCACCATCAAAATGATAATTTTTTACCTCACAGATTGTAAGGCTTCTTAGTGCCGTGTATAAACTTACGGAATTAAAATCAAAAGAGGGTAAATTTGTATTATCCAAGATTAGATGTTTAATAGTCTCTACATCTTCTTTTTTGGGAATTATTTTGGGCGTACAATCGAGAGGCATTTGTCCGTTATGATTTTTTATTGCAAGATTGCCCCCCATAGATATAAGAACTTCTATAATCCGTTTACTTTGATCATTGAATGCTGGAGATGCATATTGAAATGCGTGATGTATAAGAGTATTGCCGTCTTGATCGTCTTTATCAATTTCTAAGAGATCTTCACAATAGGTATTGATCTCTTCCGAATTTAATTCTTTCTCACCTTTCAATGCTTCGCTAAGGATCTGTCGAGCATTACGATCTCTTTCTAGAATGCGTTCTTTGCAAGCCTCTATATCGATCTGAAATTTAGTAGCAAGTTCTTGGCAGCCCCCCTCTTCTGATCTGGACATGCACTTTTTGAGCTTATATTCAAATGCACTAATCCCTCTATTATTGGTGATACATGGATTTGCATGACGTGCCAGAAGCTCATAGGCCAAAAAGAAGTCAAAAGAAGCTCTATAGGCTAGGATTAAAAGAGTATTATTCTGCTTATCAACAGGAGCATCTACATCAAGGATATCTTTTACGAGCTCTTCGACATTGCATAAGCCGGCTTCACTCTCTTCTAACATTACCATTAAAGCTTGGATGGCCTCACTGCTAAATTTTTCATCTACTTTTTTTGCATGCTGATCGTAAGTGTCTCCTGCAGCATTGACAGCCTTTGGATCAGCACCTTCTTCTAGCAAAAATGCAATGATATCATTTTCGTGACATTCTGCAGACCAGTGGAGCGCCGTATTTCCATTTCCTGCCTCTCCTATATGATGATAATCGAGGGGAAAGTTGATTGTGTGAAAGAATTGGACGATAGACAGCTTACCTTCTGAAGCAGCAGTGAAAAATAGATCGACTTCGGTATATCCGCTTCTAAAATGCTTTTCAAATGAAGCTCCATTTTCAAGAAATAATTGCATGATATCGCCGCGATTATTATCAAAGGCAATTTCAAGAGGCATTTTATCTTGTTCGGAATCGATGAAAGCAATCTTATTTTTGACATGATTGATTAAGAATTTGAAGTGGTCAAGAGTTGCATCAGCCTTCAGAGCAGCGGTGAGTACCCAGCTCATTGTGCTGTTGTAGAAATGGTCTGGTTCTTCGGTGAGTAACTTCTCTACGGCTGCCGGATCGTAAGGATTGATTACCTGATGTAAACGATTAGCAAATAGTCCTGGAGAGGTATATTTATTTTTTAATTCTGGAACAAATTT
>JABDDJ010000069.1 GCA_013287645.1 Chlamydiota bacterium | reverse complement strand
AGACTTGCATATTTTGGATCGCGAGTTAAAAACACCTATGCAGCAGTTAGTGCCGGGCCATCAGATAGTGGGGCGAGTGGTTGATTTTGGATCGCAGGCGCGACGCTTTGCCATTGGAGACCACGTGGGGATACCCTGGTTGGGCGGAACATGCGGAAGCTGTTTTTACTGTCAGAAGCATTTGGAAAACTTGTGTGACTATGCCGTTTTTACAGGGTTTCAGAGAGATGGAGGGTATGCTGAGTATTGTACAGCCAGGGAAGAGTACTGCTTTCCATTGCCGCCCGATTATACAGATGTTGAGGCGGCACCCTTTTTGTGTGGCGGACTTATTGGGTATAGAGCTTTGAAGTTATGTGGAGATGCGCAGCGTGTCGGGTTATTGGGATTTGGCGCTTCGGCACATCTGATTACTCAGGTAGCGGTGCAGATGGGGCGCGAAGTCTTTGCCTTTACTCGCCGTGGGGATACCAAACGACAAGAATTTGCTAAGAGTTTGGGTGCTTGCTGGAGTGGTTCAATCGAAGTGCCTCCAGATGAGTTGTTGGATGCTATGATTATTTTTGCGACAGATGGCAGTTTAGTTCCCGCATCCCTTCCCCTTTTACGTAAAGGTGGCAGCGTGGTGTGTGCAGGCATACATATGAGCGATATCACCTCTTTTCATTATGTGGATTTATGGAACGAGAGAGTGATTCGGTCGGTGGCAAATTTGACGCGCGATGATGCGGTTGAATTTCTCGAACATGCAGCCAAGCATCATTTAAAGACAGAAACAACCTTGTATCCACTCGAGAAGGCTAATGAGGCTTTAGATGATTTGCGACAGGGAAGATTTTTTGGTTCGGCTGTGTTAACACTATGATGCGACAATTGCTGATTATTTCATTGCTTTTGGTAGGATGTGAACCCAGTCCTAAGGCCAACAATTTTAGGTTGCAGGTAGTGACAGACCGCTTGCAAAGGCCTATGTATCATGCAGAGGTACCCAAAGAGTGGCAAAGGAGTGATTTAAAAAATGATTTACACGACACAACCGTTCCTATTACCTTTTTTGAAGCTGATGGCGTCCATATTACTGTGCATACGTTTCCCAAAATGCGTATTCCTCCTGAAGCACAGATTTCCCGTTGGTTAAAACAGATTGTTGATCTTCAGGTCGAAGATGTCAAAGTAGAACCTGTAGGTCATGGTGGTTATTTAGGATTACGTGTGGAGGCACCCGGCTTAATTGCTTTTGCGATGCAGATGGCCCCGGAACATTTCCAGAGAAACTCTGAAGAGACTCACCGCAGCGCAGATTATACGATTAAAGCAGTTGGTTCCGACGATGCTATTGCTAAACAGCGACAAAATATTTTACATTTTGCTCAGACTTTTGAACTGATTGAAGAGCTTCCTTCTCTATGAGATATCTAGCGTTAGTTTGGTACTTTCTCGGCAGCATCTACTTAGCCATTACTCTGATTGTTTTGACCGCGCTGTATACAGTTGCAGGGACCTGGATTGAGTCTGTGACAGGATCTCACTGCTGCGCAGCTTACTACACATATGGCAGTACCTTTTTTGGAATTCTACTTTGGGGATACTTTGTCAATATCTTGATATCCGCATTGCGCCGTTGGCCTTTTCAGAAACGCCATATTCCCTTTTTGATGACCCATTTGGGCCTTTTGATGTTGTTAGGGGGTGCTATCTCAAAGCATTACTGGGGAACGCAAGGAGCCATGGCGTTGGTGGAGGGCAGCGGAAATGCCGAGATTGTTTTACCTTCTACTTATGCGCTGACTGTCGAGACACGACAGAGTAAAAACCAAATTCCCCTTAATCAATCCCAAAAAGAGTATGCCGATGGCCCATTGCATATTAAGGTGTTGGAATGGCATCCACATAGTACTTTGAAGCAATTATCCTGGATTAAGAATGACGTTTTAACGATTAGAGATATGCCTGTTTTAAAGATCGATGGATTGGCATTGCCTCTCGTTTATCATCCACAGTTGCTGGTGATGGCAACTACAAAAAATCCTATAGATCTTTTGAGACATACAGCTCTTTTAAAAATCGCGAATCCTCTCACTAAAAATCCTATTGCAGAGATACGCTTAGAACAATTTTTGGAAGAGGGATTGACAATAGAAAATTATCATTTACAGGGCCAGCTTACCGATAACCAATTAGTGATCACAACGAGGCAGGACGGGGCCGAACAGATAGATCAAGTGACTTATTTTTTAGATGAAAATTTTCAAAAGAGAAGTGAGCAATTAGTCCCCAGACGCTTTCTCTTTCAATTGGTTGCTACTCCTACAGTGGCGTTTCACAGTATAGAAAAGGATACACCTCAACTAAGTCTAATTGGTGCAGAAGGGTGGATTAAACCGATTCCTTTGCAAGAAAATAGTAGCATCTATGCCTATGATCATGGATTTAAAGGGTATACTACAAGTCTTGAAACGACCTATCCAGAGTTTGAAGAGCCTAAGCTGACTTCATTTCTTCAAGCTTGGCAAGCTGCTGGAACGTGGCTCTTCGGAAATGAGACAGTATCGATAGATTTATCTACAGCATCACCCGAAGAGATGGCTCGATGGAAAAGCCGCGCTCAGCTATTTCAGCAACTTCAAAAAATTGCATTGAGCGGGATTGACCCCTTTCCGACATTAAAGAAACTTCTCAATGTCGACGATGCTGATCAGAGCGAGATTTTAGCTCTGTTGGATCAGCATAGCGCACAATTTACAAAAGAAATGCCCACTACTCCCCTTTCGGAGGGATTAATTTATTCCGCGGCATTGCGAGAGTATGGAATTTATCCCGAGTCCTTTATCACTGAAATTAAAGAAAAACCTTTGCAATTTGAAACCTTGATTCACAATCAAGTTGAACCAGCAGCACCGCTGATAAAATGGGAGGATAATAGCCCCTCATTACTTCTTGAAGTCACGGATGGCATATGGAAAGAACGTGTAGCGCTCCATTATGACAAATATGGAACCCAGTTAAAACAGCCTGTTTTAAAAGGTAAATATTTATTGCGCTTTCAGTCGCAGTTTGAAAAAATTCCTTATCGATTACGCCTTAGCGAAGCGCGACAGATCAACTATCCAGGAACTAATCAGCCACTAAGCTATGAGGCAGATTTATGGGTTTCAGATCTTGCAGAAGCAGTAAAAGCCCATTTAAGCATGAATCATGTTTATGAAACTTGGGATGGGTACCGCTTTTATCTTGCGAATATTCTGCCTGGGAATCGAGAATCCCTTCAGCATGTGCAAATTGTTGTTAATCGCGATCCTATGAAGTATTATTTAACATTGCCCGGATTTTTTATTTTTATAGTGGGAGTGCTGTCACTTCTATTTTTTTCCAAGAAAAGTTTGACAAGACAAATTTCAATTTTGATTTTTGTGTGCTGGAATGCTCACTTGTCTGCTGATACTCTTAGCGTATCCGGTAACCCTGCCGCGATGGTCATTTCTACAGCGGTAGCCGGCCAGCAACCAACAGCTGTCAGCAATTCATCCACTACCTATAACGTGACAACCAACTTAACAGTTAGAAAAATCACAGGAGCTCTCAGCGCAAATATGCCTGCAAATGTGACTCTTGCAGTTCAGTTAGCAGCTCCGACAGGAGCCACTTCTGCCGGTAGTGTCACAATGACAACAACAAGTGCTAATTTAGTGACTTCCATTCCCATATCAACGTCTAAAAATAATTTGTTGATTACTTATAACTTATCAGCGACAGCAGCTGCAGCACAAGTGAGTGGAGGAACTAGGGTCCTCACACTCACCTTGCAATAATTAGGATCCAAAGAGATGTGTAGCCCCTGTAACAACGTAATTAGATCCATTGGATTCTAACCAGATAGCCACGGCATTCCCTGAAGAATCGACTCCCACAACAGGCAAGTAGGCATAGTTACCTGAAGTAGATATGGGCACAGGTGTGGTCCAACTACCTCCGCTTGGAAGAGATGCAGCTACAATGACAGAGTTTACTCCATCTGACTCGTCCCATACTGCTACTGCATTTCCTGCAGAGTCCAGCTTAAGGCTAAAATCAAACACGTCAACTCCAGAGTCAGAGATCGTTACCGGAGAAGACCAACTGCCTGAAGCAGGTTTTGTGGCTGCTTGAGCAATAAAGTTTGTGCCATTGTACTCTACCCAGATCACAAGGGCATCTCCAGCTGGATCGACAGCGACTTGAGGGATGTATGCGTCATTACCCGTAGTGGAGATGGTTGTGGCTGAGCTCCATGAGGAGCCAAATGGCTTCGTAGAGACTTGTACCATGTGATTAGTCCCATCGTATAAATCCCATGATGCAGTAGCATTTCCTGAAGCATCTAACGCTATTGATTGAGTGGATGCAGCTTGGCCCGGATTAGATAAAATGACACTCGCGCTCCATGTCTGCCCATAGAGTTGTGTGGCAGAACGTGTTGTAAAATTTGTGCCGTTGAATCTGCTACAGATAACAGCAGCGTTGCCTGATGGGTCGACAGCCACTTCAGGAACAAGAGCATCTTGTCCTGAAACGGATATACTATAGGGTGTGGTCCAACTTCCTCCTGAAGGTAATGTCGAACCTTGGATGATGAAATTTGCGCCATTATACCGATGCCATACCGCAACAGCGTTTCCTACAGTACCCGAAAAATCCATAGCGAGTTCTACACTATCGGCATTTTGGCCAGCATCTGAGATGTCTACTGGTGTAGTCCAGCTACTGCTAAAAGGCAATGTCGTGCCCTGTACAATAGAATTAGATCCATCATATCTACTCCATATTGTGACAGCATTTCCAGAAGCGTCAACAGCAACTTCTGGACCTTGAGCATCTTCACTAGAGCTAGATAATGTCGTAGGAGAAGACCAGCTGCCTGAAACGGGTAATGAGGAAGATTGAATGACATAACTTGATCCATCAAATCCTTGCCAGACAGCGGTGGCATTTCCGGCGAGATCGACAGCGATGTCGGGTTGATCAGAGACAGTTGAAGAGATGGCTACTGGAGTAGACCATGCAGCTTCAATAGTAGTGAAAGGTAAAAGAACAAGCGCTAAAAGAGCTGATTTAGATTTTAAATTTAACATTTTAAACTCCTATATTAAAACTGACCGTATGAAGCTTCGATAACTGAATTCATTCCATTAAATCTCGTCCATGTAACTAATCCAAACCCAAATTTACCAAGGACAATCTGTGGATCAACGGCGTCTTCTCCCACTGCTGAGAGCGATACTGGAGGAGTCCAAAATCCACTAGGAGATTTTGTTGTCGCTTGAATGATAAAGTTAGAGCCATCACTTCTTTTCCAGACAACACCAGCCACATGTGTAGAACTAAAATCCACTTGTGGATTACTAGCATCTTGTCCTGAATCGGATAGGTTAACAGGAGATATCCAACTCGATCCAAAAGGCTTAAATGAAGCTTGAATAATCGTATTCATGCCATCATAACGTTCCCAAATAGCGAGATTATTTCCAGCAGGGTCTATGGCAATTTGAGGATTTTGTGCATCTTGGCCAGAATCAGAAAGACTAACCGGTGCGGACCATATTCCATTTTGAAGTGTTGAGGATTGGATGATTCGATTTGTATCGTCGCTTCCAGTCCAAACTACAATGGCATTTCCAGAGGGATCGACAGTAATTTGCGGCTGTGAGCTAATTAATCCAGGAGTTGAGATAGTAACAGGCGTAGTCCATAAGTTATTATAAGGCTTTACGGTAGCTTGAACTGTACCTGTGGGATTATTTTCCCAAACGGCAATTGCATTGCCATTCGCGTCTATGGTTATTTGTGGATTTATATTTCCATCACCACCTGGTACTGATGCAGTTAAATTGTAGGGTTGCGACCACATATCTTGAGCTTTACGTGAAGAGGCTTGGATGATATTCGTCGTTCCATCAAACCATTGCCAAATAGCTATTGCGTTTCCTTTGGCTCCCACAGCTATTTGTGGATTTTGAGCATTTTGTTTTACGGTCCCACTTGCAGAAAGAGTAACGGGATTAGACCATTTGCCTTTCGAAAACTGTGTTGCAGACTGAATGACATAATTGGTTTTTGTTTTTTTAGTCCAAACAGCAATTGAGTTTCCCTGTTTATCCGTGGCAACTCTAGAAAAAAATGAATCACCACCAGGATTTGAAAGTGATTGGGGCGGTAGCCAACTTCCAGCTGACTTGCTTGTTGTTGTTTCGATGAGATAATTGCTTCCATTATATTGCGACCAAACTAGAGTAGCAGTATTTCTGGCATCGAGGGCAACTTGCGGACTAACAGCGTCTTTACCGGCGGGAGAAATGTCAACGGGTGCTGACCAAGTGACTGCTAGCAATGGGTTAAAGATGATTCCTCCAAACAATATGGAAAGGAATTTTGTATTTTTCAATAGATTCAACATAGAGATTTGCTCCTGTTTCAAAAAAAGCGGGTTGAATTACACGCACTTAACTAATAATTATTTTTTTAATTATCGAGGGGAACTATTTTGCGAGCCTTAGGGACAATGTGAAAAATAAGCTCTTTTTCCTCTCGACTTTGACAATTAAGATTGCACTGTATTTTAGTTGTACAAAGGATGTTTGTTGAGCAAGATTTTGCACAAGCCCGAAGGGCGGATCTTTGTATAGCCCAGGCCGAGTGCGAGGGAGCTTGCGACCGAGACACAAAGGCCTGGGAAAAAGGTGCAAACAAAAATTATTAGGCCTGGAAGGCCGCCTCTTCATTCATACTGAGTCGGCCTTTCAGGCCTGATGATTATTTAAATATTGACCCATCCCAGGCCTTTGTGTCTCGGTCGCAAGCTCCCTCGCACTCGGCCTGGGCTATACAAAGATCCGCCCTTCGGGCTTGTAATCTTGCTCAACAAGCATCCTATGTACAACCAAATCGAATACTGCTAAAATTTTTTTTAATTTTCGAGGGGAACTATTTTGCGAGCCTTAGGGACAATGTGAAAAATAAGCTCCTTTTCCTCGTCGGGCTCGATATTTAATGTAAGCTCATCACAATTGAGTTCATGGAGTACAGGAAGATAAGAAGTATCTATTTTTACATGCCAGTTGCCTGGTCTCAACCCTCTCCAACAAAATTTACCATTTGAATCAGATAAGCAGGTGTAGATCTCCTTACCTTTGTCATGGTCTATGATAACTCGAATTCCCTTGAGTCCGCCTTGATAGGTCCAGCGCATTGTCTGCTCTTTACCCAAAATCTCTCTTTCAAACTCTTCAAGAGAGGTATCCTCTTTTTCATAAATCAAAATTTGACCTTGGATGGAGCAAGTTGCAAGCACAGGAATTCCTATTTGAGTAACTCTTCTGCCTTCTACAACTACTGTTTTAGGATATACATCTTGAGTAATGAGATTATTGGGTAGAATTTCTGTTTTTAGGCAGTGCTCCCCTGCTTGCATATAGGGGAATAAGAAGCGTCCCTGCACATCTGTTGTTGCTCGCATACCATTTAAATTAACCACTGCATCAGAAATAGCAGTGCAGCTTTCAGCATCGTAAATATACCCTTCAAAGGAACCGATGTTTCTTTTTTTCGCAACAGGCTGACCAAATGGCACAGTATAAGAGACTAAGAAAAGAAAATCGTTAGGGTAATGGGTCTTATAGTAAAAGTATTGAACAGAAGTCTGTAGAATATGAAAATTCCTAAAGGTATGATTTAAGAAAAAGGATATTTGAGAGAGTTCATATTCATCGGGTCTGTTAATGACTTTTTGCAAAAAGAGATCCCACCATGATCCAGGAAGATAACGGTATGACATAGCTCCCCCAACAGTAGATCTCCATGGCTTAGCATCGTAGTAATTTGTATTACCCCCTTCATAAAAGAGTGAGAGGCTTAAATCTTTGGCTACCTCTTTCCCAGCAAAGAGATAATACTTTTGTAAATGTGCTGTAGAGCTATTTGTTAAGTAATCTTTCTGATGACCTAAAGTAATAGAGGAATTAAGTATATAGCCTTCTTTATAATAAGAGAGAGTTGCTCCTGCCCACTTTTGAAAAAAGTCATATTGCTTTGCTTCACCCGCATCTCTGGCACGAAATAGCAGACCATTAAAAACTAATACTGCATTGGGAGATAAACTATAGGTAAAATTTGTTGTATACTGCCTCTGGCGAGGTGCTGTAGCAATATATTCATCTTCAGGTTTAGGGTCGAAGTTCTGTTTTAGACGGTTGAAGCTCACATTAGCACGTACAACAGGATTGATAGGAAAATCCAAAGTCGATGAGATGAGGTCGATATGTTGATAATACCCATAGAATGCTGCCCCTGCATAAACCTTTTCGAAGGCATACCAAGTATCGTCTTTATAATTGCCCCGTGATTCAATTCGAAAGGCATTCTTATCTTTCTTACCCGTTTTTTCTACAAAGTTTCTGCCGTATTCTAATTCTGTATAGCTATTGAAAGGCGTACTAATTCCAGTTTCAAGAGTAACTAAGTTGGATGAATGGATCTCTTGCTTATCCTTATGCATATAATTTCCTGAAAACCACAAATTTGGATTTGGATCATACTCTAAATAAGTGCAGAGCTCTTTTGGGTTATCGCAGCTGTTAAAAATATTTTGAGTGTAGTGGATTCCTGAACTAAATTTTCCTTTATAAATGTCAAAGCCTGCTCCCCTACCATAACGATATCTTTGTGTGAGTGGGCTTAAATTATAAACGGTATCTCCAAGCATCACTTGCCACTCTGGCTCGCTAAGGCCTACAAAGAGTCTCTGATCGACGTTATAGATCACATTTCGGCTATTTGAAGGAATCCTAAAGCAGAACTCTAGGAATTGTTCTTTGCAAGGGTCGATATATCCTTTTCCGGCATACTCAAATCCAGCTACTATCCGACCATTATCGCCTAATGCAAATGTTCTAAAATAGGCCGGTATCCTTACCATCGGGTCATTTTCGTATTCGCCTGGCTGTGCTAGCCTTAATGTAAAGGGCTGTTTGAATAAGACTGCT
>JABDDJ010000068.1:8162-9122 GCA_013287645.1 Chlamydiota bacterium | reverse complement strand
CAGCATCTCTCAAATTACTCGCGGCTCAAATGCCTTAAAAATTTTAGATGACGATTTTTTAACATTCCTAAAAAATCAAGTTAAATAACACAATTTAAACGCCTTGGCGCCTTTGCGTTTAATTTAGTGCTTTTCAAAAAAATATTTTGAATGCTACTGTGAATTTAATGTAACTATAAGATTTTAAAGGGGTTAAAATGTTTTTCAACAAAGTACTCTATGTTGGATTAAGTGTCTTTGTATCTATGTGTGCAGCAACTTCTCCTCTAATGGCTGCATCATTTACCTGGAATGCTACTACGGCAAATGGTGATCTAAACACAGCTAGTAACTGGCTTCCTCCTACTGTACCAGGTGCTGCTGATGACGCTATTTTCGATAGTACTGTCCCAAGCATTAATACTATGCCGACAGCAACTGCTCCTTTTAGTGTTTCTACATTTACCTTTCCTCATAGCGCTCAGCTATTTTCATTCCAGTTTAGTAAAGCGAATCTTACACTAACAGGAGATGGAATCGTAGGCAATCAAACAAATACCTCTGTTACTGTAAATAATATTAATAATAATTCACCTTTATCTGGTGATCTCTTCTTATTTTCTGATGGGAATACCAGCTCCGGCAGTGCAGCGATCAACTCTACGAATAGCGGCACGCTTTCAGGTTTTGTCTCAGGTGCAAGCTTAAGTCAACTAAACAATCGTCAATTTCATTCTTTAGCGGATTTTACTATCCTAGACAATGGAAGTTTCAACATTAATAACATTGGTATAGACAGCAGTGCAGGTTCAGGCGGCAATAACATCGCCACTATAGGATCCGATCAAATAAGATTTGACGGACCTCTCATTGTTGGCAACAATGTATCGATTTTAGGAACAAATAGTGGTACCTTTAGCGGCACAAATGGTACTTCTGGCAATACTGTGGGTAAAGTAGGTTCGTTTAATTATCAATTTT
>JABDDJ010000068.1:0-8152 GCA_013287645.1 Chlamydiota bacterium | reverse complement strand
GTTCAGACTTTCAGGCTGGAAATGGTTTCACTCTTGACATGAGTAATACTGGTGTAGATAGCAGTCATGGTGTTGGAGGAAACGTTATTGGTAACGTTACTAACTCTAATGTGGGATTTGGAGGATCATTTACTGCCGGAGACAATGCTAGTATTTCGGTAAGTAATGCTGGAACCTATACAGGTACTAACTCATCCAGTGGCAATTCTGTGGGTTTGATTGGTAATCCACTCTTTACTATTAGTGGCTCGTTTCAAGCTGGAAATTCATTTAGTTTGTCAGGGACTAACATTGGTATAGATCATGGATCAGGAAACAACAATACTGTTGGCCTTGTCAATGATCCTCAATTGGAATTTGGTACTTTTACAGTTGGAGACAACGCAACTATTTCGGTGATGAACAGTGGTATCAATAGCAATACCTCTACTGGGGGAACGACGGGAGTTGTCTCTGGCGAACAATTTGGTGCGGGGGACTTTACCGCGGGTAAAAATTTAACGATAACAGCCACTAATAACGCTACAAATTCAGGAAACTCAACCAATGTGGGTGTTATTGAAGGAGACCAAGTTAGCTTCTTCGGAACAGCAACTATGGACGATGGTGCGTTTATTACAGCCTTCAATAATGGCACTGGAGTTGTAGGTGGCTCACAAATTAACTTCCAACAAGGATTTGTTATTACAAGCGGATCGGCTACGTTCCAAGCGTTTAATGACGGTACCATTGGTAACTTTGGTATATTTGTGGGCGGTGGTTCAGGTGGAGATGCTAAAATTGTTTTGGGAAACAGCTCTTTAAATGTGAATACGGGAAGTTCAACATTCACTATCGGACAGCTGGTAGGTGATGCTACAAGCACTGTTCAAGTACTGACTGACCAGACCATTTCTCAACTTATTATTGATACTGATTCTTTTGTGACAGCCGATTTTGCCGGATCTATTCAGAACTTTCAATCTGCAACTTCTGGTTTAGTAAAAACAGGTCTAGGAACACAAATACTCTCTGGAACAAACACCTATACCGGCCTGACAGAAATACAGAATGGTACCCTAGTGGTCAATGGTTCGATAGCGAGTGCCCTTACGATTGATGCAAATGGCGTTTTGAAAGGAACAGGTAGCATTGCAGGTCCTGTGGTTAACCTAGGGAACATCTCTCCAGGACAAAGCATCGGGACAATCACTTTCCTATCCACATTTACCAACAATGGTGGTAATTATAACGTCGAGGTCAATGGCGCTGGTCAAAGTGATCTGATTGATGTCTCTGGACTTGCTACATTAAACGGCGGTGCTGTCATTGTAAGTTCAGCTGATGGTACTTTTGCGCTGCAAAAAAGATATACGATATTGACCGCAGGAAGTATTTCAGGCACCTTTGCAGGGACAAGTGCCACTACTCCGCTCATTAGACCAGTGTTGTCTTACGATGCAAATGATGTTTTCTTAACCCTCTTTTCAAATACTGTCGCAGCTGCGAGAACAAATAATCAGCGTGCGGTAGCCACTCAATTAGACAATATTCTGGATCCTAATGCACTCGAGTCAGCCTTGATTAGCCAGATTGCTGATTTATCTCTTGCTGATGCAGGTGAAGCCTTAGATACTTTGTCAGGATATCAACATACAGCTGATTTGATCACGACGCAATTAATGAACCGACAATTTATCCGTCGTTTGTATGATCCTCTACGCAGAATCGTAACGACAGAGCCCACTTGCGAGTGTGACCCTTGCTGCTCTGCTGAAGAGTGTGATCTATCAGTTTGGTTTGATGCAGAGGGCTCATTTGTGCAGGTACGCAAAGATGAAAACGCAGCACGTAAATTCCATTCAGATGGCTATAGTTTAACCGGCGGAATTCAAAAAACATTTTGCGAGTGCACACTAGGTCTTGCAAGTGGATATGAGTATGACAAACTGCGCTTTAGTCACTCAGATGGTAGAGAAAAGTGCAGAACTTGGTTAGTGGGTCTTTATGGTTTGTATCGTCCCTCCTGCTATTATGGGCTAGTTGATTTGACATATAGCAGAAGCTCAAACAGGCTCTATCGTTCAATCAATATTGGTACGATCCATGATACTGCCAAGAGTGAACCCGTCACAGAACAGTATACATTCTATGGTGAAGTTGGCTTAGACGTCGATATCTGCAGTGCATTAGTACAGCCCTTTTTCGGGTTAGAAACAGAATCCTTTAAGCGTAATCATTTAAGAGAAGATTTTGCAAGCGGTGCAGAACTAGTTGTAGATAGAAGACATCGCCACTTGACATCCACTCGTTTAGGGATGCACTTAAGCTCAGCTTCCCTATTTCAAAATTGTTTTAACGTTAGCGTTGATTTAGCTTGGGACTGCCTTGTCTCCGATAAAGACAATACCATAAGAGAACGCTTTGAAGAGTTTGGAACAGGATTTGACATAGAGGGAATCAAGCTCAATAGAAATGGCTTCGACTATGCGGTAACGGTCTCTTCAGAATTTAGAAGAAACTGGACTGGCTATGTCAAAGCGTCTGGCGAAACTTGGAACCGTGCAAACATATTTGATATCCTAGCAGGAGTGCAGTTCTGCTGGTAATAGATTAATTAAACGCAAAGGCGCAAAGGCGCAAAGAAATTTATTTAGTAAATAAAATTTTCTTTGCGTCTTTGCGCCTTTGCGTTTAATCAATATTCGCGAACTTCGCGTTTTAGTAAGTTTTGTGTACAGAGCTTAAATTAATTGAGTTCGGCCCGAGCTACATGCACCTCGACCATATCCAGTTCACTCTGCATATGGCCGAGGGTATTATCGTCAATTTCAAGGAGCTCCCACATTTCAAACAGTTTTTTACGCTGAGATTGAATGACCTTCAAGCGCGCTTTTTCGAACTGTTCGGATTCGCTTGGCGATAAATGGTTCATTTCAAGAACCCGATGATGCGAAATAAAATAGTTTATTAAGGTATTGTACTCACTATCACTAATCTTTTGATTATCAAATAACTTTTTTAAATTCTCTTCTGCTATATCTACCAGCTGTTTTCTAATTTTCCGATCATCATGTTTGTGGTGTGACGGTATCTTCAGCCAACGGATAAACATTGGCAAAGTCAACCCCGGAACTAATAATGAGATCAAAATCACCACAAATGAGATGAAGATAATTTCGCTGCGACCGTCTAGAGGTATAGGCAACGCCAAAGCTACTGCTAATGAAACGATACCTCTCATCCCTGACCAACTGATGATCGCCGCTTCACGCAAAACTTGAGGACATAATTCAGCAGATTTCGGCCTCTTCCAATACCTAAAATAATAGAGAGCCGCTCTTGAATAGACCCAAAACATACGCACAAGAACCATAAAAAAAGAGATCAATAGAGCATATCCCGAATAAAGAAGAGCCTGGTCAAGTGTCAAAACCTGCATCAAAATTCTTAATTGAAGACCTATTAAGATAAATACAAAGCAGTTCATTAAGATGTTGAAAATATCCCAACCAGCAAATCCTAAAACACGCCTTAAAGAAGATCGATGCGTCCTCACTATACTAGCACCTATTAAGCCATTGACAACTACCGCCAAAACACCCGACACACCCAATAAATTAGCGATGATATAGGTCAGGTAAGGAAGCGTAAACGAGAAAACAACCCCTAAAACTGGCTCTAAATATCGACGCGAAAATAGTTGAAAAGCATAGCCCAGCACAAATCCCACCGCTATACCACCCAGAGCTTCTTGAGCAAAAAACAACGCAGCATCGGATATATAAAAAGTGCCCGAAAGTAGTGCTAAAATGGCTACTCTATAAAGGACAATTGCAGATGCATCATTAATGAGGCTCTCCCCTTCTAAGAGAGAGATCAACCGCGGACTTATAGATAAGCGCCTTAATATTGCCGTTGTCGCAACAGCATCAGGAGGAGAGACTATCGCCCCAAAAGCAAAAGCTAACGCCCAAGGAAATTGCGGAAATAAGGCTTTAAACAGCACTCCGATGACTATAGTCGTAAAGATAACTAAGCCCAGAGCCAAAGAAAAAATATCCTTCCAGTTATTTTTAAACTCCCTAAATGGAATGGTAAATGCCGCATAGTAGAGTATAGGAGGCAAAACAATTTCTAAAATAATATTTGGATCGAAGAAAATATCATCCAAACCAGGAACAAAACCCAACCCTACACCACCTAGCACTAGAGCGATTGGATAGGGCACATGAATTTTTTGCGCTAGCCCAATCAGCAAAACAGCGCTACATAACAATATAAAAATTATTTGTACATGGTCCATAGTTTCAATTAGTAGGTATAATGGAAAGGGCTAGGATTGCTCCTAGCCCCTAATGTATGCTTACTGAACAATAGCCACAGCTGGTGCAGATACATTTCCATTAACATCAACGGTAACTACAAAATACTGATAAGTTACATTTTTATGACGGAAATGGTCTTCAAATCTTCTATCATCCGCATCCACAGTCCCTGCCAATATTGTCAGGGCCGGATCGCGGAAGATTAGATATTCTACAGGGATAGTTCCTTGCGAAGGAGAATTCCAGGTCAAAACATTGACGCGGTCATTTCTGTTGATAAATTTATTTATCAACTGAACAGCCGTCAAATTAGTGGGCGGAAATGCCGCTGTCATTCCAGCCGGAGAAACGTTAATAGACTGTGAAGATGAACCATTACCTGTTACAGAAGCTGTAGCAAGGAACTGTCCACCATTGCCACCCTCTGAAGTGACAATAAATGTTGAAGCAGAAGATGTACCTTGAGAGTTAGTGACGGTTAAAGTCACAGTGTATGCGCCTGGCACCGTATAGACATGCGAAGTCAATGGAGATGCGGTAGTTAGCATTGAACCATCACCAAAATTCCATTGATAACTAACAATCGTTCCAGTTGGAGTGGTAGATGCAGAAGCATCGAAGTTAACCTGCATAGTACCAGGTACTTGCGCAAACGTAAAAGAGGCAAAAGGTGCTTGGTCAGGCAAGGTAATCATTGCATCTGGACCTATGTCTGTGGGAATAGTAGCAATAACTGTATCTGTGGAAGTTTGAATAACTGAAAGATTATTAGAGGAAAAATTTGACACATAGAGATTTTTAGCACCAGGTCCAAAGGCTAAAAATAGTGGTGTAGTCCCTACGGTAACGGTTGTACTTACCATAAGAGAAGTAGTATTAATTACCGAAACATTACCACTTCCACTATTGGCTACATATGCTTTTGTTCCATCAGGAGTGACGACAGCAGCTACGGGGTTTGTACCTACAGGGATTGTCATTATTACAGTGTTGGTTGCGGTATTGATAACTGAAACAGTATTAGAAGTTTCATTTGTGACTAAAACCAAGCTGCTATCGGGGGTCACTGCAAGACCACTTGGGCCAGCTCCAACGGGAATAGTTGCAATCACTGTATTAGTACTTGTTCTAATAACAGAAACATTGTTGGAATTGACGTTAGCCACATAGACTTTTGATCCATCCGGTGTGACTACAATACCTACGGGTAGTGTGCCCACAGCAATAGGAAGGCCAACCACTGTGTTTGTCGTAGTATCTATGACAAAAACAGCATTAGAGTTATTACAAGTTACATAAAGGGTCGTTCCATGTAAGGCCATTCCAACGGGCCCAAATCCTACCGGTATTGTTGCAGTTACTAGAAGAGTATTTACATTAAAGCAGGTGACAGTATTGCTTCCAATATTGACAACATACCCAGTCTGACCATTTGGCACTATCAAAATGGCATCGGGACTAACACCTGTAATTATTCCTGCAATAGTTGCACCTGTTTGGGAGTTAGCAACTGTTAACCCACTTGCAGCACTGTCTGTAACGAATATTCTAGTGCCGTCTGGAGATACAGCTATGTCTGCCGGATTACTATTTATAGCATCATTGGCAATGAATGTGTTAGTAGTCACATTAAACTGTGTAACAGTGTGAGCTAGAACATTGATGACCCAGCCTAACAAGTCACCCTGAAAAGTAAAAACAGATTGTGGTGAGCTTGCAGAGGTGCCACTAGGCGCTTGTACCATTACATTTACAGCCAAAGCAGAATGTGCAGGGGTTGTGGCAGTAATTGAATTATCTGAGTTAACGATAAAACTGGCTGCAGGAGTATTTACCGAACCAAAAAAGACTCCTGTAGCACCTGTAAAACCACTTCCTTGGATTTGGATAACGGTGCCACCGGCAGTTGGTCCTACGGCAGGAGTGACGCTAGTAATCACTGGCGCAGCCGAAAGAACTTGAATAGCAAACACGAATAGAATCAAAAAAAGTCTTTTCATGTCGAACTCCTTTGTTGATAATTAGATCATTATCAGAAGTTTAAATGATTATGAATCATTTTTTTTATCCTGTAGGAGAGATATCAAATTTTTTATTGTTTAATTTGCTATGAAAGCGGCTATAGCTGAAGTAGATAACAACGCCCAAAATAAGCCATAGAATCAGACGCAACCAGTTAAGATACCCTAGACCGTAGATCATGATGCTACATACTAAAATCCCTAGGATAGGTACTAAAGGTACAGCGGGAGTTCTAAAATGACCCTCTGTAAGTGGAGCCATGCGCCGAAGTAGAATAATCCCCACACAGACAAAACAATAGGCAAATAATGTGCCTATACTAGTCATATTACCGATGATATCTCCAGGAATAAAAGCAGCAATAAGCCCTGTAAATACCATAAATAAAAGATTAGACTTAATAGGTGTTTGAAAACGAAGATGCGTATCTGAAAATAGCTTCGGCACTAAACCATCTTTACTCATTGAATAAAATATTCTCGATTGACCAAAAAGCAGCACTAGTAGAACAGAGGTCAAACCTATAAGGATAGCTACCGTCACAAATTTTGCAAACCAACCATATCCTGTCATATAGGTTTGAACAGCATAAGTCACCGAAGCCTCCATCCCCTGCGTCCGTAAGTCTTCAGTACTGGCAACACCTGTCAATACATAGGCAAACACAATATACAGAAAAGTGCAGATAAAAAGAGATCCTAGAATACCTATAGGCATTGTCCTTTTAGGGTTAATGGTCTCCTGAGCTGCAGTTGAAATCGCATCAAATCCAATATAAGCAAAAAAGACAACACCTGCGGCAGAAAGTATCCCTGAAAAACCCCCAAAATGATGCGACTCCCCTACGCTATCGACATAGATTGTAGGATCAGGAATATAAGGCGTTAAGTTTGCTGGATTAATGAACTGCCAACCAATCAACACAAACAGAACGATGATAGTCAGCTTTATCATCACAATTAAATTATTGACCAGCGCAGATCCCTTCATGCCACGCATTAAGAGCAGAGAGACAAAAATGACAATGGCTATTGCCGGAATATTAATGATGCCATAACGAATGGCTCCAGCGCTGTCAGTAATACTCTGAAAGGGAGAATGGCTCCATTCGTAAGCAATACTCAGATTGAAATAGTTAAGCAATTTATCAAAATATTCGCTCCACGCTATGCTCACCGTAGCTGCCCCGATGGCATATTCCAAAATAAGATTCCAACCAATCATCCAAGCAGTAAATTCCCCTAAAGTCACGTAAGTATATGTATAGGCACTCCCAGCTATAGGGATTCGACTCGCAAACTCTGCATAACATAAACCCGCAAAAACACTTCCAAAACCAGCCAAGACATAGGCATAAGTTACCGATGGCCCCGCAAAGTCTGCAGCTGCAGAGGCCGTTCGGATAAATATACCCGCACCAACGATAGCTCCAATCCCCAGCAGAATAAGACTAAAAGCATTTAAAGTACGGTTTAGTCCCGACTTACCCTCAGCTTCACGAATGACATTTTCAATCGGTTTTTTAACAAATAAATTTGCCATTTTTTTACGCTGCGCTATAAGGACTATTCTGTCAAGACATGCAAGCTTTAAAGAAAGGGGTTTATCGTGCCCGCACCATTTAAATATGATAGAGATTTCGAGCTATAAAGTTATGCCTATGGCCCTCATACCACCCTTTTAATATACCTCCAAGGGTAAAAATGCCCATAAGACACAGCTCAGTCCAAAGAAAAGGAGCAAAATTGACATTGGGTGTTAGCTCTTCCGGATCTATTTTTGCAAAACCTGCTATTAAAACCATTTTCCATAATAAAGGACCA
>JABDDJ010000067.1:117-9151 GCA_013287645.1 Chlamydiota bacterium | reverse complement strand
GAGGTTTTATGTCGTCAATTCAGAATACTTCTATTAATATAAATGAAAGTATTGAAATTAAAACTGAAAGTGAAGCTAAAGTTGTTAAATTAGATCCGTTAACCATTGAAAAACAACGACTTAGCACTCTCCCGAAAACAGATACTACTCTTACTATGAAAAGTTTCGCTCTCATGTTCGGAGATATTTTTCTCCAAGGAACACCCTATGAAGGAGGGGAAGCCTTGGGTCAAGCAGAGTACTGGGGAGAATGCATCAAAAGTTGGCAAAGCGATACTTATGTCGGTCCCTGTCATCCCAATCTAGACAAACAGACCCTTAATGAAATTTCTGACTATGTCATTCAGTATCAACAGGCTATCAATCTATTTGCTACAGGAACCCCTGAAGAGATTAGACAATTTATTCAAAAAAATCTTAGCGAGAAGTCTAAGTGCGTTATCCCCTTAGCCACTCATGGAGTACGAGGAAAGCCAGGTCATGTATTTGCCTGTGTCCTTGAAAAAACCTCAGAGGGAAAGCTAAGAGCATCCATTCTCAATGCTGGCCTTGGAAACTCTATTCATCCCATAGCTTCTATCGACACGCATGTAAAACTCTCTTATATGTTTCCACCTATTGAATTCGATGATCCTAATTTTTTTGTATCCGAACTTTCAGGAAAATTCCTTAAACTTATTTCTGACTATTATCGTAAAGAACCAGATGAAGAATTAGATCCTATCGAGATCTATCAACTATTTCTCTCCTTAGGAAGGGCTCAACCTCAAGAAATTGAAGAACAACATGCCAAGAAATCACAGCGCTCGGGCATCTGCCCTGAAGAAGCGATGAGGCTTATACACCGCAACTACTTTTTCAAGAAAGGCGATATTACCCAGCTTAAACACCTCATAATGTGTACAAAAATCCAGGCTCTCTACGATATCTACTCGAAACTTACTCTACATCCCGAAGAATTTGATCCTGAAAAAAATGCTATGGATATTGCTTTAATCCATCGTGCTCTCGATCAATTTGCATTTTCGAGTGAAAAGAATCTTCATCGAAATCCTCCTGCCATCACTCAGGAAGAGGCTCTTACTGGTCAAGCATTAATTGCTTTAATTCGTGAAAAATTACCCCCTCTCAAAGAACAAAGCTCATCTATTAACAACTTCGCTACACAAGGTTCAACACGGTATGTATCGCGTATAGAAGAAATGGAGAAAGCAAAAGAAGAATTGAAGATCAAAAAAAAGAATGAAGAAGAATTGAAGATCAAAAAGAAGAATGAAGAAGAATTGAAGATACAGAAGAAGAAAGCTAAAAAAATGAAGGCTTCTGGGAAAACTAGCGATCTAACGATTACAAAAGACTTCCAAATAGGCTCCCCTAAACCGGAAGATGTGCTTTCTTATCTAAAGCAATTCCAAACAATGTTTACGCCGACGGAAAAATTCGATGTCACTCTAGGTCTTTTTAGAGATAAGGATATAGAACGTTTCGCTCTATATAAAGAGAAAGTGTTGATAATTCAAGAGGCTTTAAAGAAATTGCCTGTACCAGACAGTGCTAATAAAGAAGATTTTTGGAAAAAAATACCTAAAGATGAACGTATTGAGATAATGAAGACTCTATCAGAACTCACCCAACATGTGAATACAGCTTTTGTTAAGGATAAAGTACAAGCACCCTTATGTTATCTTACACAGCTTAAGTCGTTTGCAATTATTGATGCACTGTGTCGTCAAAATCCAAAAATGAAATTAGAAAATAAGTCTTATGATATTGATTTGGAGGCTCTTAGTCCCTACTTTTATTATTTAACAGGTGAAGATAATACAGAATTTCAAAAACTCTCAAAGTATTTTATAAAAAAACCCAATCAAGATCACATATTCAATATTAATGAGGATGAATTTGGCCTTAATGAGGGCGATGAAACCTTAATAAAAAATCATGATTCTAGTAAGAAGGGAATCGGGATTCACTTAACGTACTTGGATTCAATTCTTTCAAGATGGAACCCCAAAAGCTCACATGTTTATTTTCCGATTATTTCTAAGGTACATTCCCTCACAGATTTAAGTGAAGAGGTAGTAAAAAAACTCAGTTGGTTTCAGAGTAGAGATATAGAAAGAGAATTAAAGTATATACCAGAAGAATACTACTATCTTCAAGATGCAGCTTTTAGTTCAAATGGTTATATAAGTGGTAAAAAACTTACGCCTTATTTAAATAGTTTAAATCCATATGCTGGGAAATCACAAGACGGCCATTTCCAATTAAGACCAAGGAATAATTCAGGGAATATAGAGTTTGGTATAAAAGAAGATTGGACTTTCCCAGAGAATGATGATGAAACGATTTGTGATGGAACAGAAAAACTCACTAAAGAATCGCAAATTTTGTACAATGACTACGCCGTCAAAAAAGGTAACACTTCTGAGAATGAGATTTTTGCGAAAATTCACGATCTAGAAAAACACTCTAAACTGTCTCCTAGACAAGTAGGTGAATTGAAAGAAATACTGAGAAATCCAGAACTGCGCATTTCTCTCGCTATGAAATTTGCTCAAGAAAATAGCCTGTTACTCCAAGAACCAGACATACAGTTTTTTCTCCAGTATGCATTCTTGAACGGTACTCATCTCATCGAACAGATAAAAAACGAACCAACAACCATCCATACAATGCGTCAATTTTTTGACCTGATGATTAACAATTCTTTTCTAGTCTTTAAACCAGAAAATGTCATTTTCTTTACTCAACTTGCCATGCTTGCTGAAACACATTTTGCAGAAGCTACTGGAAAATCCACTCCCCTTGCAAGAACGCAATTTCTGTTAGGGCAATGTGACAAGATTCTCCAATTAGCGAAAGATGCTAAAGGAACTTTTCAGAGTGAAAAAATAGAATCTCTTCTGAAACATGTCTATTTTACGAAATCCTTGATTGCTTCCCTTGCAAAAAATAGTCTTGATCCTGATAAAGATTCAGAACTCCTTTCTACTTTGATAAATAACCAAATACTCTACAATTCCTATGATTCTACTATTCCTATCGATCCAAAACTGCAAGCTATCCTTAAAATAACCAGTAGCAAGCATACTCCCTCCATGGAGGTCTTTTCTTATCTCAACACTCTCGATACCTTCAAGCCAGCGATGGATGAGTTAGGCTTAAATTCTGAGGTAAAAGAGCGCACATCGGTAGTTTTAGCATGGCCAACAATTGTTTTTAAAAATGTGAAGGATAAGGAAATTTGTCTCAAATTCCCACTTATTACTGAAGATAACGACCAAGTATTTGTGGGCACATGGCCTCCTAAGATGAAAGAAGATCCTACTTTAAAAAAACTCCTTAAAGGAAAGTATCCGCCTGTTTTTGCTAGAGGGTCAAATAAAGTTGTTGCAGTAGATGGTTCTTTTGAAATTTCATATAATGGTAAAACGTATGACTTTAAACGCCAATACACCATTAATGGCATCGCGAAATTCCTAGACTGGGCACCTTTGGTATCTTTAGACATTGATAATTTGCCAGCAGAATTTTCAAAATGTGAATATTGGGTCGATCCTGATTCCAAAAATATTTGGATATTGAATGAAGCGACTCAAGAACCTCTCGCATGTCTAATTTCATCTCAAATGTGCATTCAACGTACGACTTCTAAGTGGAGAGAGATTGCCAATGAATTTCTAGTTCAGATGGAAGGTACTTTTTTAGGCAAATTGTTTTCGAAGTATTGCGAACCTAAAAACATTGTTGCTTGGGGAACGAAAGAAGGAGAGGTAAAAAAGGTTGAGATAAAAGAGCTTAAACTTGCCTTTGAACTAAAGCAGGTCGGTGACGAATCCAAGTGTCTCTATGAAAAGAATAGGGAATATGCTTTAGATACTAAAGAAGTAGTGAATCCACTTTCCAGTGCAATTTATTTAGAAAGCTTAGAAAACCCATCAAAAAAAGGCATGATTCTTCCTTTTCAAAAGATTTCATCTAGACCTTTTCATGTTAAAGCAGTGCTATCTTCTGGACCACCTCTATTTGAAGAGCATTTTTTTTATGAATTCAATGTTCAAACAGGTCTATGGCGAAGCCCTTCTCAAGAAGCCATGCTGTATCTTATCTACACACTCAAAAGCTCTGGAAGGTTTAATGAAGCTGTTGAATATTTGAAAAACTTTCACCCTACAGCAGCGTTTAATGTAAAACAGCAAAATATTTTAAAGCTCATTCTTTCTGATAATTACGATGTCCCAGACCTTAGTCTAGCTATTAAAATATATGAAGCTTATCAATTCAGTAATAAACTCATCCCATTTAGCAAAGGGAAAATAGATAACCCATTTAGTCTGGAGAACGCTGAATTATTAGCTTCAAATATCGAGCGTTTATTAAAATTGATGGGTGATGATCTTTCCTTAAATCGGCAGTATTATAGCCCTACAGTCCACGAACTAAAGGCATTAGTAAGACAGCTTCCACCCCTATCTCCAGAAATACAAAATAAACTCTCAAGATTTACTCGTAGAGTAGTCGAAGAAAAAACGGATGAATTCAAAAGAACTATTCCTAAATTACCTTCTGAAAATGCATTAATCAATATAAGACGAGTACTCACAGAAATTAAAAACGATGAGAAAGGTTTTGATTTTTGGAATAACTTTATAAATTATGAAGAAAACACAATCAGAGAAGAGCTCATCTATAAAGGCTCACATGGAGTATCTGGATTGGCCAGAGGTTATATTTCATCTATTTTTAAAACTGAATTGACTCCATTGGAACAAAAGGCTTTAAAATTAGAAGCAACAATTATTTGGAATAGACTTTATGAGTTTACAGAAAAAAGTGATAAAAATAGAGGTGTTGAACATTACGGTCAAAATATAGTTGTACTTTATTTGATATTACAATTTCCTAATGAATTTAAAACATGCGTTGATAAGGCAGGTGGTATTAATAAGAGTAGTATGGAAGCATTTACAGCATCTAAGGAACTTCAAGCCTTTCTTCAGGAAATTCAAATAAAACATCATTCTAAATCTAGTGGATCTTCAGGTATGAGTTCACCTTTGAATCTTGTCGAAGTAAAACCAGAAAAAACGGTTCTATTTGCATTAAACTCTAATCAATGGAAAGAAGATCAAAAAGTATTTAAAGTGCCTTTAGGAGAAGTATTAAATCGATCTCTTGAATCTTCTACACATGATATCTTGCCTGAAACATTGAAACCCTTCTCTCTACTGTCTGCAAAAGATAAATTTGAAGAGGGATCCTTAGAAAGAGAAAAAATTGAAGAGTTGGCCAAAGCCTATAATGAAGAGGTTCCCAAGACCTATCAGCAGTTCCAGTTAAAAAATAATTCTAATGCAGAAGAGTTATCGAAGAATATTGAAACGACCATAGATAAATCTAAAGAAAAAATAACTCAAATAGAAAACCAGATTCAAAGGATTCTCGAATCTCCCTCACCTGAAGATTTAGCTCACATGACTCCTGAACAACAGCAGGCCATTTATGAGTTTCGCAACCGTTTTGAGCAGGGAAAAGTCGAACGTCCTGACTTTAAAAAGCATGTTTTTCCCTCTCTATTAACACAACAACCTGAAATCATTCGAGCAGCTAACCCTTTTCTATCCAATGCACAGATCGATAAAATTTATAACTTAACAATTGAATATATGCTTGAGCATTCAAAAATAGATCAGGCGAATGAAGCTTTGGGACTGGTTAAAGCGGCTATAAAAAACCCTAAGAATGCATCTGCATTATTAGATAGTGCAGGACATGTGCTAGCCAAAGAACGCCATTACAACCCCTATAAATACCCTGGACTACTTATCTATGAATATGCCACCGGATTTATGCTCAGAAACAGTCCAGATCAAGCTAAACTGCTTAAGACTATATTTAAACTTGTTTTTGCTAAAAATCAAGATCCTAAAACAAAAATCCAACAATTGCAACGTCTCTTTTTTGAATTTCAAGCAGGGGGTGGTAAGACTAAAGTCATTGCAGCGATAATCTCGGCTCAGGCATTGGTTGAAGGTATGGCCCCTGTATTTTTTAGCCTTCCTGTACATGTGGGTATTGTTAAAGGAGACTTGAAAAGCAGTTTAGAGCAGGTTTATAAATTTGGTGTCACTCCTATCTCCATTCCGCTTAACAAACAGTTATCCTTGGAAGAGGTCGCTCTATTACAGAATCTTCTTTCTAAGGGCGGATCTTGCATTCTTGCTACCCCAGAGACTTGGCATAGCATAAAAATCCAATGGGAGCTTGCTATGAGCCAAGGAGAGTATCAAAAAGCGAAAGCTTTATGGGAAGTTACCCAATTTTTTAAGACAAACGCGCTATTCTTTATTGATGAAGAGCATCGCAATGTCAGCAGCCATATCGAAGCTAATAATGCTGCTGGCAAGCCAACAGCCTATGCCAGCTATGCAATAGATGTTGTAGAGAAGGCTTATGATGCCTTGTGGGGATGGAATGAGAAACCCTTAAAACTTTCTGATGGAAGAGATATCCATACAGTAATCGATTTTGCTCATAATCACCAAGTCTCCTTATTGCCCAAAGATAAAGAAGAAGTTTTACAAGTTTTAGCTAAATATTTAATTGACGAGTTGAAGATTCCTATAGAAGAACAAGAAGCTCTCTTGGCCTACTTAACCGATAAAAAAGTCGGCCCAACACCCTGGTTATTAGATCTAAGAAATGGTTCTGAAGAGAAAGCTAAACAAATTGACTTAACCAAAGGTTTAATCTGCACAGTCCTACCGCATGTCTTGTCTCAAAAAGATATGATTGATTATGGCCCTCCAAAAAATCTTGATGACGATGTCTACGACCCTTATATCCTAGGCGATCCCGCAGGACCTAAGTTTCAAGATGCTGACATAGCTGCTTGTATCACGGTGCAAGGATTACGACAGCACGGTCTTAATCCATCTCAAATGCGTCGCTATTTAGAACGCACTGTCCAAAAGTTTGCGCAATCACAGAATGCATCTCAGCATGAATCTATAGAGTTTTTAAATGCGTTCAATGCGCTAAATCCACCTCTTCAATATCCCTTAGGCAAGCTTGAGATCCGAGACTTAAATAATCCTGAGTTGCTCGATGCTTTTGTAAAAGCCATTGGAAAACATCCCACAGTCTTGAAAGACTATGAAAAAGAAATAGCCTTAAAACAGGTCAAAGTCTATCCCTACAAGCTATCATCTACAAGTCAAGAGCTCTCTGTAGGAGCAAGCGCAGTCATCCATACCTCTGCAACTCTAGGATCGCCAGAAATGAATCCTTACCTAGAAAATGCAGACCTATTTATCACTGCTCCCGCTTTCATGGCCGATGTTGTCCAACGCGCGCTTCTTCCACATAATAAAAATACTCATTGGATCGACGAATCAACTCCAAAACAATTCTTCGAAGACCTCTATGCCAGCAAAGTTGATTTTAGCCGCGTCGATGGAATCATTAATATCGGAGGAATGTGTAAAGATGCTTCTTCCAATGACTGGGCAGAGGCTCTCCTCAAATTTAGCGATGATCATCAATTAAATTATGAGGGTGCTGTCATCTCTCGAGAAGAGCGAATTGGCGACGTACTCGAAAAACGGCTCTATATCGTCCGAAAAGGTCAATCCGATGTTTTAATTGAAGGGAGTGATGTCAAACAGGCCCTGAAGAAATTAGGACTAAGCGATAAGCGCTTCTTCAAGATCTACGGTCCGGAAATGACCACTGGAACAGATTTGTCACTAGAGCCTGATGCGGTCATGCTCTTTACTCTTAGCGAAAATACCCCTCTCTCTTCCACAGTACAAGGCATCATGAGAGAACGTCAATTTTTAGCGAATCCTGTCAATCCAGAGACATCTCAAGGGCTAATTTGGGTAGGCTCTACTAAGATGAGAGAATTACTCAACGAAAAATTTAAAGAAGCATCAGCTGAATCAGGCATGCTTTGGGGAATTTCTAAAGAACTCGAAGTCGAAAAAGAAGCCATCAAAATGCGAGCCATTCAAGATATTGAAATGGTGATCCGCTCTCTTGTAGAAGAGATTGTTGGACCACACCCTGAACAATACCCTGAGCATCGCAAAGCATATGAAATAGATACTGGAAACGACCCAACGCTTAAATATGGCACTTCTATGACTCTTGAAGATACCGAAAAAGTCTTGATGAAGCATGCAGGAGACTTTGCTAAAGCGGCAAACATATCCCTAGAAGATCATCCCGAAGCAAATAATCGCATTCAAAGAGCTATTGCACAGGCAAAACGCAAAGTATCTGAAATAGAAACAGGAGCTATGCAAAACCTATCCGCTATGAGCTTCCAACAGCAACATCAGGAACAGACTCAAGAAGCTGAACAGCAACAACAAGTGCTTCAAGAACAGCATCAAATGAATATGGTCGCTATTTCTAAATCTCCAGAAAACGAGATAGACTATGCCAACCAAAAATGGAAAATAGGTTCTAATACCTTCCTAACAGTCGAAGAGGAATTTCAAGCAAATCAAGTTTTAAAAACCGATCTATTTTCACATAACTTATACCTACTACCAAACTATTCTAAAACCATTCAGACGAAAGCTCCGGGCGATGATATGAAACCAGCCAATTTTTTCTTAGCGGTTTTCAATAAACAAACAGGAGCTAAAGACTACCGCGTTATTTCCGGGGAGGATGCTAAAAAATACAGCAAACAGTTGGTTGAATCAAAGGGTAGTGATGCCCATACAGCCGTTGTTTTTACAAACCGAGGTGCCATCCATCAAAGCGATCGCTCTAAAAATGGACTATCGGCCAAAGAACTTGAAGAGTGGCAACATTCTGAAGAATTTAAAAGTATTGTCGCACAGATAGGCCTAATCAACGGCGAGCTCATCGAAAGTAAGAATCAATATAGTGTCATCCATAGCAATCCTCAAGCAATGCGTTTAATCCGACGCATACAGGATCAGCATTTGCTAGCAACCGATAGTAAGAATCGACGCAACTTGAATGAGTTAAATTTTGTGATGCTGAAAAAAGA
>JABDDJ010000067.1:0-107 GCA_013287645.1 Chlamydiota bacterium | reverse complement strand
GAAAAAAGAAGCCCCCAGTTATTCGGATGAAGTAGAAGGTATTCAAGAAAAATTAGAGAGTAGTGAAGCACTTCATGCAACACTCAAAACGGAAGACATATTTAAAA